>NZ_JBANET010000031.1:0-33212 GCF_037026685.1 Orrella sp. JC864 | reverse complement strand
TGGATTAGGATCCAGCTCGTCAATTGCCCTGAATTTCTGGTTCTTATCGCGTGTACAGGGCAACGCTCTGGTCTGATGGTGCCGTCGGCGAGACTCGAACTCGCACAGCTTTCGCCACTACCCCCTCAAGATAGCGTGTCTACCAATTCCACCACGACGGCTTGGGTGCTGCGGGCAGATGCGTTTGTTTGGCGCGCCCCGGCATCATCCGCCAGGCTGGCGCCCCAAATGACCGGGCCGCAGGAAAGTCGGTAATTCTAGCACGGAAAAAGCCGCCCTATACCGCAAGCGAAGCCACCCATCGCCGGAACTGCGCCAGTTCCGGCGTATGGCGCTTGTAGGTCGGCGGCGGCAGCACGAAGTAATAGCTGTGCGCGCCCAGATCCACCACCAGTTCGAAGGGCATGACCAGCGTGCCTTCCTGCAGCTCCTTTTCGACCAGCGCCTTTTGCGCGATGACCACGCCGTAGCCGGCCAGCGCGGCTTCGTAGGCCAGCGCCGAGGATTCGTAGCGCAGCCCGCGCATCAGGTCGATGTGCTCCACCCCAGCCGCGCGCAGCCATATCTGCCAGTAGTCGGGACGCGCCAGGGTGTGCAGCAGGGTTTCGTGCGCCAGGTCGGCCGGCTCGCGCAGGCGGGAAAGCTTGTCCGGCGCGCAAACGGGCACCAGTTCGTTGCGCATCACCTTGTGGCTTTCCAGCCCTTTCCAATGGCCATCGCCCATGCAGATGCCCGCGTCCAGGTCCTCACGCTCGAAATCGGGCGGCTGCACCGAGGTGTTCAGCTGCACGTCGATGCCCGGGTGCTCCAGATGGAAACTGGCCAGCCGGGGCAGCAGCCAGCGCATGGCCACGCTATGGGGCGCGCGCAGATGAAAGACCTTGCGTTCGGGACGACCCGTCAAGCCTGCCGTGGCGCGCCGCAGGCCGGCGAACAGCCGCGCGACGTCGGCATGGTATTGGCGCCCCGATTCGGTCAGGACGATGCCGCGATGCTGGCGGTAGAACAGGCGCAATCCCAGATGCGTTTCCAGCAGCCGGATCTGGCGGCTGATGGCTGCCGGCGTCACGCACAGTTCGGCGGCGGCGCCGTTGATGCTGCCGGTGCGGCCGGCGGCATCGAAGGCGCGCAAGGCATTGAGCGGCGGCAGGCTGTCCATGGGCGCGGCGTTCGATTAACAAAAAGTAAAGTGTGCCATAGATAAAGTCGTTTGAAGCCGCGCCGGCCCAAGCTCAACATGGACCCCGCTGACGCCGGCGCGGTCCGCAGCCGGCGCGGCGCAACACATAGGGGAAGAACCATCATGCCTTGCACCGCCACGCGCGCCTGGCGCGCCATCGCCTTCGCCATTTCCGCCTTGCTTGCCGGCCCGGCCGCGGCAGCCGAGGCCTTTCCGCAGCGGCCGGTCAGCATCGTCGTGCCCACCACGGCGGGCGGCACGGCCGACATCCTGGCGCGCCTGATCGGCCCCAAGCTGGCGCAGAAATGGGGCCAGCCGGTCGTCGTGGAAAACAAGCCCGGCGCCGGCACGCTGGTGGGCTCGGAGTACGTCGCACGCGCGCAGCCGGACGGCCATACGCTGATGCTCACCTTCACCGAACTGGCCACGCTGCCGGCCATCAACAAGAACGCCCGCGTGGACGTAGTGGCCGACTACACCCGGATCGGCCGCATCGGCAGCCTGCCGGTGCTGATCCTGGCCCATCCGTCGATGAAGCCGGACACCCTGCAGGACCTGATCGCGGAACTGCGCGCCCATCCGGGCAAGTACACCTATTCGTCCAACGGCGCCGGCTCGGTGCTTCAGCTCTATACCGAGATGTTCAAGCGCGAGGCCGGCGTGGACGTGCTGCATATCCCCTACCGCGGTGCGCTGGAGGCCTCCACGGCCATGCTGGCGGGCGAGGTAAACGTGCTGGTGCAGTTCGGCTCGGGCAACGTGATTTCCTACGTCACCAGCAACAAGGCCAAGGCCTATGCGGTGGCCTCGCCCGAGCGCCTGGCCGCCCTGCCCGACGTGCCCACCACCGCGCAGGCCGGCTTGCCGAACCTGCGGCTCGAAGCCTGGTACGGCCTGTTCGGCCCGGCGGGCATGGACCCGGCGCTGGTCGAACGCATCAACGCGGACCTGCGCCAGGCCCTGCAGGAGCCCGACGTGCTCGAGCGCTTCAAGGGCATCAACCTGCAGCCCCAGCCCGGCAGCGTGACCGAGTTCGACACGTTCTTCCGCGAAGAGCATCGGCGCTGGAGCGAGCTGATCCAAGCGGCCGGCATTCAAAGCAACCAATGAGGAGCTCTTCTTGAACTACGACCCATCCACCCATCAAGCGCTTACCTTTCATGACGCCGTCCCCCGCTTTGCCGAGGGCCAGGACACGCCGCGCGATTATCTCGAACGCTGCCTGGCCGTGATCGCCGAACGCGAATCGGTGCTGCAAGGCTGGGTGGTGCGCAACGACGAAGGCGCGCGCCAGGCGGCCGACGCATCGACGCAACGCTATCGCGCCGGGCGGCCCCTCTCTCCCATCGACGGCATGCCCGTGGGCGTCAAGGACCTGATCGAAACCAAGGACATGCCCACGCAAATGGGCTGCGCCGCCTTCGCCGGCCACTTCCCCAGGAACGACAGCGCGGCGGTGCGCGCCCTGCGCGATGCCGGCGCCATCATCCTGGGCAAGACGGTGACGACGGCGCTGGGCTTCCTGGATCCTGGCCCCACCACCAACGCCTTCGACCCGGCGCGCACGCCCGGCGGCTCTTCCAGCGGCTCGGGCGCGGTGGTCGGCGCAAACATGGTGCCGCTGGCCCTGGGCTCGCAGCTGGTCGGTTCGGTGCTGCGCCCGGCCAGCTACAACGGCAACTGGGCGCTCAAGCCCACCTATGGCGCCATCAACCGCGGCGAGCGGCTGGGCTACAGCCAGTCGCACGTGGGCATCCACGCCAATGCCATGCAGGACATGTGGCAGGCGGCCTACGAGATCGTCAAGCGGGTGGGCGGCGATCCCGGACATCCGGGCCTGTATGGCCCCGGCACGCCGCCCCAGGCCCGCAAGCCCGCCGCCCTGGCCGTTTTTGAAAGCGAAGGCTGGGAACGCGCCGAGCCCGCCGCGCGGCAGGCCTTCGAATCGCTGCTCGAGCGGCTGGCCGCGCAGGGCGTGCGCCTGCTGCGGCGCGCCGATTCGCCGCTGGTCCAGGCGCTGGAGGCGGCCATCGCCGACGCCACCGCGCTGTCGCTGCGCCTGATCGCCTGGGAGCAGCGCTGGAGCCTGGAGAACCTGGCCGAGCAGCATCCCGGCACGCTGGGCCCCAGCCTGGTGCGCCAACTGGAAATGGGCCGCTCGCTGACGCTGGAGGACTTCCGGGTCTGCCTGCTGCAGCGCGAGCACGCGCGGCAGCGCCTGGCCGCCCTGGCGACGCAGTGCGATGCCTTGATCGGCTTGAGCGCCTGCGGCCCGGCGCCGCTCAAGGATGCGGCGGCCAAGAGCCGCTTTCCGACCGGCGATGTCTCCTTTGCGTGCGTGTCCTCGTGGCTGGGCGCCCCCTCGGTCAACGTCCCGGCGCTGGCGGTGGACGGCCTGCCGCTGGGTGTGCAGGTAATGGGCCAGGCGCACGACGATGCCAAGGCGGCAGCCATCGGCAGCTGGCTGGCGCAGGCCGCGCGCAGTTAGCGCGTCCGCAGTCTCGCCAAAGCAGAAAACCCGCCCTCCTTGCGGAGCGGCGGGTTTTTTCTTGCCGGGCCAGGCCGATGAGCGGCGTCCGGACAGGATGATCTGCTGGCGGCCCTGGACCCTTGGGCTGGCCCAGGATAGGGCTTTGGGCTTTCGGGCTTTGGCTTTAGGGCTGGGCTTCGGGCGCCGGCGCGGCGGGCGCCGCTTCGCCTTGCGCGGACGGCTCGGCAGGCGGTTGCGGAGCCGGCGCCGCCGGCGCGGCGGGCACTTCGGAGGAAGGCTGCGGCTGGGCCGGCACCTGCGGCACGCCCGCCTCGCCGCCGGGCATGGCCGGGGGAGCCGGCTCCTGGCCGGGCACGGCGGGAACCGAACGGTCCTGGTAGTTCTCCATCACCCCGCCACCGCCGCCGGGCGCGCCCGGCACGCTGTGGCTCAGGTAGGCCAGGCCCGCCGTGGAAGCAAAGAAGACCACCGCCGCCCATTTGGTGGTGCGCGACAGGAAATTGGCCGCGCCGCTGGCGCCGAACAGGCTGCCAGCCGAACCACTGCCGAAGGACGAGCCCATGTCGGCGCCCTTGCCCTGCTGCAGGAGCACGAGCACGATGATCGACAGCGAAGAAATGACCTGCACGATGAGCAGGACGGTGAGCAGGGTGGACATTAAGAAGACTCCGGAAACTTAGGCTGCGGCGATGCGCAGGAATTCTTCGGCGACCAGCGAGGCGCCGCCGACCAGCCCGCCGTCGATATCGGGCATGGCAAAAAGACTGGCCGCGCTGGCGGCCTTGACGCTGCCGCCGTACAGCACCTGGACCTGCTCGGCGCCCAGCTGGCGCAAGGCCTGGCGAATGGCTGCATGCACCTCCTGGGCCTGCTCGGGCGTGGCGGTGCGCCCCGTGCCGATGGCCCAGACCGGTTCGTAGGCCAGCACCATGCGGCCTACCGCCGGCGCGCCCAGCGCCAGCACGGGCCCCAGCTGGCGTTCGATGACGGCCAGGGTGCTGCCCGCCTCGCGCTCGTCCAGCGTCTCGCCCACGCACACCACCGGCGTCAAGCCCGCCGCCAGCGCGGCCTTGGCCTTGTCGGCCACCAGCGCGTCGGTCTCGCCGTGCAGGCTGCGCCGCTCGGAATGGCCGACCAGCACCCACCGGCAGCCAAAATCAGCCAGCATGGCGCCGGCGACTTCGCCGGTATAGGCGCCTTTTTCCTGGGTGCTGAGATCTTGCGCCCCCCACGATATGGGCGAGCCCTGCAGGGCCGACTGGGCCTGGGCCAGGTACGGAAACGGCACGCACACGCCGATCTCGGCCGTCAGCGGCTGCGCCGCGCCCGTGCGCAGTGCCTCGAGCAAGGCGGCGTTCTCGGCCAGGTTGCCGTGCATTTTCCAGTTGCCCAGCACCAGGCGCGAACGCTGGCTGGCCTCGGACGTGCTGGCACCGGATGGGGAGCGGGAAGCGGCGGTCATGCGAACACGATGATTAAGCGGATAAACCCGGTATTGTATCGTGTTGTGGGGGGTTTGGGCGAGGATGCCTTCGCAGGGGCCGGAGCCGGCCGCCAAGGCATCGCTGGCCTGGGGGAGGCCGGGGTTTGTCCTGGGGTGCGCGTCCTTATCACGTCCTGAGCTGGTCATCCCCGCATACGCGGGGAACACGCGATCAGGTTCGTGATGAGCGGGCCAATCCCCGGTTCATCCCCGCATACGCGGGGAACACCCCGTTGCCGAAAAGGCCGTGATCTGGGATGACGGTTCATCCCCGCATACGCGGGGAACACCGCACGACCATGGAGTTCTGCCGGCCGGAGGCCGGTTCATCCCCGCATACGCGGGGAACACCTGAAAATGGCGGAAACCCGCATGGATAAAGGCGGTTCATCCCCGCATACGCGGGGAACACCCGTCCCGAAGGACCATCGGCCTGTTCTATCGCGGTTCATCCCCGCATACGCGGGGAACACTTAACCCAACCGCCTGATTTTTAAAGAAATAAATCCACCCAAAAATTCTACCGAATAAAACCACGGGCCCAGCGCAAGAGGATCCCCCCGTTACGCCATGCCCGCTCTTAAGAAATCCCCCTACACCGTCAGCACGATCTTCCCGATATGCGCGCCCGAATCCATCAAGGCGTGGGCTTGGCTGGCCTGCTCCAGCGGGAAGGTGGCATGGACCACCGGCTTGATCCTGCCCTGCTCCAGCAAGGGCCAGACGTGCTCGTGCAAGGCGCGCGCGATGCCCGCCTTGAATTCGACCGGCCGGGCGCGCAGCGTCGAGCCCGTGATGGTCAGGCGCCGGCGCAGCACCTGCCCGGCGTCGAAACCCGACTTGATGCCGCCCAGCACGGCGATGATGACGATGCGTCCGTCGTCGGCCAGGCATTTGACGTCGCGCTCGATGTAGTCGCCGGCCACCATGTCCAGGATGACGTCCACGCCCCTGCCATCGGTGGCGCGCTTGACCTCTTCGACGAAATCCTGCGTCTTGTAGTTGATGCCCAGCGTGGCGCCCAGCGCCTCGACGGCGCGGGCACGCTCGTCGCTGCCCACCGTGGCGTACACCGGGTGGCCGAGCGCGCGCGCCAGCTGCACCGCGGTCGTGCCGATGCCGCTGGCCCCGCCGTGCACCAGCAGGGTTTCGCCCTGGGCCAGGCGGCCGCGGTCAAAAACGTTGCTCCAGACGGTGAAATAGGTTTCGGGCAGGCCAGCCGCCTCGACCATGGACAGTCCCCGGGGCACCGGCAGGCATTGCACGGCCGGCACCGCGACATACTCGGCGTAGCCGCCACCGGTCATCAGCGCGCAGACTTGGTCGCCGGTCCTCAAGCCCGCGCTCGAACCATCCCCGCCGACGATCTCGCCGGCCACTTCCAGGCCGGGCAGATCGGATGCGCCGGGCGGGGGCGGATAGTGGCCCTTGCGCTGCAGCACGTCCGGCCGGTTGATGCCCGCGGCCGCGACCTTGATCAGCACCTCGCCCGGGCCGGGTTCGGGCGTGGGACGCTCCACGGGCACGAGCACTTCCGGACCGCCGGGCTGGGAAATCTCTATGGCTTTCATGGGTATTGGACTCCTGGTGTAGGCTGGCTGCGCGCACCGCGGTACCGGCAGGCGCACGGGCAGGCAAAGAACCTATTATGCCCGCCCCGCCCCGGCGCCCCGCCCGGCGCGGCCACGCCATACGCTACACTCTGCCTCTTCGGAAAAACGCGCGGCGGCCCCGTCCCGCGCGGCGTTTCCCGTCCCGACGGAAGGGTGGCAGAGAGGTCGATTGCAGCGGTCTTGAAAACCGCCGATGGGCAACCATCCGTGGGTTCGAATCCCACCCCTTCCGCCACTTCAGTCCAGATTGACCAAGCTTAGTCAGTGCTGACTGACCGCTTGCAGCCCAATCCGCTGGGCCATGCGCAAGGTGGCGAATGTCAATAGCGTGACAAGGACGACGACGGCAAGCAGCAGGCCGAGCCAGGCGCTCGCTCCCTCCTGCACGAGCAGCGCGGCGAACGGCGTGACAGCCGCCCCCAGAATCATCGGCACGGCCCCAAGCACCGCTGCGCTGGCGCCCAATGCCGTGGTGCGGGTGGCAAGAGCGATCGACATCAAAGTGGCTTCGGCAATGCCAAGGCCGGCAAGCGCGATGAACATGCCCAGGACAATGCCCGGAAGTCCGATCCCCGTGACCGCCGAGAACAAGGCGACCGCGGCGCCGGCGAGCATGCCCAGCGTGCCTGCACTTGCCAGCTTTTCAACCCGCACACGCGCAGCCAGCCGGGCGCTCGCCATGGCACCTACCAGGACAGCCAGGCCGGTGACGCCGAAGACCAAGCCGAAGCTGGCTGCAGTCAGGCCATAGAACTCCTGGTAAGCGTAGGAAGAGCCGCCGATATACGCGAACAGGAACACGAAGGCGCAGGTCAATGATGCCGCCGGCAAAAGGAAGCGTCGATCACTCAGGATTTCCGCGTATGTCCTGGCAATGCCGCCGAGCCGCAATGGCGTGCGCTTGGCACGAGGAAGTGACTCCGGAAGCAGAATGAAGCTGCTGACGATCACAGCGGCGCCTAGCGCGGCCAACACGGCGAAGACGGCACGCCAGCCCATGGCCGATCCGATAACCCCGCCCAAGGCAGGCGCGATCACCGGCCCAAGCCCCTGTACCGTCATCAGCAGGGCAAAAATCTGGGTGGCGCGCACGCCTTCGGCCACATCGCGAACGCTGCTCATGGCCGTGACGATGGCAAGCGAGGCGGAAAGACCTTGGAAGAAGCGGGCCAGGATCAAGCTTTCAACGGATTGCGCAAATGCCGCCCATGCCGAGGTGGCGACAAAAACGCCCAGCGCGACAAGCAGTGGGCGGCGTCTGCCCAAAGCATCGATCAGGGGGCCGAAGACGACCTGTCCGCCCCCCAACGCCAAGAGGAACACCGTCAGGGTGACCTGCATGGTGGCATAGTCGGTCCCCAGCTCGTTGGCCATGGCGGGAAGCGAGGGCAGATACATATCGATGGAGGCCGGCCCCAGGAGGGTTATCAGGCCTAGCGCGACCGCGACGGCCGTCGTCGCAGCGGGGAACGGGTTTGAGGAGTTCATTGGTCTTGACGCATCGGCCGGCAGCATGGGGGTGATGGGTACAGGAGAGCCGCTCAGGCGGGGCGCCATTCGAAAACAAGCTGCTCACGAAAACCGAAGCGCTGGAGGTGCTCCTCGACCACGCGTTCGAGTTCGGCCAGATCGCCGCCCGTCGACACGCGGATCTCCAGCGCCGCAGGCAGTGCGGTCAACTCGACTGTTTCGCCGCCGCCAAAATCGATGCTTCCCGCCTCAGGCGTGAAAGCGACGGTGAAACGATGACTCCAGTGCTTGCAAAGCTGCCTAAGATATCGGCTGGCATGTTCGGTGGGTACGGTGGCGGTTGCGTGGTGCATGGTGATCCTCGGTGTCGAAGAGGTCTGGGCGACGCCGCCGCGGTTGCAGCGTCGCGAGGGTATGACTGCCGTGTGCCGGTGCAGCGCTGCTCAGTCCGGGCGCTGCAGCGTGACCAGCGCGTGGTTTACGACAGACAGCCACTGGTCATGACTGCAGTTCACGAGGCCCAATCCACGAAGAAGAAAGAGGCCCTCAATTGCGAGAATGGCTTGCCTGATGTCACGGCCTCTGGCTGTGCTCGCGTCGAAGTGCTGGAACACGGCACGGTAAAAGCGCCGTGCCGGTTCCGAGACTTCTGGCGCATTGGAGAGGGCCGTCATTAGCAGCGAGGCGGTGCGAAGATGCGCCTCGTCCTGGCTCAGGATTTCCCGGACATAAGCGCTGAGCATGGACGACGCGGACCGATCGTTTCCTTCGGCCATTCCGTCCCAAGCAGCAAGAAAACGCTCAAGCTCGCGTTCAAGCGCCGCTGCGATCAGTTCATCCTTGGTGGCGAAGCTGTAGACCAGGCCACCTTTGCTGATACCGGCGCGTGCAGCCACGGCATCAAGCGTCAGACCGCGGCCTTCGCTTGCCACCATGATCTCCTGCGCGGCGTCAAGTATCCGATCGCGGTCAATCTCCCGAGGACGGGCCATTGGTCGACTCCTTTCCTTTGGTTGGGGTCAGTGCCGAAAGACGTATTTGGATCCGTCCGTGAAGCGAGTTCGTACTGAGGACAGCCCCTGTTACCTTCAAGCATCGACGGTTCGGACGCCTCGAAGCACTCTGGACGCCAGTTTACGACTGGCCAGTCGGAAATACAATCACCTTGATCGCCTTGACGGTCATAACTGCCAACAAGGATCTTTCCCGGGCTCAGGCCCGGCCTTTGCGCACGTCCGGCAAGGGCGCCTGCCCTATCCTGTCCCACATGGCCTGCGCGGCCGCCGACAAGCTTCGGTTGCGCCGCTTGATGCGATAGATGGGCCGATAGGCGTTCGCGTCGACGATGGGCACCGTCGCGAGATCGGGCCGGCGGCACAGCGCCAGAGACAGCACCGGGACGATGCTGATCCCGAACCCGGCGGCAACCAGGCCGGCCAGCGAACCGAACTGCGCCACCTCCAGGCCGCTGTCGCGAATGCCCGCGGCCGCCAGCAGGGGCTGCGTGTAGTGCCAGACGCTGCCAAAGCGCGTGGTCTGCACGGCGACCCGGCCGGCCACCTCCTGAAGGCGAAGCTTGCGGCGCCGCGCCAAGGGATCGTCGCTGCGGCACAGCAGGTGAAAGGGCTCGTTAAAGAGCAGCACCGACTCGAACTCCAGGTCGTTGCCTGGCACGGCGTTCAAGCCGAAATCAACCTGGCCCGAAACGATCATGTCCAGACTGCGCTCGGAAACCGCATCGTGCAGGCGCAGCACGATGGCCGGATGGTCGCGATTGAAATCGGCCATCAGCCGCGGCAGCCAATCCGAACACAACGAAGGCGGCGCGGCCAGCGTCACGTTTCCCTGATTGAGCAGCGACTGACTGCGCACGGCGGCCAGCGACGCCTGCCATTCCTGGTGGATGCGGCGCGCACCCACCAGGAAGGTCTGCCCTTCGGCGGTCAGCTGCACGTTGCGGGTATCGCGGTCGAACAGCCGCGCGCCCACCAGCGACTCCAGGCGGCCGATGGCCTGGCTGAAGGCCGAGGCCGAGACGTTGCAGCGCTCGGCCGCCACGGAGAACTTGCCGGTTTCGGCCAGGGCGATGAATGCGTCGATGAGACGGCCCGAGATATGCATGCCGGCAACTATCCTGTTTTGCCAAATAATTGTTCGAATAAATCCATTTTACTTACACAACAAGCCGCGGCAAGCTGTGTCCCACGATTGGAGACTATCGCTATGGACGTACTGAACATCGGCTGCGGCGCCGGCTTTTCCGGAGACCGGCTGGATGCGCCCGGGCCCGTGGTCCAGACGCTGATCGCCCGCGGCGGGCCGGCGGCATTGATCTTCGAGACCCTGGCCGAGCGCACGCTCGCCTTTGCGCAGATCGCCCGCCGCCACGATCCGGCCAAGGGCTACGAGGCCCTGCTGCAGCCGCTGCTGCGTCCCGTGCTGGCCGACTGCCTGGCGCACGGCGTTACCGTGGTGGGCAACTTCGGGGCAGCCAATCCGCCGGGCGCGGCGCGCGCCATTGCCGCCCTGGCGGCCGAACTGGGCCTGCCCGCGCCGCGCATCGCCGTGATCGAGGGCGATGACCTGAGCGCCCGGGCCGACGCCCAAGACATGCTGCGCGAGTGGCTGGGCGAACGTTTCGATGAAAAACGCTTCGTCAGCGCCAGCGTCTACCAAGGCGCCTTCGAGATCGCGCAGGCCATCCGGGACGGCGCGCAGATCGTGGTGGCCGGCAGGGTGGCCGATCCCTCGCTGACGCTGGGGCCGGCCATCGCGCATTTCGGCTGGAGCCCGGACGACTGGGACATGCTGGCCGGCGCCACCATGGCCGGTCACCTGCTGGAATGCGGCGCGCAGGTGACCGGCGGCTACTACGCCGATCCCGGCCGCAAGGACGTGCCGGGCATGGACAACGTGGGCTTTCCGATCGCCCAGATCGCGGCCGACGGCAGTTGCATCGTCGGCAAGGCCGAAGGCACCGGCGGCGTGGTCAACGCCATGACGGTCAAGGAGCAGTTGCTCTACGAGGTGCACGACCCATCGGCCTATCTCACGCCCGACGTGGTGGCCGACCTGAGCGAGGCCTCGGTGCAAGAGCTCGGCCCGGACCGGGTGCGGCTCTCGGGCGTCAAGGGGCACCCCCGCCCGCCCACCCTCAAGGCCGCCGCCTTCTTCGAGGGCGGCTGGGCCGGCGACGCCGAGATTTCCTACGCCGGCCCCAATGCCGAAGGACGCGCGCGCCTGTCGATGGACATCCTGCGCAAGCGGCTGGGCCAGCAGTTGCAGCTGCGCTTCGACCTGATCGGGGTGTGCAGCATCCTGGGCGACGATGCCGGCCGGCTGCTGGCCCGCACGCCGGCCGGACAGGCGACCGACGTGCGGCTGCGCGCGGCCGCCCGGCATGCCGACCCCGCGCAGATCGACCGGCTGCACCGCGAAGTGACCGCGCTGTGGACCGGCGGGCCCGCCGGCGGCGGCGGCGTCAAGACCAGCAAGCGCCAGCGCCTGGACATGGCCAATTTCCTGCTGCCACGCGAACAGGCGCCTGCCGCCTATCGATTCATCGACCCGGAGTCGCACTCATGAGCCCATCCCAACCCAAGCTGTATGACCTGGCCCATGCGCGCACCGGCGACAAGGGCAACCACGCCAACATCAGCCTGATCGCCTACCGCGCCCAGGACTACGGCCGGCTGGTCGAGCACGTGACCCCCGAACGGGTGGCCGCGCATTTCGCCCACCGCCAGCCCACCGCGGTGCGCCGCTATCTGCTGCCTCGCCTGGGCGCCATGAATTTCGTGCTGGAAAACGTCCTGGACGGCGGCGTGAACGACTCGCTGGACCTGGACCTGCACGGCAAGTCGCTGTCCTTTCATCTGCTGGACATGCCCCTGGCCGAGGCACCGGCCGAGCCGGCCCGCCGCTGAACAGACGACCGCGCCGGCCACAACCACCACAGCAAGCCCGGCACGGTCCGCATAGCCGCCCAAGGAGACAAGACATGGCCGCTGCACGCAAAGTAATCGTCACCTGCGCGGTGACGGGCTCCATCCACACGCCCTCGATGTCGGAGTTCCTGCCGGTTTCCCCGACGCAGATCGCCGATGCGGCGGTGCAGGCCATCGAGGCCGGCGCCGCCATCGTGCATCTGCATGCGCGCGACCCCAGGGACGGACGTCCACTGCAAACGCCTGAAGCCTTCGCCGCGTTCGTGGGCGAGATCAAGTCGCGCTGCGACGGCGTGATCAACATCACGACCGGCGGCGCGCCGACCATGCCGGTGAACGAGCGCATGGCCCCGGCCATCGCGCTGCAGCCCGAGGTGGCCTCGCTGAACATGGGCTCGATGAACTTCGGCCTGTATCCCATGCTGGCACGCTACCAGCGCTTTGCCCACGAATGGGAACGACCCTACCTGGAAGGCACGCGCGACCTGGTTTTCAAGAACACCTTCGCCGATATCGAATTCATGCTGCGCCAGGGCGCCAGCCAGGGCACGCGCTTCGAATTCGAGTGCTACGACACCGCCCACCTCTACAACCTGGCGCACTTCCTGGACCGCAAGCTGGTCGAGCCGCCGCTGTTCGTACAGACGGTCTTCGGCATCCTGGGCGGCATCGGCACGCACCCGGACGACGTGGCGCACCTCAAGCGCACGGCCGACCGGCTGTTCGGCCAGGATTACGTGTGGTCGGCGCTGGGCGCGGGCCGCGCGCAGATGCCGATCGCCCAGCTGGCCGTGGCCCAGGGCGGCAACGCGCGGGTGGGGCTGGAGGACTCGCTGTGGGACGGCCCGGGCCGGCTGGCGCGCAGCAACGCCGACCAGGTCCGGCGCGTGCGCGGGGCCATCGAGGCGCTGGGCCTGCAGGTGGCCACGCCCGACGAGGCCCGCGCCCTGCTCAAGCTGAAAGGAAAACACGCCGTCGCGTTCTGATCTTGTCCCATAACGATCACAACCCCCCAAGGAGACAACCATGCTGCGCAAACTGATCTGGGCTGGTGCCCTGACCGCCGCGGTGCTCAACGCCGGCCCGGCCGCCGCCGCTTATCCGGAACGCCCTATCCGAGTGCTGGTGCCCTTCCCCGCCGGCAGCGCCACCGACCAGCTGGCCCGACTGGTCAGCAGCGAGATGCAAAAGAAGCTGGGCCAGCCCATGGTGGTGGAAAACCGCCCCGGCGCGCAGGGCATCATCGCCGTGGGCACGCTCACGGAAAGCGCGGCCGACGGCTATACGCTGATGATCAGCGCCAACACCGCCATCGCCGCCAACGTCAGCCTGTTCAAGAAGCTGCCCTACGACCCGCGCAAGGATTTCACGCCGGTGGCCGGGCTGGCCTCGAACCTGCTGGTGCTCATGGTCCGCAAGGATTTTCCCGCCGACGACACGCGCGGTTTCGTGGACTACGTCAAGCAGCGGCCAGGCAAGCTGTCGGCCGGCTTTGGCTCGTCCAGCTCGCAGGTTTCCCTAGCCATGCTGGAATCGAAGGCGGGGCTGGACGTGCTGGCCGTGCCCTACAAGGGCATTCCCGATGCCGTGACCGACGTGCTGGGCGGTACCCTCGATTTCACTTTCGTGGACGCGGCCAATGCGCTGGCCCAAGCGCGCGGCGGCCGGCTCAAGCCCATCGCCATCACCGCGCCGGCCCCCAGCCCGCTCACGCCCGGCTGGGTGCCGCTGGCGCAGGACCTGCCAGGCTTTGACATCACGGCCTGGTTCGCGCTGGTCGGTCCGGCGGGGCTGCCCGATGCCGTCACCCAGGCCCTCACGGGCGCGGCCAAGTCGGTGCTGGAAGATCCGGCCGTGGCCAAGCGCATGGTCGAGAGCGGCCTGGCCCCCGACTACCGGGATCCTGGCAAACTGGCCGGCTTCATCGATAGCGAAATCGACAAGTGGAACGAACTGGTCAAGCAGGCCGGCATCGAACCGCAATGAATAGGGCTGGGAGCATGACGATGCAGAAAACCATGATCGTGACCGGCGGCGGACGCGGCATCGGCGCGGCGGTGGCGCGGCTGGCCGCCTCGCAGGGCTACGCGGTGTGCGTGAACTACCTGCGCAACGCGCAGGCGGCCGATGCGCTGGTGCGGGAGATCGCCGAATCGGGCGGCAAGGCCATTGCCGTCCAGGCCGACGTCGGCATCCAGGCCCAGGCCGCGCGCCTGTTCGAAGCGGTGGATGCGCAATTGGGCACGGCAGACGTGCTGGTGAACAACGCCGGCCTGCTCGGCAGCCGCCTGGTGGCCGAGATGGACGAGGACGAGTTGGACCGCGTATTCCGGGCCAACGTCTACAGCATGTTCTTCTGCTCGCGCGAGGCCGTGCGGCGCATGTCCACGCGGCTGGGCGGCAAGGGTGGCGCCATCGTCAACCTGTCTTCGGTGGCCTCGCGCCTGGGCGGCCTGGCCGGCGGCAGCCACTATGCGGCCACCAAGGGCGCGATAGACAGCTTTTCGCTGGCCCTGGCCAAGGAAGTGGGCGCCGAAGGCATACGCGTGAACGCCGTGCGGCCGGGCCTGATCCGCACCGATATCCACGCGGTGCACGGCGGTCCGGACAAGCTCGAAGCGCTGGGCAGGACCACGCCGCTGGGCCGCACCGGCACTGCCGAGGAAGTGGCGCAGACCGTGCTGTGGCTGGCCTCGCCGCAGGCCTCGTATGTGCATAGCGCGGTGCTGGACGTGGCCGGCGGGCGCTGAAGCAAAGCGGGGCTTCCGGAAATACCGAAAGCCCACCGCTTGCGCCGACACCGGGCCTCAGACCATGCTGGTGCCGTCGCGTTTGGCCGCGCGCAGGTCGCGCCGCAGCGCCGCCAGCAACACAGCCATGATGGCGGCCCCGAGCACGGGCCAGATCAGGAAATAAGCGGTCAGCCACATATCAATATCCTCCATCGGAAATCAGGCGCGCGCAGGCGCGGAAACGGGCGCGGCGTGGCCGGCAGGCTTGGAGGCCTCCTGCTCGCGCTGGAACGAGGTCACGCGCTCGGCCAGCGTCGAGAAGTCGAACCGCTGGCGGTTGCGCAGGGTCAGCGCCACGCAGACCACCGCACTGACCCCGTAGGAGGTCAGCGAGGCGACCAGCACGGTGTAATCGCGCAGGAACCCGACGAAGTACGGCAACAGGACCAACCCGGCGATCACGCCGACGGCCAGCCCGGGCAGGCGGCCGAAGAAGCCGAAGGTCATCAGCCCGAGCACGACGCCCGCGCCGATGCTGGCGCACAACTCGAAAAAGATCGCCACCGCGCCCTGCATGGGCAGCAGTTCGAAGCGCACGATGCAAAACAGCGCAACGGCCGACAGCGCGGACCAGGTAAAGGCGCGATTGTCGACGCGGTCCCAGTAGAAGCTGGCGATCACGGGGAACACGATCGCGCCCCAGAGCGCGCCGACAAACACCAGCATCACCAGGATATCGAGCTGAAGGCTGGCGAAGATCACGCCGATCATGGTGGCGATCACCATGGTGGCGCGCCCCCACCACAGCATGCGCCGCGGGTCCGGGCGGCCGCGGGCGATGTTCTTGGCGTAGACGTCCGTCATGACGATGGACGACAGCGCCGCCAGGTCCGAATCGGCGGTCGAGGACAGCGAGCCCACCACCATGATGAAGAACAGCGCGATGCCGATGGGCGGAAGATAGGCCGACGCCATCTGCGGGATGATGTTGTTCATGTCGCCGTCGGCCGGCTGCAGGCCGGTGAACAAGGCCAGCAAGCCCAGCATGCCCAGGCCGATGACCACGACGCCATAGCCCAGGGTGGCGGTGACGAAGGTGGGCTTGATCAGGTCTTCGCGCACCGCGAACAGGCGCTGGGCAATGGTCTGATTGCCGATGGCATAGGCCAGCACCGCCACGAACAGCGGCGCGCCCTGCTCAAGGATGGCCTGCATGGAATAGAAGTCGGCCTGCTCGTCCGACAGCCGCCACATATTGGCCTGCAGCAGGTCTGGCCCCCCCGCGGCGAAGAAGATCAGCGGAATGATGATGATGGCCGATGCCATCATGGCCATCAATTGCGCGAAGTCGGTCATCACCGATGCGCGAAAGCCCGACCAGAAGGTATAGGACAGCACGCCCAGGCCGGCGATGAGCACGCCCTGGATGAAGCTCAGGGGGCTCAGGATCGAGACCAGCGCGCCGGCGGCGGTGAAGTTCACCATCAGGCTGATGCAGCTTCCCACGATGTTGGATACCGCCATGATCATCTGGCTCGAGGTGCCGTGACGGGCATGGATGATTTCGCCCAGCGTATGCGCTTTCGGCGCAAGCTGGCGGAACCGCTTGCCGTACGGATAAATGAACAAGATCATCAGGGCGCCCCAGAGGCCGTAGTGGATGGGGCCTGACAGGCCGTACTTGAAGCCTGACGTGGCACTGGCGTAAAAGGAAGCCGCCCAGATCCACGTGGCGGTCATGCTGGCGGCGGCCAGCCCGAAGCCCACCGCGTTATTCGAGACCATGTAGCCATCCGCGCTCTCACGGCGCTTGCCGATGCGCAAGGACATCAGGAAGGTGACGCCGTAAAAGCCGATCAACAGAAGAACTGCCGCTGTACCTGACAACTGATAAAAGTCGATCTCTTGCATTGGGTGCTATCGCTCCTTCGCGGCGCACGCCGACGGCGTGCCGCGTCCATGCCAGTTCCGCACGATGCGATGGGAGGCAACCATCCCATTGGCATGCCAAAACACCGGGCGCGAGCGCGGGCAATACGCAAGCTCATGCCGGCATGGCGAAGCCGGGATCCTCCGGACGCTGGGCCAGACGGCATGTAGAAGACAACACGAAGGTGCCGCGTTGCCACAGTGCGGCCGATCAAGGCGGATCGCCCGCAGTGGTTTGTGAGCACCGGCCTGATGGGCCGGCTAGGTGTTCCGCAGCCGCGAACGGCCGGGTTTGTGGTGTTTCGGCGAAGATGCCGGGCCGCTGTGTGCCAAGTCAGCAGTAGCGGCCTGATGAAAGACAAAAGTATAGGCGCATGTATACAGGCATGTCCACCCGTAAGCCGGGCGGCGCTTGGAGTACCATGAGCGCCGCTTCCGATTCAGAACGGGCCTTGCCGCCCCCGCCCGCGACATGACCACCCCCATCACCGACAATCCCTTCCTGCAATGGCTGGGCGCGAGCCTGGCCCAATGGCGGTCCGGCTATGCTGAACTGCACCTGCCGAGCACGCCCAACCTGTTCAATCGCACCGAACGTATACAGGGCGGCGTGCTGTGCACCCTGCTTGACGTGGCCGCGGGCTACGCCGGCGTGTATGCGCCGCCCGAAGCGCCGAAGATCCGCAGCGTGACGCTGTCGCTGACCACCCAGTTCATGGCCAGCGGCGCGGGCCAGGGGCTGGTGGCCAAGGGTTTTCTCGAACGCAAGGGCCGCACCGTGTACTTTGCCCGCGCCGAGGTCTGGCAGGACGAGGACCTGCTGCTGGCCACGGCGGTGGGCACGTACAAGTACATCCGCTAAAGCGCCTTGCGGGCCCGCCCCGGGGCCCGATGGTATAGTCTCGGCCTCTATGCAGGAGGGGCCCCGGCCCACCTGGCCCGAGTGGTGAAATTGGTAGACACAGGGGACTTAAAATCCCCCGACCTCATACGTCGTACCGGTTCGACTCCGGTCTCGGGCACCAGGAAACCGGACCCTGGCGCCACCACGGCGCATGGGCCTATCCCCCGCCCCAACGCCTCATCACCTCCCTCCTATTACGGGCTACGTCGCCCCTGCGGCGCAAGGCATACACCCGCCTTTGGCCACACGACTGCCGCTCTATTCTTTGAAGAATGACCGCACCTGCCCGTCGATGATAGGCAGCCAACCATGATCCGTTAAAAAACGACATATTTAGGCTAATATTTACAACACTCGCAAATCTGCGAATATGATAGGGAACCCCGTCCGGCTTGCCTGCGGGGCCTTACCTGCTGCCATCACTGTGCCTCCGAGGAGAACCCACATGGCCAGTCCGCAATTCCTCCCCGAGCCGCCGGCGCCCGCCCCTGGCGGCCCCGAAGCTCCCCGCGCCCAAGAGCCCGAGCCCGACAGGCCGCAACGCTATTCCCGGACCGAGTACGAACTCGTCGCCTACATGACCTACAAGTATGGCGCGCGGCCTTCGACGGTCAGCGAAGAGCTGGGCCGGCTGCGCTGAGCCTGCCCAAGGCATGGACGAAGCCGCCCGCGCGCGGCTTCGGGCGGGGGCGCCGGGCCGCAACGATCCGCGATGTACGGCCATGTAAAAGTGATTGCCAGGCGCGTGGCCGCCAGCCCGCGCAGGCAGGCCGGCCTGTTGCCCGGCCAGGGGCTTGGCAAGATGCGGACACGGCTGGAAATGCGCGCTCGCCGCGCCCCGCCTACCCTTGCATGACGCGCCCCGGCCGCGCTTGACGCCGGGGCCTTCGCGTCATTGATCGAGGAAAGCGGACATGACCATGCGTAGTGCAATCACCGGCGCGCTGACCGCGCTGGCGCTGGCCGGGACAAGCCAGGCATCCGCGGCGGACGGCTCGGCGGCTGCCCGCAAGCACGATACCCCCACCCGCGCAAGCACCGAGGAGAGCCGGCAGCCCGGCCACCAGGCCAATGGCGCCCAGGGCCAGTCCCGCCCCGACGGCCAGCCAGCCGGCCAGCGCAGTGGCGCTGGCCGCGACGGCATGCCGCCGTCGGCCGATCCGCCAGGCGCAGGCCAGGGCGCAGGCACGGGGGCGGCCACGGAGACCGGAACGGGTTCGGGCACAGGTTCGGACAACGGTGCGACAGGCCCGGGCCATCCCAGCAGCCCGGCCTCGCGCGTGCCGGAAAGCGGCGCGGGCAAGCACCCCAAGACGCGCTAGCGCCCCAGCCGGCATGTGCCAGCACCCCGGACCTGTCGGTCCGAGGCGCCGGCCGGCCCGGGCAGGGGCTTATTTGCCCAGCTTGGCGAGCATGCCCAGCAGGCTGCTGGCGTCGAAGGATTGCAAGTCGGCTGCCGTGCCGTTGGGCGTGGCCTTGTCGACCAGGCCCGGAAGCAGGCCCGCCAGGGCATCGAGCAGCGCCGGGCGGCTCTGGCCGCTTTGCGCGGCCATCGCATCCACCACGCCAGGATCGAGCACCGCATCGAGCTGTCCGCCGGTGACGGGCAGGTTCTCGCCCTTGCCGATCCAGGATTGCACGATCGCACCCAGGCCGCCGCGCTCGAAGGCGGCGATGAGCCCGTCCATGCCGCCAGGGTAGTTGGCCAACTGTGCCATGACGATGGGCAGCAGCCCCCCGGCATTGCCGCCCAGGGAGGCACCCAGGGAGGTGCCTAGCGTAGTCTTGAGGGAATCGAACAGGCCCATGCCGGTATCCTTCTCTGGAGGGTCAGGGTTTGAGGTCGGCGGGCAGCTGGCCGCCGTTCTCGGCCAGCTTGCGCATGACCTGCTTGTGCAGCCAGATATTCATCGCTGCCGAATCGTCGGTGCTGCCGGTATAGCCCAGTTCGGCGGCCAGCTGCTTGCGCGCGGTCAGGCTGCTGTCCAGCCCGAGCAGCTTGAGCAGATCGACGATGGAGGTTTTCCAATTCAGCTTTTCACCGTGCTTGGACTGCAGGTCGGCCAGCACGGCGTCCACGTCCACGGCCGGCGCAGCGGGTGCGGCCTGGGGCGCCTGGGCCGGCGGCGCCGCTTCGGCAGGAGCCGGGGCCGCAGCGGGGGCCGCCGCCGCTTCGGCGGTGTTGGCGGGGTGGCTGGAGGGGAAGATCTTGCCCAGGATGGCCTTGAAGATGCTCATGCTGATTTCCTTTCGCAAAGTGCAGCGATGCTGCGGACCGTGGAAAACGGCCGCCTGGGCGGCCGAAGGCACTGCGGCTCACAGCATAGCGGCAGGCCCGCCGTCATTTACGTAACTAAATGAAAATGACGTTCGCACGAACGCCACCGTTCGATGGCTGCAGCCTGCCCCTCTCGCACAAGGCCGGGCCGCCCGCCCGTTCAGGCCGCCTGCGCCAGCGCCCGGGCATCGGCGCCCGCCGGAAAACGCAAGGCGCCGGACTCGTCGTGCACGGCCTGCCATACGGCTTGCGCCACATCGGACGCCTGCGTGACGGGGCCGGGGCGGGTCAGGACGGCCAGGCTGGCCTGCGCGAACGCGGCGTAGGGCTCCGGGACCAGCCCCTGCATGCGTTCGCGGCCGTTTTCGGCAAAGCGCGTACCCGGCCCGTAGCCGGGTTGCACCAGCCTGGCGCGCACGCCGAACGGCCGCAGCTCCAGGGCCAGCGAATCCGTAAAGCCTTCGATGGCGGTCTTGCTGGCGGTGTAGGCCGCCACCAGCGGAAACGGCGCAAGCGCCACGCTGGAAGTCACGTTCACGATCACTCCGCTGCGGCGCGCGCGGAACTGCGGCAGCACGGCCTGCGTCATGGCCATCGTGCCAAAGGTGTTGGTCTCGAAGATCTCGCGCACGGTCGCCATGGGGGTGGCTTCGAAGGCGCCGAACAAGCCCAGCCCGGCATTGTTCACCAGCACGTCCACCGGACCGCTTTCCCGCAAGGCAGCGGCGATGCTGTCGGGCCGGGTCACGTCCAGCGGCACCACGCGCAGCCGGGGCGAACGCGGCAGCAGGCCCTCCTGGGGCTTGCGCATGGTGGCGACGACCTCCCAGCCCTGGGCGTGGAAATGCAGCGCGGCGGCCAGCCCGTAGCCGGACGAGCAACCGGTGATCAGCACGGTTTTCATGGTGTTCCTTTCCTGAAGGGGGGTGAAGTGGCCACAGCATATCCAGCCCTTGCAGGACTCTCTACAATCCGGAATCCGTATTTCATTTGCAAAAGTCCTGCCATGGCTGCCGCCCCTGTGGCCGATCCGCTTTCGGAAATCATCTCCCTGCTTCGCCCCAGGACCGTGTTCAGCAAGATCATCAGCGGCGCGGGCCGCTGGGGCGTGCGCTACGCGCCTTTCGGCCAGCCCAGCTTCTGCACGGTGCTCGAAGGCGCTTGCCTGCTGGCCGTCCAGGGGCACCCCACCATCACACTGGCGGCGGGCGATTTCGTGCTGCTGCCGGCCACGCCCGGCTTCACGCTGTCGGGTTTCGAGCCGGTCGCGCCAGCCCGCGTCGATCCCAAGACCGCGCCGGCCCCCAGGGGCGAAGTGCGCCACGGCAGGCGTGGCGGTCGGCCCGATGTGCGCATGCTGGGCGGCTACTTTCTTCTGGACTCGCCGGACGCGGCATTGCTGGTGTCCCTGCTGCCGGCGCTATTGCATGTCCGGAGCGCACCCAAGCTCGCGCAGCTGGTGGAAATGGTGCGGCAAGAGTCGCTTGCCCAGCGCCCCGGCCGCGAGCTGGCGCTGGCCAGGCTGGTGGAGTTGCTGCTGGTCGAGGCGCTGCGCGCCACGGCCGGGGCCGATGCGCCGGCCGGCCTGCTGCGCGGCCTGGCCGACGCCAAGATCGCCAAGGCGATGCGGCTGATGCACGGCGATCCTGCGCGCCGCTGGACAGTGCCCGAACTGGCCAGGCGGGCCGCCCTGTCGCGATCGGCCTTCTTCGCGCGCTTTACGCGCACCGTGGGAATGACGCCCATGGACTACCTGCGGGCCTGGCGCATGACGCTGGCCAAGGACCTTCTGCGCCAGGGCAATGCCGCCATCCCGGCGATTGCCGAGCGGGTCGGCTACGGATCGGCCAGCACGTTCAGCACGGCGTTCAACAGGCATGTGGGACAGGCGCCGGGCCGGTACGCGCGCGTCGCGCTCGCGCGCGGATAATACACCCGGGCTGAAATCCGCAATAGCCCAAGCTATGATGGATTCCGACCGTTCTTCCCGGACATCGCTCCCTCATCGTGCCTGTATGACAGACAGCGTCCCATTAAGTACCCAGCCTTTCGACTGGACCCGCTATTTCAACCCCGCGGTGCTGGAGAACTTTCCGGTCGCGGTATATGTCTGCGACGCGAGCGGGCTGGTCGTCGCCTACAACGAAAAGGCCGCGACCCTCTGGGGCCGCCGGCCTGCGCCGGGCGACCCCCAGGAGCGGTTTTGCGGCGCGCACCGGCTTTACGACGCGGCGGGCAACTACATGCCTCATGCGCAAAGCCCGCTGGCGCGCGTGCTGGTCGACGGCAGGCCCATCCAGGACATGGAAGCGGTGGTGCAGCGGCCCGATGGCAGCCGGGTCCGGATACTGGCGAACCTGACGCCACTTTTCGACAGCGAACGCAGGCTGGCCGGCTACGTGAACTGCGTGCAGGACGTCAGCCGCTATTACGCCTTGCAGGCCGAGCACAACGAAATGCGGCATTCGCTGAACCAGGTCCAGAAGATGCATTCGATCGGCCAGCTGACCGGCGGCATTGCCCACGATTTCAACAACATGCTGCAAAGCGTGGTCAGCGCCCATGCCCTGCTGCGCAGGTCGCTGGCCTCGGGGCACGACACGGAAAAGTCCCTGCGCTACGTCGACATCGCCCAGCAGGCGGTCACCCGCGCCGCTTCGTTGACCCAGCGCCTGCTGACCTTTTCGCGGCGCCAGGCCCTGAACAACCGCCGCCTGGACGTCAATGCGCTGATCGGAGGTTGCGCCAGCCTGCTGGAGAAAAGCGTAGACGAGCGGATACGCATCGAATTCGCCCTGGCGCCGGACCTGTGGCCGGTGCACTGCGACGCCAGCCAGCTGGAGAACGCCCTGCTCAACCTCGTGATCAACGCGCGCGATGCCATGCCCCACGGCGGCACCATCGTCATCAAGACCGGCAACGCGGTGCTAGAAGACGGC
This sequence comes from Orrella sp. JC864, assembly GCF_037026685.1. Lineage (NCBI taxonomy): Bacteria > Pseudomonadati > Pseudomonadota > Betaproteobacteria > Burkholderiales > Alcaligenaceae > Orrella > Orrella sp. JC864. Next base: position 10,246 of record NZ_JBANET010000031.1, on the reverse strand, counting down.
TACGTTTCCCGTTACCCGGACGTGCGTCCCGGCCAATACGTCGGCATCTCGGTCAGTGACACGGGCACCGGTATCCCCGAGGACGTGCTGGCGCATATCTTCGAGCCTTTCTTTACGACCAAGCTGGTGGGAGAAGGCACCGGCCTGGGCTTGTCGATGGTGCACGGCTTCGTCAAGCAGTCCGACGGCCACGTCTCGGTCCATACCCAGCTGGGCGAAGGCACGACCTTCAATATCCTGCTGCCGCGCGACCGGCGCGCCGCGGACGTGCACGAGACGTGCGAGCCCGACACCCGCCGGCCGGTGGCCGCCCAGGCCTATTGCATCCTGCTGGTGGAAGACGACGACGCCAGCCGCCCCTTGCTCAAGGAAAGCCTGAGCGCGCTGGGCTACGAGGTGATCGAGGCGCGCGACGCGCAAAGCGCGATCGCCATACTGGAGCACCATCGCACGGTGCACCTGCTCGTGACGGACATCGGCCTGCCGGGCGGCACCAACGGCAGGCAGCTGGCCGAGCATGCGCTTACGCGTATCCCGGGCCTGAAACTGCTGCTGATGACGGGCCATGCGGTCGCCAAGCCCGTGCTGTCGGGCACGCTGCTCAACGCCCGGGTCCTGGCCAAGCCATTTTCCATCGACCTGCTGGCCCAGGCAGTGCATGCGATTCTCCTGGAACCCGAGGTCAGCCGGCCTGTGCCACGTCAAGTGCATTAAAGCCCGATTCGAGCGCCTGCGCAGGAGAGCTGAAATGGCTGTCGGACTGGCGGCTTCCCAGCGCGACGCCGGCAAGGTCGAACATCTTTAGCTCCCACGCGTACCTTCCCGCTCCGAGATCCAGGAGATAGAGCGCGACCGAACCACTGGCGGTAGGACTTCTTTTGATGAGCATGTCGTTCCAGGCATCTCGTCACGCCTGGCGAGGCTGGCGCAAGGCGCTACGGCGGCTGCCGAACCAGATCGGCAGGCTGAAAGGCAACTGAACCAGTGTAGTGGCTGGGCGGGCGCAATTTTCTGGCGGCGGTGTAACAGGTGCGGCGGGCTTGCGTCGATGTGCTTCGCGCCCGCCGCATGCGGCGCGCGCGCGGGAGCACTGCGGAATATGAGACACTTTTGGCATATCCACGTTGCGACGTGTCGCGCCAGGACACCGATGAATATTCCTTCTGTTCCCCACGTCGTGCTGGATGCCTGCGTGCTCATGTCGGGCATCGTGCGCCGGCTGTGCCTGCGGCTGGCCGAGGCGGGCTTGCTGGCGCCGCTATGGACGGACCGCATCGCGGGCGAATGGCAGCGCAACGCGGCGCGGATCTGGGCCATCGCGCCCGAACGGCTGCAAGACGAGTGGCGGCGCATGCAGCAGGCGTTTCCCGCGGCCGACTGCGGCGACACCACCGCATTCGAGGCGGACCTGCGCTACAGCGACCCCAAGGACTGGCACGTGATTGCCGCGGCCCGGGCCGCCCAGGCGCGCGGCGCGGGCCGCGAGGTGCTCATCGCCACCTGGAACCTGAAGGACTTCAACCGCTCGGAACTGCGCCGCATGCAGTTGCGCGCGCTCGATCCGGACCGCTTGCTGGTCCGGTGCTGGGAACACGATGCGCACGCGACCTTGCGCGCCTTGGCGGGCATGGCCGACGATGCCGTGGCGCTGGGCGGGCAAGCCGAGCCGATGGCGCAGGCGCTCAGGCGCGAACGGCTGTTCCGGCTCGCCCGCCTGGCTGGCGGCCAGCCCCAGCCTTGAAACGCTCGTGCGGGCCTGCCGGTCGGGCCGCTGCTCGGACACCCGTCGGACGCTGATGGGACGCCCTGTCGGACGCTGCTCGGACGCCCGTCGGACGCTCACCAGGCGCGGTCAGTGGTCGTGCCGCTGCGCCCGGAAGCCCTCGGCGTTCAGGCGATCGATCACTTCCTGCACGTGGTCGTGCCCGCGCGCCTGGATCACGAAATCGACTTCCACGTTCTGCACCGGAAGCAGCGTGAAGGCCCGCTGGTGATGCACCTCGGCGATGTTGGCATGCGCCTGGGCGATCAAGGCGGTGGCGCGTGCCAGCGCCCCGGGCAGGTCACGCAGGTCCACGCGGATGCGCGCCAGGCGGCCGGCGCGCACCATGCCGCGCTCGATCAGCTCGCCCAGCATCAAGGGATCGATGTTGCCGCCCGAGAGCACCAGGCCGATACGCTTGCCGCGGTAGCGGCTGCCGCCCTGGTCTTGCGCGTGCAGCAGGGCCGCCAGCCCGGCGGCGCCGGCGCCCTCGACCACGGTCTTTTCGATCTCCAGCAGCATCACGATGGCGTGCTCGATATCGCTTTCCGATACCAGCTCGATGCGGTCGACGTGGCGAGCCACCAGCTGGCGCGTGATCTGGCCGGGGGATTTGACGGCGATGCCCTCGGCGATGGTGTAGTGCCCGGTCTCGGGCGCCTGGCCGTGGCGCAGCGCATACATGGCGGGGAACCGTTCGGTCTGCACGCCGACCACCTCGATGCCGGGCCGCAAGGCCTTGGCCACGGCGCCGATGCCGCCGATCAGGCCGCCGCCGCCGATGGGCACGACCAGCATGTCCAGGTCCGGCCGGGCCTGCAGCATTTCCAGGCCCACGGTACCCTGCCCGGCGATGACGGCCTCGTCGTCGTAGGGGTGCACCAGCGTCAGGCCGCGCGATTGCGCCAGCGCCAGCCCGTGGGCCTTGGCATCGTCGAAGCTGTCGCCGGCCAGCACCACTTCGGCGCCGAAGCGGCGGGTATTGGCGATCTTGACGGTGGGCGTGAAGCGCGGCATGACGATGACGGCGGGCACGCCCATGCGCTGCGCATGGTAGGCCACGCCTTGCGCGTGGTTGCCGGCGGACACGGCCAGCACGCCCTGGCGCCGCTCGTGCTCGGACAAGGCAAGCATGCGGTTGAGCGCCCCGCGCTCCTTGAACGAGGCGGTGAACTGCAGGTTCTCGAACTTGAGCCAGATCTCGGCCTGCAGGATGTCCGACAGCGTGCGCGAAAGGGAAAACGGCGAGTTGAGCACCTGGCCGGCCAGGCGGTTGTGCGCGGCGCGCACCGCGTCCAGATCGATCATGTACGGGCATCCGGTAAGCCGTCCGCCGGCGGCTTGCGGGCCGACTCAGCGCACGGGCAGGAACGAGAAGAACATCAAGCCTTGCGCGTAGTTTATGCCCACCCGGCGGGTGTTCTCGCCCAGCAGGTTGGCAATCAGGTCCAGCCGGCCGATCAGCGCGCCGAACTCGCGCTCGAAGCTCAGGTTGCTGCCCTGCTCGCTGATCTCGTTGGCCAGCAGCAGCGGCTGGCCTTGCGGGTCGCGGCGGCTGCCGAGCATCCAGGCGGCCGCCTCGACGTTGCGCGCGGCGTTAAAGACATGCTGGCCGTCCAGCATGTCGGTGGCATAAAAGCGCGTCTTGCCGCCGTGCGCGGCGATCAGGGTATCGGCCAGTCCGTAGACGAAGGCGGCCACGCGATCGCCCGGATAGGCCGGGTCCAGCGCCACCGCCAGGATCTGGATGTCGCGCAGGCCGCCCAGTCCCGCCGGCGGCCTGCCGCTGCGCATGGACGACTGCACGCGCCGTATCGCGGTTTGCATGTCGGGAGCGCCCGACTTGCGCCATTGGCTGGGATTGCGGCGGTAGAACTTGTCCAGCAGCACGTCCAGGCTGGCCAGGTTGTCGCGCATGGCGATGGTGACGGTGCGGTTGAAATCCGTCTGGCCGAGCTGGTCGGCCGACATGGCCTCGGTGCGGGGCGTGCGGCCGTCGGGGGCGGCAGCGCCCGGCGGGGCGGCGCAACCGGCGCCCGCCAATGCGCCGGCCAGGGCCAGGACAAGCGCGGCGGGCGCGGCCGCCCTCATGCCCGGCAAGGCCGCCGGCCCGCCTGCCCCAGCGCCGTCCCGGTGGCGGCCAGCACCGCCCCGCGGGCAGCCATCCCGGCCAGAAAGCGCGCCTGCTCTTGCGCGTAGCCCTGCACCGGGCTCATGGCATCGGTCAGCAATACCAGCGGGATGGCCGGCCGATAGGCCGCCACGTGCTCGACGGTGGCCTTGACGCAATGGCTGCCGGCCTCGCCCGCGACCAGCAGCTCGCCGCTGGCGGCCAGGCGATCGAGCAGCGCATGATGGGTGCCGGTGGCCGGGTCGCCCGGGTCCGGCACCTCGGCTTCGATGGCGCTGTAGTGCTCGGTCCAGGGATTGGCGCCCTTCAGTATCTTGACCGCCTGGCGGCCATGGCGGTCCTCCCACAGGCGGCAGGCATCGGCCAGTTCGGCGTGCAAGCCGTGCCCCCAGGAGCCCAGCTCGCAGTGCACGGGCCACACCATGTGCCGATAGCGCCCGCGCGCCTGCAGCGCATCGAGATAGGCCAGCACCTGCGGCAGGGCCTGGGCCTGGCGCGGCAGCAGTTGGCCGGCGCGCACCTGCTCGGCGCTGACCGGCGTGAAGGGCGCCACGGCGCCGCCCTCGCCGGTGCGCCAGAATCCCGGGTGCGCGATGTCGATGCGGTAATGGCTGTCCAGCGTCAGCGTCATATCGTCGATGGCATCGACGTGCCGGCGCACGAATTCGGCCAGCCGCCGCATGTCGGCGTCGGCGCCGGGCACCGGCAGGGCCGCGCCAGCGATGTCGCAGAAATCGTTCTGGGCGTCGATGACAAGAAGATGGCGCCCGCCAGCCACCGGCGCAAACGCGGTCAAGGAATCGCTCATGGGCTCCGTCCGGGAAGGCGGCGGCCCGGGCCGGGCCGCCGCTTGCTCGCAGGCCCCATCATAAAAAAATGCGCGGCCCGCGCGCGCCTTTCAGCGCAGGGGAAAGCCCAGCTCGTTGAGCACGCTGCGCAGCGCGTAGCGGCGGTCGGCCGGGTTGGCGGTCAGGCGGCGCACGATGTGCCGGGTCCACAAAGGATGCGAAATGGACTGTTTTTTCCAGAACGCATCGAGCGCGCGGTCGTAGATCTGCGCGGCTTGCTCCTGCGCGCCTGCATCGTAATGCTCGCGGTGCAGCACGCCCGACTGCGGCAGCCGCGGCTTGATGTGGGCGGGCACGGCCTGGTCGGGATAGCCCACCGCCATGCCGAAGACGGGAAACACATGCGGGGGCAGCTTCAGGTCCTTGGCGATCTCGCTGACGTGGCTGCGGATCGCGCCCACATAGACCGCGCCCAGCCCCAGCGACTCGGCGGCCAGCATGGCGTTCTGCGCGGCGATGGCCGTATCCACCGCACCCAGCACCACCGATTCGACGTAGTCGCCGCCGTCGATCTGCGCGCCCTGCAGGCTGGCCAGCCGGCGCGCCCGCGCATAATCGGCCAGCCAGACCAGGAACAGCGGCGCCTGCCGCACGAAGGCCTGGTCGTTGGCCCATGCCGACAGCCTTTCCTTGTGCGAGGGATCCTCGATGGCCACCACGCTCCAGACCTGCAGGTTGGACGAGGTCGAGCCCGATTGCGCCGCGGCCAGCATGGTGGGCAATACCTCGGCCGGCAAGGGCCGCGGCAGGAAGGCCCGCACGGAGCGGTGCCGCAGGATGTGGGCGACGATGGCGTTGTGCGCCACGGCGGGGGCGCAGGCCTGGCTGCCGTAGCGCTCGGCCAGCAGCTCGGCCACCGACGCCTGCTCGCCTTGTTCGGGGGTGGAAATCGTCATAGCCGTCACTCGCATTGTCCGAATGCGGACGATTGTAGAGTGGCCCGCCGGCCGGCGGCAGCGGTTACCATGCCGCAGGACATCTATGCGCACGCGGAGCAAGGCCATGGAAGCGGACCGGATCATCGAAAAACTTGGCTTGGCGCCCCACCCGGAAGGCGGGCACTACCGCCAGACCTGGATCGCCCCGTCCACGGCGGGGCGGCCCAGCGGCACTTCCATCCTTTTTCTTTTGAAGGAAGGCGAAGTCAGCCACTGGCATCGCATCGATGCGACCGAGATATGGCATTTCCACGCCGGCGCACCCCTGGTGCTGGAGACCGCAGATACGACCGAAGGCCCGGCAAGCCGCGTGATACTTGGCCCGGATGTCCTGGGCGGCCATGCCCCGCAGGCAATCGTCGCGCCACATGCCTGGCAGTCGGCGCGCTCGACGGGCAAGTGGACGCTTGTGGGCTGCACCGTCAGCCCCGCGTTCCGCTTCGAGGGATTCGAGCTGGCGCCGCCGGGCCTGGGGATTCCGGCGAAATAAGCCGCTTGCGCATCCGGCGCGCGCGGTTTGGCGGGCGTGCCGGTCTTGCTAAAAAAAACGGCGCCCGAAGGCGCCGTTTCGTGGCTCGCGGCCCTCGTCAGGCTTGCGGTTCGCTGTGCGTCTCGGCCGGGGCCGGAGCGGCGGGGCCGCCCTGGGCCTCGATGCCGCCGATGGCCTTGGCCGACAGGCGCAGACGGCCCTTGTCGTCGGCTTCGATCACCTTGACGCGCACCGACTGGCCAACCTTGAGCACGTCGTTGATGTTGGCGATGCGGTAGTTGGCGATCTCGGAGATGTGCAGCAGGCCGTCGCGGCCGGGCAGCACCTGCACGATGGCGCCGAAGTCCAGCAGGCGCAGCACCGAGCCTTCGTAGACCTGGCCGACCTCGACGTCGGCGGTCAGTTCGGTGATGCGGCGCTGGGCCTCGCGGGCGCGGTCCAGGTCGGCGCTGGAGATGACGATGGTGCCGTCGTCCGAGATGTCGATCTGCGTGCCGGTTTCCTCGGTCAGCGCACGGATGGTGGCGCCGCCCTTGCCGATCACGTCGCGGATCTTCTCGGGGTTGATCTTCATGCTAAGCATGCGCGGCGCGAAGGTGGACAGCTCGGTGCGCGAACCGTCAATGGCCTCGCGCATCTTCTCCAGGATGTGCAGGCGGCCGTCGCGGGCCTGGGCCAGCGCCACCTGCATGATTTCCTTGGTGATGCCCTGGATCTTGATGTCCATCTGCAGCGCGGTGATGCCGTTGACGGTACCGGCCACCTTGAAGTCCATGTCGCCCAGGTGATCCTCGTCGCCCAGGATGTCGGTCAGCACGGCGAACTTGCCCTGGTCCAGGATCAGGCCCATGGCCACGCCGGCCACGTGATCCTTGACCGGCACGCCGGCGTCCATCATGGCCAGCGAGCCGCCGCACACCGACGCCATCGACGAGGAGCCGTTGGATTCGGTGATTTCGGAGACCAGGCGGATGGTGTACTGGAATTCCTCGGGCTCGGGCAGCAGCGCCACCAGGGCGCGCTTGGCCAGGCGGCCGTGGCCGATCTCGCGGCGCTTGGGCACGCCCACGCGGCCGGTCTCGCCGGTGGCGAAAGGCGGCATGTTGTAGTGCATCAGGAAGCGGTCGCGGTACTCGCCCATCAGCGCGTCGATGATCTGCTCGTCCTGCTTGGTGCCCAGCGTGGCGATCACCAGGGCCTGCGTCTCGCCCCGGGTGAACAGCGCGCTGCCGTGCGCGCGCGGCACCACGCCCAGGCTGATGCTGATGGGACGCACGGTGCGGGTGTCGCGCCCGTCGATGCGGGGCTCGCCGTTCAGGATCTGGCCGCGCACCAGCTTGGCCTCCAGGTCGAACAGCACGTTCTCGACGGCGACCGGGTCCAGCTTCTCGCCTTCGGGCAGCTGCTCGGCCAGCTTGGCCAGCACGTCGGCGTAGACCTCGCGCAGCTTGGCAGTGCGCTCCTGCTTCTGGCGCAGCTGGTAGGCGGCGGCCAGGCCTTCCTTGGCCGCGGCCTCGACCTTGGCGATGAAGGCTTCATCGCGCGGGGCGGGCTGCCAGTCCCACTCGGGCTTGCCGGCCTCGGCCACCAGCTCGTGGATGGCGTTGATGACGGCCTGCTGCTGCTCGTGGCCGTAGACCACGCCGCCCAGCATGACTTCCTCGGAGAGCTCCTGGGCCTCGGACTCGACCATCAGCACGGCGTTCTCGGTGCCGGCCACGACCAGGTTCAGCTTGGAATCCTTGAGTTGCGTGGCGGTCGGGTTGATGACGTACTGGCCGTCGAGGTAGCCCACGCGGGCCGCGCCGATGGGGCCGTTGAAGGGAATGCCCGAGATGGCCAGCGCGGCCGACGAACCGATCATGGCGGCGATGTCCGGATCGATCTCCGGGTTGACCGACAGCACGTGGATGATGACCTGCACGTCGTTGTAGAAGCCCTCGGGAAACAGCGGGCGCAGCGGGCGGTCGATCAGGCGCGAGGTCAGGGTTTCCTTCTCGGAGGGCTTGCCTTCGCGCTTGAAGAAGCCACCGGGGATGCGGCCGGCCGCGTAGGTCTTCTCGATGTAGTCGACGGTAAGGGGGAAGAAATCCTGGCCCGGCTTGGGCTTCTTGGCGGCCACGACGGTGGCCAGCACGACGGTGTCCTCGATCGAAACCACGACGGCGCCGGAGGCCTGGCGGGCGATCTCACCCGTTTCCAGCACCACGGTGTGCTGGCCGTACTGGAACGACTTGGTGACTTTGTTGAACATATTGGTGCGTCCTTGCAAAGGAAAAAGCCGTGGGCGATGCGACGACGGTCGCACCGGCCACGGCTGGCATCATGGGGAACCGGCCCCGGGCGAAACGATCACTTGCGCAGACCGAGCTTTTCGATCAGAGCGCGGTAAGCGTCGGGGTTGCGGCCCTTGAGGTAGTCGAGCAGCTTGCGGCGGCGGCTGACCATGCGCAGCAGACCACGGCGCGAATGGTGATCCTTCATGTGGGTCTTGAAGTGGCCGGTCAGCTCGTTGATGCGGGCCGTCAGCAGCGCGACCTGGACTTCGGGCGAGCCGGTGTCGCCTTGGGCGCGTTGGAACTGCGAGACGATGTCAGACTTGTTGATATCGGAAACTGCCATTTTTTATCCTCTGGAGACTGGCGACAGGGCCGAGGAGCCCTGACGTGGTAGATAGGCCAGGCCGCGGCAGGCGGCCGGCCCGAAAAAGGGAAAACGCAAAAAAACCAATACGCGCGGGGTGCCCGGCTTACAAAGCAAGCCCGGAGCAAACCAGCGGTTTCACACCCAAGGCGCGTATGGAACCCGTGATTATATCCTATTCGCTAGAATGGACATCCCCGGCTACATCGGCGCAGCTGTCGGCGCCGGCCCCCGGGAACCTTCCAGGAACCTGCCCATGACCCGCTTACTCCATATTTCCGCCCGTGCCGGCCTGCTGGCCGCGGCCAGCGTGCTGGCCGGCTGCGTCACCTTGATGGACGAGCTCGAGCCCGGCACGCCCGTCGCGGAGATACAACAGCGTTACGGCGAGCCGACGGCCCGCTGCCCCCTGCCCGAGGGCGCGGGCGAGCGCCTGATCTGGTCGCGCCAGCCCCTGGGCCAGTACGCCTGGGGCGTGGACGTGGCCCCCGACGGCAAGACCGGCGCGGTCCGCTCGCTGCTGACCGACGAGAACTTCGCCCGCCTGTCCTCGGGCTACTGGCCCGCCGAGCGGGTGCGCTGCGAATTCGGCCCGCCCGCAGAGATCCGCGAGGTCGGGCACGGCCAGGCGCGCCAGACAGTCTGGAACTACCGCTACAAGAACCGCGGCGGCTGGCCGTCCCTCCTTACGGTGCACATGGGCCCGGACGGCAAGACGGCACGCCGCTACGAAAGCAACGACGATCCCAATGCCGCGTCCAACGGCCCGGGCAGCGGGGGCAGCGAATAGGCCCGCCCTGCCGCGCGTCCTGCCTTTTTTCAGGAGACCGACCATGCGCCCGACGCTTTTTCCTTGTCTAGCCCTGCCATCGCGCCGGCGCGGCGCCTGGCTGGCCCTGGGCCTGGCGGCGCTGGCCGCGGCCGGCTGCGCCAACATCGAGCAGGTCGAGCCCGGCACGCCCCTGGCCCAGGTGCAGGGCCGCTTCGGCGCGCCCACCCACGCCTGCCCCCTGCCCGACGGCGGCCAGAGGCTGGTGTGGTCGCAGCAGCCCTACGGGCAGTATGCCTGGGGCACCCGCACCACGGCCGACGGCCGCGTCGGGCCGGTCGAGCCCATCCTCACGGACGAATATTTCAAGCGCCTGGACCAGGGCCACTGGACGGCCGAGCGCATCCTGTGCGAGTTCGGCCCCCCGGCCGTGATCGAGCGCGTGGGCATGCCTTCGGTGCGCCAGGTGGTGTGGGCCTACCGCTATCGCGAGAACCACGTCTGGAACTCGCTCATGCACCTGTACATGGGCCCGGACGGCACGCGCCTGACGCGCCGGCACGCCGCGCCCGACCCCATGTTCGAGATGAACGACAGCAACAGCTACGACTGAAGCCGGCCGGCGGCCCGGACGCGGCAGCGCCCCGCCCCGGGCACCCTGGCGG
>NZ_JBANET010000030.1:0-33769 GCF_037026685.1 Orrella sp. JC864 | reverse complement strand
CACGCCGAACCAGCGGCACAGCTTGGTGATCGAGACGGTGATGCCGTCGGCTTGCAGTCCCTGGCGGATCGTCTCGATCACTTCTCGTCCTCGCCCAGCAGGGACTGCAATTTTTTTCTGGCTCGCAGCTCCAGCATCGCTTCGCCATAGGCCTCTTGCAGGTCCTTGAGCTGGCGTTCGTACTGTTCGCGCACGTCCTGCGGATTGGCGCGCAGGGCGTTCTCCATGCCACGCTTGCCATCGTCGACCCACTGCTCGACTTCCGAGGGCGACAGGTCGTACTGACGGCTCGCCTCGGCCACGGTGGTCTTGCCCTGAATGATGTCCAGCACCAGCGCGCTCTTGCGCTTGGCTGTCCAGCGTTTGATGTCCTCTTCCATCTTCATGCTCATCGTCAACTTCCTCGATTATGACGTGAGCAGGATTTCACTGGGTCAATACATGGCCACGCTAATGCCATTCTGCTACCTCTGGAATACATGGCGCAGCCTTCAAAGGCCCGACAAACGGGCGGATCAGAGAAGTGAACTGATATGGAAAAAGAGGTTCATCACCGATTTCCGGGGAAGGCTTTTCGCCTGACGTTTTCGGGATTGCGCAGGAGCAGCCAGCGCGAGGACTTGATGATCTTGCGTGCTACTCGGTTGCCGTGTAGGCGGGGATGATTCGCTCAGGAAGACATGCGGCCGAATTCGGCCAAAAGCAGCCAGTAAGAGAAAATGAAAGCGGACGCTTAGCGCATGCGCTGGCGCCTAAACCTTCTGTGCGATGCTTTCGACTAACTCTTCGAGAGTCGAACCAGCGATAGTATTTTCGTTACGCCAGTCAGCTCTCGCCCGCTTCTGAACGGAGTAACCCTCGTCACCACTGACGATCCTGTAGCTAGTCTTGGCAATAAGTGTTGGACAGCCTTCGATCACCTGCCAGTCGGGAACAGACGGACGAACCTCATGGATCTTGGCCATGAACGCTGAGGCGGTCTGAAAGCGTTGTGCTGCGTCAACGTGGCAGGCCTTGTTAATGATCCGGCGAATTGACTTTGGAACCCAGGGTGGTAAGGACGTGAGGTCTGTCGCTTTTCCCGCCGCGATCTTTGCCTTGATACAGCGGTCAATAAAGTCTCCCTTATCCGACGGCGTTGCGAGCGTCTCTAACTGAACGAGTTCCCGCCTGTTTAGCCACGCGAGGCCGTCGTATGAAAGCGTTCCACCGAGTAGCTGGTAGAGGACCAAACCGCATTGATAGATATCTCCGGGAATACCGTACGAGTTAGTGATTACTGTTTCCGGCGGTCGATAAGCTAGCGAATGGCTTGATGCAGGAATTGTTGAGGCTGCCTCGGGCAATCGCTTCACTGAGCCGAAATCGCCAATGACAACGGAACCACCTTCAGTCAAGTACAAGTTTGCGAGCTTAATGTCGCGATGGAGGAAACGACTCCCATGGAGATGGCTCAAACCCGAGAGGGTTTGATACGTGTACTCAAGCGCCGCCTTCAATCCCAGTGGGCTTGACTCCAGAACAAGGTCTAGATCGCCGCCAGTACAAGTGGGGGTCATGAAGTACGCCCACTTTGCATCGATGAGCCCCGCGTCCAGAATTTTGAGGACGTTCTGTGCGTCAATCTGGGCAAGTTGTCGGGGCTCAGCGTGGTACTCTGCTTTGCCACCCCAGTAGTAGTACTTGAGAGTGACGAGCGTACCCGTTACGCGGTTAGTGCCAAAGAAGACGTAGCCGTTTTCCGCCTTTGAGTCTTCGCGGTGAAACTCGATACTTTTGGAGAACTCTATCAGTGACGTCTTGATCTCAACGGGCGCGCTTGAGCCTTCGATATACAGCTTGGTCATACTTTTGGAAGGCGCTGAGCAAGCGCGGCGCAAGCGGTTCGGAATGCCTCAACTTGGTACTTGTTCAAGGTAGTAGGGATGACGAAATTGTGCCTTTTGTCCTGCGCGGCAATGGTTGGGGCTGAGATTAGCTGAACTGAGCAGTCCCGGTTGAGTTGGAAAACGCCTTCGATCTTGAAGGTTGTCGGCCCCCCGGCGAATTCCCCCTTCTTCCCGCGCTTCTTGAGCGCGACTTCGGTCAGCTTGTTGTCCCGAAGAAACCCGGCGATGAGGTCCGCAAACGAACGGACATTCTTCGCGTCGTCATCGTCGTTCAAGGCGATGCGCTTCGTTTCCGTCGGAATGTGCTTCCAATGACCATCAACAACCTCGACTACGGCGAAGATCGCTTCGCTGCCTTTGATTTCAACGCCGCAAAGGGGCATGGTGTCTCCTAGAGGTCGCAACGTAATGTATTAATCAAAACCTGCGCGATAAACTGGGCCGGGGGATACCTGGGCACGGCTTTCTCCTGGATGTGGATTGCCCCTGCGTTGGGAAACCCCGCCAGCCTCTGGTGAACAAACTATAGCAAATATGAGTTTCTAATTTTCACATTTAGAGTCGGAAGCAGAGGCATGGGCGGCTGGGGAAGAGGCGCTCAAACAGTCACCTTTGGGTCGTTCTGCAACCCCAACCACCACGCAGATCGGCGTAGAATCAAAGAAAAGGCCCTTCACTCGCAGGTGAAAGGCCTTTCGTTTTTGAACTGAGCCAGGGCGGCTTATCCGCGCTTGAACAGGCGCTCGTGCATCCATCCATCGTTGGTCAGGATGACAGCCGCCTTACCCTGTATATCTCCCTGAGTCTGTTCTGGAAAGTTCTTGTAATTGGCACGTATGCCTTCCGATTTGGCCCAGTCACCTGCACCTTCTACCTTGTAGCGGTAGTTCACCTGCGACAGCTTTACGCCCATCATGTCGCTGGGTTCAGTGAAGTTGTTCACCTCCACAACGGTGTACTTGCCGGTGCAGAAGGCATCTTGCCCAGCCATCGTATTGGCACCATTGGCGACGAGGAATTTCTTGCCGGTGTCAGTGATTTGGTACTCGGTGGCCGGCTCCATCTTGTTGCCAAACATGGCTTTGACTTCGGTGTCTCGCTTCGTCAGCAGCCCGGCATCGACCAACGCGTCGGCGCGCTTCTTGCTCTGGCCACCCAGCATGTCTTGATTCGCCAGGGTGAACGGCAAGCCCTTTGCAGGAATCGCAGCGCACAGGCCTTTCTGAGTGTCCAGGTATGCCTGTATGGCCTTGCTGAAGTTACTCTTGTTGGCGTCCTTGGCGCTGCCGCACGCGGCAAGGGTAAGAGCAAGGCTGCTGATGGCGACGATCTTGATAGCGGTATGCAAAACTAGCTTCCTCTGTAGGTTAAGACATTCGGTTATTCATTATGGCAACGCAATTGAGCGATTATGCGTTGTTCTCTGCATGGGGGTCGGCTTCAGTTCTGTTCTTAGAAGTGGACGACGCGCTCCGCGCAATGCGGTCCAGCTTCTGCACCAAGTCTTCGGCCCGAAGATGCGTATAGCGCTTGAGCATCTGCATCGACTTGTGGCCGCTGATGGCCGACACCTCCTGATCGCTCAAGCCGGCTTCCACAAACCGGCTGACCGCTTCGTGCCGCAGGTCGTGAAAGCGGAAGTCTTCAAGGCCCGCTGCTCGCTTGGCATCGGTCCACGCTTTGTCGAACAGGTAGGGGCGTCGTATGCCATCCCGGCCGGGTTCGCCGAAGAACACCAGTTCGGTTTCGGCTGGGCGCACGGGGTTGGCAAGGGCCTCGGTGAACACGCGCGTTGCCTCGGCAGTCAGAGGAACGGTGCGGGGAGAAGAGTTCTTGGTGTGCTCCAGCCGCACGACGCGCCGCTCGATGTCCACTTGCCGAATACGCAGCGTCGCAATCTCGGACAGCCGCATGCCGGTTTGAACGGCAATGCGGACGATCCATCCGAACATCGGGTTCGAGTGCTTATCGACGGCTTGTAGCAGGCGGGTCTGTTCTTCGGGAGTCAATCGCCGGTTGCGGCCCGAGCCTGGGGCAGGGCGGCGAATGTTGGACACGGGATTGAAGGGCAGGCCGATGCCCCATTCTTTGATCGCGACGGTGAACAGGTGGCCCAGCAGTGCCAGTTCCAAGCGTACCGTGTTGTTACTGCGAGGCCGTAGTTTGCCATGCTTGTCCGGGTCGCCGGCCAGTCGCGTGTCGCGAAACTGCGCCACGATCTCGGCGTTCAGGGCGGCCAGCGAGTACTTGCCAAGATGGCGGATGATGACCTGCGCCTTCTTGTGCTCGCCGGCTTGGGTCGAGGCCCGCTTGGTGGGCGTGACTTCCTTGAGGTAGCGGGTCAGTGCCGCTTCGACGGTCATGCGCTCGGCCGGCGCTCGCTGGATGTATACGCCGCGTACCATTTCGTCTTCGGTACGGCGCGCCCAGTCTTCGGCGTCCCGCTTGGTGCGGAACGTCTTGGCCGTGGCCGGCCAGCCTGTCTTGCGGATGAGGGCTTTCCAAGTGCCCGAGGAAGTCTTAACAATCGTAGCCATGCGTACTCCGGTATGAGGCTAGCGCCGCATCACTGTACCGAAACTGTACCTGACCACAATTTTAGGAAAATCCCCCGGTGCGGGGTTTGTACTGAGAAATCTTCTAACGGCTTGAATTGGCAGAAGATTTGGGGATGGTGCCCGGGGCCGGAATCGAACCGGCACGCCTTGCGGCGGGGGATTTTGAGTCCCCTGCGTCTACCAATTTCACCACCCGGGCAAGGGGGGCGCACAGCTTGCAGGCAAGCCGGCTGGCTCGCCGCCTGCGCGTGGCAATAGCGAAGTCAGCCATTATAGCGCCCTTGAAAATCCGGCGCGCGTCCCCATGTGGCCTCAATCGGCTGGCCGCCGGGCCGCCCTAGGGGGGCGGCTGCGGCGCCGCCAGGCCCCGGCGCCTGGGCGCCGGTCCGGATTCTTATGCAACCCCTTGTTTTTGCGGATAAAACCATGAGCGAACAAGCCACGTCATCCGAAACCCTGGGTTTCCAGGCAGAGGTCAAGCAACTGCTGCACCTCATGATCCACTCCCTGTACAGCAACAAGGAGATCTTCCTGCGCGAGCTGGTGTCCAACGCCTCGGACGCCTGCGACAAGCTGCGATTCGAGGCCATCGACAACCCGGCGCTGATGGAAGGCGATGCCGAGCTGCGCATCCGCATCGACTTCGACAAGGACGCGCGCACCATCACGCTGTCGGACAACGGCATCGGCCTGTCGCGCGACGAGGCGGTGGCCAACCTGGGCACCATCGCCCGTTCGGGCACGCGCGAGTTCTTCTCGCGCCTGACCGGCGACAAGCAGAAGGACGCGCAATTGATCGGCCAGTTCGGCGTGGGCTTTTATTCCTCCTTCATCGTGGCCGACAAGGTCACCGTGGTCAGCCGCCGCGCGGGGCTGCCGGCCGGCGAGGCGGTGCGCTGGGAGTCCGACGGCCAGGGCGAGTTCACCGTGGCCCAGGTCGAAAAGGCCGGCCGGGGCACCGACGTGATCCTGCACCTGCGCGAGGGCGAGGACGAGTTCCTGGACGGCTGGCGCCTGCGCAGCATCCTGCGCCGCTATTCGGACCACATCTCGCTGCCCATCCAGATGCGCAAGGAAGAGTGGGACAAGGACAAGTCCGAGCAGGTCAAGACCGAGGAGTGGGAAAGCGTCAACCAGGCCAACGCCCTGTGGGCGCGCAGCAAGTCGGAGATCAGCGACGAGCAGTACCGCGAGTTCTACAAGCACGTCTCGCACGACTACGACGACCCGATGGCCTGGACGCACAACCGGGTGGAGGGCCGCAGCGAATACACCCAGCTGCTGTTCATCCCCAAGCACGCGCCCATGGACCTGTGGGACCGCGACGCGCGCCGCGGCGTCAAGCTCTACGTGCGGCGCGTGTTCATCATGGACGATGCCGAGCAGCTGCTGCCCTCGTACCTGCGCTTCGTGCGCGGGGTGATCGATTCGGCCGACCTGCCGCTGAACGTCTCGCGCGAGATCCTGCAGGAAAGCCGCGACGTGCGCGCCATCCGCGAAGGCTCGGCCAAGCGCGTGCTGTCCATGCTGGAAGACCTGGCCGAGAACCGCAAGGAAGACTACGCGGCGTTCTGGACCGAGTTCGGCCAGGTGCTCAAGGAGGGCACGGGCGAGGATCCGGGCAACCTGGAGCGCATCGCCAAGCTGCTGCGCTTTGCGTCCACGACCACCGAGGGTGGGGCGCAGACCGTGTCGCTGGCCGACTACGTGGCGCGCATGAAGGAAGGCCAGGACAAGATCTATTACGTGACGGCCGACAGCGTCACGGCCGCGTCCAACAGCCCGCACCTGGAGATCTTCCGCAAGAAGGGCATCGAGGTGCTGCTGCTGACCGACCGGGTGGACGAGTGGATGCTGTCCTACTTGCGCGAGTTCGACGGCAAGCCGCTGGCCTCGGTGGCCAAGGGCGGGCTGGACCTGGAGAAGCTGGCCGACGAAGAGGAAAAGAAGCGCCAGTCGGAAGTGGCCGAGCAGTTCAAGCCGCTGGTCGAGCGCCTGCAATCGGCGCTGTCCGAGCAGGTCAAGGAAGTGCGCGTGACGCTGCGCCTGGTCGATTCGCCGGCCTGCGTGGTGGTGGGCGAGCACGAGCTGAGCCCGCACCTGCTGCGCATGCTCAAGGCCGCCGGGCAGGAAGCCCCGGACGTCAAGCCGGTGCTGGAGATCAACCCCGAGCACGCGCTGGTCAAGCGCGTGCAGGAGGCGCCCGAGGCCGAGTTCGGCGACTGGGCGCAGCTGCTGCTGGACCAGGCCAAGCTGGCCGAGGGCGCGCAGCTGGCCGATCCGGCCGCTTTCGTCAAGCGGCTGAACAGCCTGCTGCTCAAGGGCTGAGGGCCGCGCGGGCGGGCGCGCCGCTGCCTTGGGGCACCGGCGTGGCCAGCTCGCGCCGCTCGAACCAGCCGTGCAGGTTGCGCAGGAACAGCTCGGCCATGGCCTGGCGCGTCTCGTGCGTGCCGCTGGCGATGTGCGGCAGCAGCACCACCTGCTCCATTTCCATCAAGGCGGCGGGCACTTGCGGCTCGTGCTCGAACACGTCCAGGCCCGCGCCGGCGATCGTGCCTTGTTGCAGGGCCTGCACCAGCGCGGCCTCGTCCACCACGCTGCCGCGCGCCACGTTGACCAGCCGCCCCTGCGGTCCCAGCGCCTGCAGCACGCCCGCATCGACCAGGTGCCGCGTGCCCGCGCCGCCGGGCACCGCCACCACCAGCCAGTCGCTGTCCTGCGCCAGGCTGGCCGCGTCGGGCCGATAGCCGTAGTGCGCCGGGGCATCCGGGCGCGGCTGGCGGTTGGCGTACAGCACCTGCATGCCGAAGGCCTCGGCGCGGCGCGCGATCTGCAGGCCGATGTTGCCCAGCCCCAGGATGCCGCAGCGCTTGCCGGCCAGGCTGGCGCCCAGGCCGAAGCCTTCGCTGGGCCAGCGTCCGGCGCGCACGAAGCGGTCGGCCTCGCACACGCGCCGCGAGACGGCCAGCAGCAGCGCCAGGGCGGTATCGGCCACGCAGGCATCCAGCACGCCCGGGGTGTTGCTGACCGCCACGCCGCGCTCGTGCGCGGCCTGCACGTCGATGGGGTCGTAGCCCACGCCGTAGCTGATGATGGCTTCCAGGGCGGGCAGGCTTTCGATCAGCGCGCGGTCGGCGCCGTGGCGGCCGCTGGTGGCGATGGCGCGGATGCGCGGGCCGTGCTCGCGCAGGTAGGCGGGCACGTCGTCCACCGTCCAGCCCTGGTGCACGCGGTAGCGCTGCGCGATGGCCTCGGACAGCGCGGGCGCCAGCGGCCCGGGCATCCATAGTTCGGCGATCTGGCTCATTCGACGCTGGCCCCCGATTTCTTCACCACCTCGGCCCAGCGCGGAATCTCCGAGGCCATCAGCTCGCGCAAGGCCTGCGGCGAGCTGCCCACCAGTTCCATGCCCATGGTCTTGCCCAGGCGCTCCTGCACGTCGGGCTCCTTGACGATCTCGCCGATCTCGCGGGCCAGGCGCTCCAGGATGGCCGGCGGCGTGCCCTTGGGCGCATAGACGGCCTGCCACGACGCCATCTCGAAGCCGGAGACGCCGGCCTCCTGCATGGTCGGGGTGTCGGGCGCCAGGGCGATGCGGTGCGGCGTGGTCACGGCCAGCAGCTTGAGCTTGCCTTGCTGCAGCAGGGGCAGGGCGGCGGTCATCTGGTCGAACATGAAGGTGACCGCGCCGGAGGACACGTCCACCATGGCCGGCGGCGTGCCCTTGTAGGGCACGTGCGTCAGCGGCACGCCGATGGTGTCGGCGAACAGCGCGCCGGCCAGGTGGGTGGAGGTGCCCGCCCCGGACGAGGCATAGGTGCGCTTGGCCGGGTCCTTGCGGAGCAGTTCGATCAGGTCCGCCACCGAATCCACGCCCAGGTTGGGATCGACCAGCAGCACGTTGGGCAAGGTGGCGATCAGCGAGACGGGCTCGAAATCGGCCACCGGGTCGTAGCGCAGGTTCTTGTACAGGCTGGCGTTGATGGCGTGGGTGCTGATGGTGCCGCCAAACAGCGTGTAGCCGTCGGGCGGGGCCTTGGCCACGTAGCTGGCGCCGATGCCGCCGGCCGCGCCGGGCCGGTTCTCCACCACCACGCTCTGGCCCAGGCGCTCGCCCAGCTTCTGCGCCAGCACGCGGCCGACCACGTCGGTCGAGCCGCCCACCGTGAAAGGCACGACGTAGGTGATGGGTTTGCGCGCGGGCCAGTCATCGGCCGCCAGCGCCGGCGCCAGTGCGCAGGCGCCGGCCAGCAAGCCGGCAAGCAGGCGGGCCAGGCCGCCGAAAATCCGTGTTGTGTTCATTGTGTCTCCTTGCCCCATGCGGGCTCGTGAATGCGGCGGCCTCAGCGTCCCTGCTGCTGGCGCCATGCCTCGAAGCGTTGCCGGATGGCCGGGTCGGTGGGCGGGTACAGGCCCACGATGCTGGCGCCGGCCTGCACCTGCTCGGTGACGAAGTCCTCGAATACGGTCATCTGTTCGGCCTCGCGCGCGATCTCCTCGGCCATCGCCGCCGGGATCACCACCACGGCCTCGGCATCGCCGACCATGATGTCGCCGGGAAACACCGCCACGTCGCCGCAGGCGATCGGCAGGCCGATGTCCACGGCCTGGTGCAGGCACAGGTTGGTGGGGGCCGAAGGCCGCTGGTGATAGGCGGGGATCGCCAGGCGGGCGATCTCGGGCGAGTCGCGAAAGCCGCCGTCGGTGACCACGCCGGCCACGCCCCGGCGCATCAGCCGGGTGACCAGGATGGAGCCGGCCGAGGCGGCGCGCGGGTCCTTGCGGCTGTCCATGACGAGCACGGCGCCGGGCGGGCATTGCTCGACGGCCTTGCGCTGCGGGTGCTCGGGGTTCTCGAACACCTGGATGGGGTTCAGGTCCTCGCGGGCCGGGATGTAGCGCAGCGTATAGGCCGGCCCGACCATGTTGGGCAAACCCGGCTGCAGCGGGTGCACGTTCTGCAGGCACTGGTTGCGCAGGCCGCGCTTGAACAGGGCGGTGGCCAGGGTGGCGGTGGAGACGTGCGATAGCGCCTGGCGCGCCTGGGGGGACAGCGTGGTCATGCGGATCCTTGTTCAGAAAATGTCGGGCTCGCCCACGGGCGGGCCGAAGTCGGTGGTCAGGAAATCGAAGTCGGCGCCGCTGTCGGCCTGGGCCACGTGGCGCGCGAACATCCAGCCGTAGCCGCGCCCGGCCTTGGGCGCGGGCGGGCTCCAGGCGGCGCGGCGGCGCGCCAGCTCGTCCTCGTCCACCAGCATGTCCAGGCGCCGGGCCGGCAGGTCCAGGCGCACGATGTCGCCGGTGCGCAGCAGCGCCAGCGGGCCGCCCACGTGCGATTCGGGCGCCACGTGCAGCACGCAGGCGCCGTAGCTGGTGCCGCTCATGCGCGCATCGGAAATGCGCAGCATGTCGCGATGGCCCTGCTTGAGCAGGGCGCGCGGGATGGGCAGCATGCCCCACTCGGGCATGCCCGGCCCGCCTTGCGGCCCGGCGCCGCGCAGCACCAGCACGTGCTCGGGCGTGATCGGCAGGTTTTCGTCCTCGACCGCGGCCTTGAGCTCGGGGTAGCTGTCGAACACCAGCGCCGGCCCCTGGTGGCGATGAAAGCGCGGGTCGCAGGCGGCCGGCTTGATGACCGCGCCGTCCGGCGCCAGGTTGCCGCGCAGCACCGCCAGCGAGCCTTCGTGATAGACCGGGTTGTCCAGCGAGCGGATCACGTCGTCGTTGTAGCAGCGCGCGCCCTGCAAGGTCTCGCCCAGCGTGCGGCCGGCGACCGTCAGCGCCGAGAGGTCCAGCTTGCCGGCCATCTTGCTCATCAGCGCGCGCAGCCCGCCGGCGTAGTAGAAGTCCTCCATCAGGTAGGTCGTGCCGGTGGGCCGGATGTTGGCCAGCACCGGCACGTGGCGGCTGGCCGCGTCCAGTTCGTCCAGGGTCAGCGGCACGCCGGCGCGCCGCGCCATCGCCACCAGGTGCACCACGGCGTTGGTCGAACAGCCGGTGGCCATGGCCACGGCCACGGCGTTGCGCACGGCGGCGGCCGTGACGATGCGCGAGGGCCGCAGGTCTTCCCAGACCATCTCGACGATGCGCCGGCCCGTGGCCGAGGACATGCGGATGTGGTTGGCGTCGGCGGCCGGGATGGAGCTGGCCCCGGGCAGCGTCAGGCCCATGGCCTCGGCGATGGCCGTCATGGTGCTGGCCGTGCCCATGGTCATGCAGTGCCCGTAGGAGCGGGCGATGCCGCCCTCGAGCTCTATCCATTCCTGGGCGCTGAGCTTGCCGGCGCGCCGCTCGTCCCAGTATTTCCAGGCGTCCGAGCCCGAGCCCAGGTATTGGCCGCGGTAGTTGCCGCGCAGCATCGGGCCGGCCGGCAGGTAGATCATGGGCAGGCCCATGCTTAGCGCGCCCATGACCAGGCCGGGGGTGGTCTTGTCGCAGCCGCCCATCAGCACCGCGCCGTCGACCGGGTGAGAGCGCAGCAGCTCCTCGGCCTCCATCGCCAGCATGTTGCGGTAAAGCATGGTGGTGGGCTTGACGTAGCTTTCGGACAGCGAGAGCGCCGGCAGCTCCAGCGGGAAGCCGCCGGCCTGCAGGATGCCGCGCTTGACGTCCTCGACGCGCTGCTTGAAATGCGCGTGGCAGGGATTGGCGTCGGACCAGGTGTTCAGGATGGCGATGACCGGCTTGCCGGTCCATTCCTCCGGCGCGTAGCCCATCTGCATGGTGCGCGAACGGTGGCCGGAGCTGCGCAGGTCATCGGGCGCGAACCAGCGCGCGCTGCGCAGGTCCTGGGGGGTGATACGTCGGGTAGCGGTCATGCGGAAAGGGCCCCGTGCGGGGCGCAAGGTGAGGAAGTCATTGGGTCTTGATCTGGCGTTCCTGGATCAGCCGGCCGAAGCGTTCGCGGTCCTGGGCGGCCAGCTGCGCCAGCTCTTGCGGCGAGGAGTGGCGCGCCGCCGCGCCTTGCACCACCAGCGTCTCCTGCACGTCCGGGGCGCTGGCCGCCTGGGCGATCAGCTCGGCCAGGCGCCGGACCACCGGCTCGGGCGTGCCCTTGGGCGCGAGCACGGCCGTCCACGAGCCGATCTGCGCGTCGGCCACGCCGGCCTGGGCCAGCGTGGGCACGTCGGGCAGCGCCGGCGAGCGTTCGGCGCCCGTGACCGCCAGCGCGCGCAGCTGGCCGGCGCGCACGTAGGACACGGTTTCGAGCACCGAGGCGAACAGCATGTCCACGTGCCCGGCCACCAGGTCGGCCAGGGCCTGGCCGCCGCCCTTGTAGGGCACGTGCAGCAGCTGCGTGCCGGTGGCTTGCTGGAACAGTTCGCCGGCCATGTGCGGGGCGCCGCCGGTGCCCGAGCTGGCGTAGGTGTAGTGGCCGGGTTTCTGCTTGGCCAGGGCAACCAGCTCCTGCACGGTGTTGGCGGGCACGCGGTCGGACACCACCAGGGCGAACGGCAGGTCCGAGAACAGCGACACCGGCTCGAAAGCCGCCGCCGGGTCGGTTTGCAGCGTATATAGCCAGGGGTTGATGGCCATCATGCCGGAGTTGGCGAACAGCAGCGTATAGCCGTCGGGCCGGGCGCGCGCCACCGCGTCGGCGGCGATCTGGCCGGCTGCGCCGGGCCGGTTGTCGACCACCACCGAGCCCTGGGTCAGGCTGCCCAGCTTGGTGGCCAGCAGCCGGGCCGAGATGTCGGTGCCGCCGCCGGGCGGGAAGGGCACGATCAGGGAAATGGGGCGCCGGGGATAGTCTTCGGCGGCTTGCGCGGCGGGGCCGGACAGGCCGGCGGCCAGCGCAAGCAGGGCCGCGCACGCGGCGATGCGTGCGCGCAGGGCGGGCATGGGCATGGTTTTGTCTCCTGTCGTTCCGAGGGGTGTTTTGCTGTTGTGCGGCAAGTAAAACACTAATGTATTAGTGCGTCAATGCGGGGGGGCCGTTAGAATGCGCCGATGCAAGGCCCACACATGCCATGAAGCTTACGGAACCGTTGTCGATCGACCTGCGCCTGGACCGCTCGCGCCATGCCGCCCCGCAGGTCGTGGAAAAACTGCGCGAACTCATCCTGTCGCTGGAGCTGGCCCCGGGCACGGTGCTCTCGCGCCCCGAACTGGCCGAGTCCTTCGGCCTGAGCCAGACGCCCATCCGCGATGCGCTCAGCCAGCTGCGCGACGAAGGGCTGGTGGACATCTACCCGCAGCACACCACCGCGGTCAGCCTGATCGACCTGGCGGCCGCGCGCCAGGCGCATTTCCTGCGCCAGTCGGTCGAGCTGGAGGTGGTGCACGTGCTGGCGGGCAAGGCCGATCCGCTGCTGCTGGCGCGCCTGCGCGGGCACATCGAGGTGCAGCGGCAGGCGCAGCGCCAGGCGCGCTACACGGATTTCTTCGCGGCCGACCAGGCCTTTCACCGCGAGATGCACCAGGCCGCCGGGGTGGACGGCCTATGGACCTTGCAGCAGCGCTTCAACGGCCACGTCTACCGGCTGCGCCGCCTGCACCTGCCCGAGGCCGGCAAGGCCCAGCGGATCGTGCGGGATCACGAGCGCGTGGTCCAGGCCCTGGCCGCGGGCGATGCCGCCGCCGCCCAGGCGGCGCTGCGCGAGCACCTGTCGGGCACCTTGAGCCACGTCGAGGAGATCCGCCGGCGTTATCCGCAGTACCTGGTGCAGGGCTAGCCGGCCGGCGCGGCGGTCGCCGCGGCGCCGTCTTGGCGCGCCGCGCGGCTGCCGTTGCATTGCCCAGGATTCGCTTGCATTCCTTCGTGAAAGCGGCGTGGCGATTCGTTAGCGTGGGGTCTGGGTCGCGGGACCCGCATCACGGACGAACGACAAGGAGCCGCTCATGCCACATCGATACAAGCCATTGCGGGAACAAACCATCGTCTTGACCGGCGCCACCTCCGGCATCGGGCTGGCCACGGCCAGGCGCGCGGCCAAGGCCGGCGCGCGCCTGGTGCTGGTGGCGCGCAACGAACAGGTGCTGCGCGAGCTTTGCGAGCAAGTGCAGCGCCTGGGCGGGCAGGCGGCCTATGTGGTCGCCGACGTAGGCCGCGAAGACCAGGTGGAGCAGGTGGTGGCCGTCGCCAAGGAGCGATTCGGAGGCTTCGACACCTGGATCAACAATGCCGGCGTGGTGATCTTCTCGCGCCTGGACGAGCTGCCTGTAACCGATCATCAGCGCTTGTTCGAAACCAATTACTGGGGCGTGGTCTACGGTTCGCGTGCGGCCGTGGCGCATATGCGCACGCGCGCCGACGGCGGGACGCTGATCAACATCGCTTCCATCAACGCCGAGATGCCGGTGCCCATCCTGGGCGCCTATTCGGCGTCCAAGGCGGCGGTCAAGGCCTATTCGGACGTGCTGCGCATGGAGCTGGCCGACCAGGGCGCGCCGGTGCGGGTAGCCGTGCTCAAGCCGTCGGGCATCTCGACGCCGATCTCGGCGCACGGGCGCAGCCACACGGGCGAGCGCGGCAAGGTCATGCCGCCGCTGTACGACGTGGAGGTGGCCGCCTCGGCGGTGCTGGCCGCGGCCCAGCGGCCCATCCGGGAGCTGACGGTGGGCGAAACCGGGCGTCTTTCCGAAATGTTCTGGCACCTGTTTCCCAAGCTGTCGGACCGGGTGATCGGCTGGGCCCTGCCGCGGGTGCAGTCCAGCGGCCAGCCGCCCCTGAGCCGCGACAACCTGTACCAGGCCGGCGATGACGGCGAAGTCTATTTGAACGGCCAAAGAAAGGGCCTGCGCTGGAGCCCGTACACGGACGCCCGGATATATACCTGGCGCACCCTGGGCCTGGCCGGCCTGTTGTCGCTGGGCGCCTGCGCGGCCTGGTGCGCCAGCCGGGGCATGCGCCGCCGGCCCTGGCAGCCGTGAGCGGCGCGCTCAGGCCAGCGGCAGCGTCAGCACGCCCTGCGCCGATTCGCGCTGGCTGATGCGCTGGTACCAGGCCTGCAGGCGCGGGGTTTCGGGCCGCTCGATGGGCAGGCCCAGCCAGCGGTGCGCCTGCGCGCCCACGGCGATGTCGGCCACGGTGAAGGCCTTGCCCGTCAGGTAGTCGCGGTTGTAGAGCCAGTCCTCCAGCAGCAGCGCGTGGCGGTTGCTGCGCGCCACCGAGGCGGCGATCAGGTCGTCGTCGCGCTGGTCCTGCGGCGTGCGGATCAACTGCATGAAGGCGTCGCGCATGCCCGGGGCGAACTCGGTGGCCTGCCAGTCCATCCAGCGGTCGGCATCGGCCCGCGTGCGCAGATCGCCCGGCCAGAGCTCGCCGGCGCCGTGGCGCGAGGCCAGGTAGCGCACGATGGCATTGGACTCCCACAGGATGAAGCCGTCGTCGTCGATCACCGGCACCAGCTTGTTGGGGTTCATGCGCACGTATTCGGGCGTGTCCAGGCCGCCGAACTTGCCGCCGGCATCCTGGCGCTCGAAAGGCACGCGCAGCTCCTGCGCGGCCCACACGACTTTCTGGACATTGATGGAGCTGATGCGGCCCCAGATCTTGAGCATGATGTGCTTGCCTCCTTGTGGGCCGCGCGCCTACCGTGGCAGGTGGCGGCGCGGCCAGTTTGCGGCGCGCGCAAAGCGCGGCCAATCGAAAGCCGGTCCCGGGTCGGTCTTGCGTCCCGGCGCGATGTGCTCGTGCCCGGCCGCCCAGACCAGCGGATGGCGCGCGCGCAGCACGGCGGCCAGGCGCGCCAGGGCATGGTACTGCGCATCCTCGTAGGGCAGGGTATCGGTGCCTTCCAGTTCGATGCCCAGCGAAAAGTCGTTGCAGCGCGCACTGCCCTGGAAGGCGGACACGCCCGCATGCCAGGCGCGCGCCGCGGTGGCGACGAACTGCACGATGGCGCCATCGCGCCGCACGAAAAAGTGCGCCGACACGCGCAGGCCGCGCAGGCGCTCGAGCCAGGGATGGGCGCCGTAGTCCAGGGTATTGGTGAACAGGCCCGCCACGTGCGGTCCGCCGAAGCGGCCCGGCGGCAGGCTGATGTTGTGCAGCACCAGCAGCCGGACCTGCGCGTCGGCCGGGCGCGCATCGAAATTGGGCGAGGGACACAGCAAGACGCCGGCGCGGGGCCGCAGCCAGCCGTGCCGGTCCAGCTGCAGGGTCATTGGCGCGCGCCCAGGCGGGCGTGCTCGGGGCCGCACCAGGTCTGGCCCTGGGTAAGCAGGGCTTCCGAGCGCGGCAGGTGGATGCCGCAATGGGCGCAGCGCACCATGGGCTCGCCCGGGTCGTTCTGCAGCGCCGGCTCGGCGGTGGTTTCGCCCCGGCGCATGCGCTTGGCCGACTGGTGCGAGATCAGCCGTGCCACGAACAGCACGCAGACGATCACCAATACCCAAAAGAGAATCTTGCCCATGTCAGTTGCGTTGCAATACGACTTCGAGGACGAAACGCGTGCCGGTATAGGCCAGCAGCAGGAAGGCGAAGCCGGCCAGGGTCCAGCGCAGCGCCACGCGGCCCCGCCAGCCGCGGATGTGCCGGCCCAGCAGCAGCACGCCGAAGGTGATCCACGACAGCAGGGTGAACACCGTCTTGTGGTCGAAGGGCAGCACCTGGCCGGTCAGCGACAGCGAGATCAGCGAGCCCGAGCCCACCGCCAGCGTCAGGGCCACGAAACCCACCCAGATCAGCCGGAACAGGATCTGCTCTTGCACCAGCAGGGGCGGCATGGAGTCCAGCACCCGGTCGATGACGTTGCCCAGCCCCTTGCGGTCTTCGGTGATGGGTTCCATGGGCCGGTGCAGGTGGCGGTCCAGGAAGGCCATCAGCACGCTGTGCAGCGCCGCCACGGTGATGAGCCCATAGGCCGCCAGCGCGATCAGCAGGTGCAGGCGCAGCCACGGGTTGTCGGCGTGCGGGATGTCGCTGGCGCCCGGAAACAGCGCGGCCAGGGCGGTGCACAGGGCCGCCAGCGGCAGCAGCAGCAGTTGCAGGCCGTCGGTGCGCACCAGCAGGCTTTCGAGCCAGAACACCGCCATGCCCAGCCAGACGGCCGCCGACAGGGCCAGCACCCAGTTCAGCTGCAGCCCCGCGCCGCCCAGCACCGCCTGCTGCAGGGCCAGCGCCTGCAGCAGCAGGGCGGCGCCCAGCGCCCAGCGCCCGGCCTTGCCGGCCGATACCGTGCCGCCGCGCAGCAGGGTGCGCCACAAGGCCACGCCTGGCAGCGCGTAGGCCAGGGCCGCCAGCGCGTGAAATACAATGCCTGTAGACATAGAATCCGTCGTGAAAAGCGCCCGGCGGGGGATATCCCGGCCGCCGCGTTCGCCTCGGTCAACTAGTGTAAGCGAAACGACTCTCATGCTCGATAACCTCACCAACCGCCTGTCGCGGGTCGTCAAGACCTTGCGCGGCGAGGCCCGGCTCACCGAGGCCAACACCCAGGAGATGCTGCGCGAGGTGCGCATGGCCCTGCTCGAGGCCGACGTCTCGCTGCCCGTGGTGCGCGATTTCGTCGGCCGCGTCAAGGAAAAGGCCCTGGGCACCGAGGTGGCCGGCAGCCTGAACCCCGGCCAGGCGCTGGTGGGCGTGGTCCATCGCGAGCTTACCGCGCTGATGGGCGGCGACCTGGGCGAGCAGGCCGCCGAGCTGTCGCTGGCCGTGCAGCCGCCGGCCATCATCCTGATGGCCGGCCTGCAGGGCGCGGGCAAGACCACCACCACCGGCAAGCTGGCCCGCTGGCTGGCCGAGGGCGGCCATACCCATGCCGGCCGCAAGACCGGCAAGAAAAAGGTGCTGGTGGTCAGCGCCGACGTCTACCGCCCGGCCGCCATCGAGCAGCTCAAGACGGTGGCCGCCCAGGCCGGCGTCGATTTCCTGCCCTCGGACGCCAGCCAGAAGCCCGAGGCCATCGCCGCCAACGCGGTCGATCACGCGCGGCGCCACCATTACGACGTGCTGATCGTCGATACCGCCGGCCGCCTGGGCATCGACGAGGCCATGATGCAGGAGATCCGCGCCCTGCACGCCCTGCTCAAGCCGGTCGAGACGCTGTTCGTGGTCGACGCCATGCAGGGCCAGGACGCGGTCAACACCGCGCGCGCCTTCGGCGAGGCGCTGCCGCTGACCGGCGTGGTGCTCACCAAGCTCGATGGCGATGCGCGTGGCGGCGCGGCCTTGTCGGTGCGGCACGTCACCGGCAAGCCGCTCAAGTTCGTCGGCGTGTCCGAAAAGCTCGATGGCCTGGAGCCCTTTCATCCCGAGCGCATGGCCCAGCGCGTGCTGGGCATGGGCGATATCGTCTCGCTGGTCGAGCAGGCGCAAAAGAACATCGACATCGCCCAGGCCCAGAAGCTGGCCACCAAGATCAAGTCGGGCGACAAGTTCGACCTGAACGACTTTCGCGAGCAGCTGGGCCAGGTCAAGAAGATGGGCGACATGGGCTCGCTGCTCGAAAAGCTGCCGGCCCAGTTCCAGGCGGCCGCCGGCCAGCTGCAAAGCGGCCAGGCCGACAAGCAGCTGCGCCGCACCGAGGGCATCCTCAATTCCATGACCCCGCAGGAGCGCGCCAAGCCCGAGCTGCTCAAGGCCTCGCGCAAGCGCCGCATCGCCGCCGGCGCGGGCGTGCCGGTGCAGGAAGTCAACCGCCTGCTCTCGCAGTTCGAGCAGATGCAGGGCATGATGAAGCAGATGAAAAAAGGCGGCATGGCCAAGATGATGCGCGCCATGGGCGGCATGAAAGGCCTGGGCCGCTTCGGCGGCATGCGCTAGCATTGCCGCGGCGCCCCGCGCGCCGCGGTCTCGTCGCAGTCCCTACAACGCAAGGAGCCTCCGTGGAAAAGAAGATGAATTATCGGCGCCTGGGCCGCAGCAACCTGCGCGTCTCGCCCCTGTGCCTGGGCACCATGATGTTCGGCGAACAGACCCCCGACCCCGAGGCGGCCGACATCGTGGCCCTGGCGCGCGAGCGCGGCGTCAACTTCATCGACACGGCGGACGTCTACAACAAGGGCAACTCCGAGCGCGTGCTGGGCAAGCTGCTGCAGGGCCAGCGGCACGACTGGGTGCTGGCCACCAAGACGGGCAACAGGTTCGGCGACGGCCCGAACCAATCGCATTACTCGCGCCAGTGGATCTATCAAAGCGTCGAAGGCAGCCTGCAGCGCCTGCAGACCGACTACATCGACATCCTGTACCTGCATCGCGATTTCCACGAGGAGAACCTCGAAGAAGCGGTGCAGGCCCTGGGCGACCTGATCCGCGCCGGCAAGCTGCGCAGCTTCGGCGTGTCCAATTTCCGCGGCTGGCGCATCGCGCAGATCGTCGAGCTGTGCCGCCAGCTGGGCGTGCCCCAGCCGGTGGTGTGCCAGCCTTACTACAACATGCTCAACCGCGGCCCCGAGGTCGAGATCCTGCCGGCCTGCCAGCACTATGGCCTGGGCGTGGTGCCCTACAGCCCCATCGCGCGCGGCGTGCTTACCGGCAAGTACCAGCCGGGCGAGAAGCCGGCCGCCGATACGCGCGCCGGCCGCGGCGACGCCCGCATCCTGGCCACCGAGTTTCGCGAGGAATCGCTGCGGATCGCCAAGCAGCTGGTCGATCACGCCGCCCAGCGCGGCGTGGCGCCGGGGCATTTCGCCACGGCCTGGGTGCTGGCCAACCCCATCGTCACCTCTGTGATCGCCGGGCCGCGCACGCTGGCGCAGTTCGAGGATTATTTCGGTGCGCTGGAAGTGTCGATCTCGGCCGAGGAAGAGGCCCTGGTCGACGGCTGGGTGGCCCCGGGCCATCCCTCCACGCCGGGGTACAACGATCCGAGCTACCCGTTCCATGGGCGGCCGGTGGCGGGCAAGAAGAAGTAAGGGGCCTGGGGCCTTGGCCTCCTAGGCTTGGGCCTTGGCACTGGTCATCAGCCAATCCTGGAACGTCTTGAGTTCCGGGCGGACCGGCCGGTTGGCGGGCCTGACAAAATAATAGGTATAGGCCTTCATATCCAGCTCGTGCTTGAAGGGAAAGACCAGGTCGCCATTTTCGATCAATGGCAGGACCAGGGCTTTCTGCGCGATGCCCACTCCCTGGCCTTCGATTGCGGCCTGGTACACCAGCGTCGAGCTTTCGTAGCTGCGGTGGTGAAAGCCTTCCATATCGTCGATACCCAGCGAGCTTAGCCAGTGCCGCCAGTCATCGGGTCTGGCCAGCGTATGAAGCAGCGTCGTCCGTTTCAGGTCGGCGGGCCTGCGAAGCGTCCTGGCCAGCGCGGGGCTGCATACCGCAGCCAGGATATTCGGCACCAGCGGCAGCGCCACCAGCCCGGGCCAATTTCCATCGCCCAGCCGGATGGCCGCATCCACATCCTCGGTCTCGAAGTCTATCCACCGCAGCGAAGTGGTCAGTTCGGTATTGATGTCCGGAAAGAGCCCATGGAACGAGGTGAGCCTGGGGATCAGCCAGTACATGGAAAAGGTGGTGTACGCGCGGATCTTCAGCGCCGAGGAGCCTGACATCCTCGATACCTCGCGGGTTGCAAGGCGGATCGAATTTAACGCGGTGCTGATGTGGGCATAGTATTGCTCGCCAGCCGGTGTAAGCCGAAGCCTGCGTTGTGCGCGCGTGAACAGCTGAACGTCCAGAAAGGCTTCCAGCGCCTGGATCTGCTTGCTTACCGCAGCGGGCGTTACATGCAGCGCCGCGGCTGCCTGGTGCATGCTCAACAAACGCGCCGCGCTCTCGAACATTCGCAGCGCATTCAATGGCGGCAACCTGCCCATGGTCACTCCCCTTGACCGCTGTTCGTTAACCTGAAGTTAACAACTATAGCCGAAATATCGTTTGATCCGGCACTGGGCCCTCCCTAACATTTCGGCCATGCACCGAGGGGCTTTTCCCCCAAGGCTTGAGCTTCATGACCTCGGCAGCGCACGGAGCGGCGCGCCTATCGGAGACATTCCAGTGAGCAAGACCAAGACAGCCGTCGTGACTGGCGGGGCCAGCGGCATTGGCCTGGAGATCGCCGCGCGGCTCCTGGGCGATGGTTACCGGGTGGCAATCATCGACCGCCAGCCCGCGGCCCTGGCGCAGGCAAGCCGGACACTGGGGGATCACGGCGCGGCGTGCCTGGCCGTCGAGGCGGACGTCACCGATGGGGAGCAGGTCCGTGCGGCGTTCAGCGCGATACGCGAACGCGCCGGCACCATCGACGTACTGGTGAACAATGCCGGCATTTCGCGCGACAGCCGGCTGGTCAATATGTCCGAAGAGGATTGGGACCTGGTTCTCGACGTCAACCTCAAGTCGCAGTTCCTGTGCTGCAAGGAATCCGTACCCGGCATGATCGCGGCCGGTTACGGGCGCATCGTCAATATTTCTTCCCGGGCGTGGCTGGGCGGCTTCGGCCAGGCCAACTATTCCGCGTCGAAAGGAGGGGTCGTCAGCCTGACGCGCAGTCTGGCGATCGAACTGGCCAAGGATGGCATCACGGTAAACGCCATCGCGCCGGGAATCATCGATACGCCGCTGCTGCAAAGCTACAGCGATGAAACACGCGCCAAGCTTGCCAAGACCGTGCCTGCGCGGCGCGTGGGATCGCCCGCCGACGTCGCCCAGGCCGCGCTGTTCTTTGCCAGCGAACAGTCCTCGTATATCACCGGCCAGGTGCTTTATGTCTGCGGCGGCCGTTCGCTTTCCAGCCCCAGCGTCTGAGCCGATCGAGGAGATTTTCCCATGAGCATCGACCTGCTGCTGAACGGGCATATCGCGGAAATCACCATAGGCCGGCCCCAGGCCATGAACGCCCTGTCTCCGTCTGCCTTGCTGGCTCTGAACGAGGCGCTGATTCAGGCGCGCGACGATTCGGCGGTAAGGGTCATCCTCGTTACCGGCAGCGGACAACGGGCGTTCTGCACCGGTGCCGACCTGAAAGGGACGCTGCCGCCGGATACGCCGTTCGTGCAGGGTTTCTTCTCTTCTCGGGACAGGGCGAACGAGTACGGCAACTATGCCCGCTTGTTCAACCTGGCGAGCCTGGAAATCGACAAGCCGATGATCGCAGCGATCAACGGCTATTGCCTGGGCGGCGGGTTGGAAATCGCCTTGCAGTGCGATCTGCGCGTGGCCGCATCGACCGCGATTTTTGGCCTGACCGAACCCGTAGTGGGCAGCATCCCGGCGGTGGGCGGCGTGCCCTTGATGTTGCGCGCCGTGCCTGCCGCGATCGCCATGCGCCTGCTTCTGACCGGAGAAAAGATCTCCGCGCAACAGGCACAGGCATATGGCCTGGTCAGCGACGTCTACGAGCCGGGAGACTTGATGGAGCAGGCCAGGAAGCTGGCTTGCTCCATCGCTTCCAACGCCCCGCTAGCGGTCCAGATGATCAAGCGCCTGGCGAGGGACAGCGCCAACGTGTCGTTGAGTGAGGCGCTTCGGCTGAACGACGTCTATTGGGGCCTGCTTCGCGATACCGAGGACCGCATAGAAGGACGCAAATCCTTCGCGGAAAAACGGACTCCGCGGTTCGTTGGGCAGTGAATCGTTTTTCGCGGCGGTAATGCCGCCGCGCTCACGCAGCCGCTTCAAAAAACTACAGGAGACAGAAATGACCCAACGCATGCATGCCATGGCGCTTACGTTTGCCATAGGACTTGGCCTTGCCGGCGGCGTGGCCGCGCAGGAATACCCCAGCCAGCCTATCAAGCTGGTGGTCCCTTACTCGGCCGGCGGCGGCACCGACGGCGTGGCCCGCATCCTGGCCAAGGAGCTGCGCGAGGCCCTCGACCAGACGGTGATCGTGGAAAACAAGCCCGGCGCAGGCGCCACGATCGGACACGATTACGTCGCCAGGGCAAAGCCCGACGGCTATACCTTGATTGTCTCGGCCAACACACTGGCGGTCTTCGACCTCATGTACAAGAACCTGCCTTTCGATCCGGCCAAGGCGTTCACGCCCATTGCCGACATCGCGAACTCTCCCATGGTGCTGGCGGGCCATGGCAAGCTGCCCTACGGCAACCTGCAGGAAGTCCTGCAGGCCAATCGCGGCAAGGGCAAGCCGCTGTATTACGGCACCGCGGGCGTCGGTACGCCGATGCACCTGGCCGGCGAGCTGCTGGCGTTCAGGACGGGCGAGAGATTCGAGCACGTGCCCTACAAGGGGTCGGGCCCGGCCCTGGCCGACGTGATCGCGGGCCACATTCCCTTCGGTGTGTTCGGCCTGTCTTCCACGCTCAACCACATTCGTGACGGCAACCTGAAGGCTTTTGGCGTCTTCGAAAGCGAACGCACCAGCCTGGACCCGGAGCTGGCCACCATGGCCGAGGCGGGCGTCCCGGACGCGGCGGCTCCGCTGATCTATACCGTGCTGGCGCCAGCCGGCACGCCCGAGCCCGTGGTGCGCAAGCTCACGTCCGTGCTCAAGACCATCATTACCGGCGAAGCCATCAAGCCGTTGTTCGCTGCCCAGGGATTCGTCCCCCAGTACGGCACGCCCGAGCAGGTAACGCGCACGTTCAACGCCGAGGCGGCCCGATGGAAGCACGTCCTCGAGGCAACGAAGGTGAGCTTCCAGTAAGCGGGAGAAGTCGATGAAACGTACGCTGGAAGGACTGACCATTCTGGATTTCACCCAGGTTGCGGCGGGGCCTGCCTGCACCATGATGCTGGCCGATCGCGGGGCCGAGGTGATCAAGGTCGAATCGCCGGCGGGAGACCTGGGCCGGCAATTGGGTCCGCCCTGGCAGAACGGCCAGAGCGTCATCTTCATGGCCTTGAATCGCAATAAGCGCAGCATCGTGCTCGATCTCAAGTCCGGCCAGGACCTGGAGACCGCAAGACGGCTCATGGCCAGGGCCGACGTGGTGGTCGAGAGTTTCCGCCCCGGGGTCATGCAGCGCCTCGGGCTGGGATACGAAACCGCTCGCGGCCTCAAGTCTGACCTGATCTATTGCAGCATCTCGGCGTATGGTCAGCACGGCGCCGAGCGTCACAAGCCGGGCGTGGACGGCATCGTCCAGGCTGCTTCCGGCTTGATGAGCGTGTGCGGCGTGCCCGGCGGCGAACCGAGCAAAGTGCAGGCTCCGGTCATCGACATGAGCACCGGCATCCTGGCGGCCTTCGCCATCCAGGATGCCTTGCTGCACCGGGCCGCGACAGGCGAGGGCCAGTGGCTGGACGTAAGCATGTATGCCAGCGCCATGCAGCTTCAGCAAACCTCGCTCGCGTCCTATCTGTCGACCGGAGAAGTTCCCGAGCCCTGCGGCAGCGCCGCGCCCTATTCGGCGCCCAACGAGGCTTATCCCACGAGCGATGGGTGGATCATGGTCGCCGCCTATCACCCCCAACGCTGGGAGGCTTTTTGCCAATTGCTCGGATGTCCCGGGCTGGCCGCCGACACGCGCTTTACGACGTCGAACGAGCGCGTGCTCAATCGCCGGGCCCTTGCCGAGATCGTGGGACCGGCGATGAGACGGAAAACGACGCGGCAATGGCTGGAGCTGCTCGAATCGGCCGACATCATCTGCGCGCCAGTGGCCGACTATGCCGCCGTCACCGCATCGGCTGCCTTCGCCCAGGGGCGCTACGCCGCGCGCTTCCGCCACAAGGAGGCCGGCGAAGTGGCCGTCATCGGACCCTATGACGTGGAAGCCGGCGGGCGGCGCTGCGCGCACGGCTTGATGCCCTCGCCGGGGCTGGGCGAGCACACGCAGGAAATACTGTCGGACCTGGCGGGCAGCGGTTTCGCAGGGGCCGCCGCGCCGGCGGGAAAGGGAGTGCCTCTTCCATGAGAGACCCGGTTTTTTCTACCCGCATGACAGCGCTGCTGGGCATCCGCCATCCAATCCTTTGCGGTGGACTGCAATGGCTCGCCGATGCCAACTATGTTGCCGCCGTGGTCAATGCCGGCGCGATGGGGTTCATTACCTGCATGTCCTTTCCCGGCGAGCCGGAACGGTTTCGCCAGGAAATCCGGCGCTGCCGCATGTTGACACAGGGCAAGCCGTTCGGCGTCAGCGTCTCGATCGGCCGCCGGCCCGATATCGTGGAGATCCTGACGCCCATGCTGGACGTGATCGTCCAGGAACAGGTTCGCATCGTGGAGACCTCGGGGAACAACCCGGCATGGTTGCTGCCGCGCCTGAAGGACGCCGGCTGCATCGTCATTCACAAGGTGCCCGCCGTGCGTTATGCCTTGAGCGCCGAGCGGCTGGGCGTGGATGCCGTGACGGTCATCAGCGGCGAGGCGGGCGGGCATACCGGCCAATACATGAACAGCCAGATCGTGCAGGGCCCGCTCGCGGCCGATGCCGTACGCATTCCGTTGGCCCTGGGCGGCGGGATGGGAGATGGCAGGCATCTGGTGACGGCGCTGGCGATGGGCGCGGACGCCATGCTGCTGGGTTCGCGCATGGTGGTGGCGGAGGAAATCTGGGCGCATCGCGCTTACAAGGACCACATCGCCCGGATGGACGAGTCCTTCACCCGGGTCATCATGTCCACCTTCGGCAAGCAGCACCGGGTGCTGGATAACGCCACCGCGCGGCAGGTGGCCGACCTGGAGGCCGCTGGCGTGTCGGATTTCGATGCTTACCGGCCCCTGGCGCAGGGTGCGCTCGTGCGGCAGGCCTACCTGGATGGGGATCATTCCCAGGGTCTTATCGACATGGGCCCGGCAGGAGTCTTTGCGCGGGAAATCCAGCCGGTGGAAACCATTATCGACCAGTTGATCGACACGGCGGCCGCGGCGATGCGTTCGCTCAACGACCGCATGCGGCCAGTCGCCTGCCAGGTGTCGCCATGAGCGCCGGTGTGCGGGTGCGGCGCGAGCAGGGCATTGCCGTTATCACGATATCGCGCCCGGAAAAGCGCAACGCGTTCGACCAGGGCATCCGGGAGGGCTTGGCGCGGGCGCTGCAAACCCATGTGCAGGACGAGGATTGCCCGGGCATCATCCTGACAGGCGATGGAAAGCACTTTAGCGCGGGCGGCGATGTCGATGCCCTGGCACGGATGTCGCACCAGGAGCTGGCGCCGCTACTCGATGCCGCGCATCGCTGCGTCACCCTGGTCCGCGAAGCCGGCAAGCCGGTGCTGGCCGCGGTCGAGGGCTATGCTGCCGGCGGCGCCGTGGGCCTGGCCCTGGCTTGCGACGCTATCGTCGCCGCGCGGGACGCGCGTTTCGTATTTCCTTTCCTGCGTATCGGCCTGGTGCCCGACTGGGGCTGCGTGCATCTGCTGCGCAGCAAGGCGGGCGATGGCGCGGCGCGCAGGCTTTTGCTGCGCCCCTCGGACGTGCCGGGCGCAGAAGCCTTGGAACTGGGAATCGCCGACATGCTGGCCGAGCCCGGCATGGCTTGCGCCACGGCCATGGACCTGATGCGCCAATACCTGGCGTTGCCGGCGCAGGCCTGGGGGCATACCAAGGCCATGCTCAACGCGCAGGGCCTGACGCTGGCGGCGGCGCTTGAGCAGGAGCGCCAGCATCAGGACGCCTGCTTCCGAGCCGATGCGTTCAAACCGAGGCTGGCGGCGCGTTTAAAGCGCAAACCCGACGCAGCCTGACCCGCCCGCGGCGGCAGATTCTTATCGAGGGAGTGATTCATGAGGGCAGTGACCATCAGCGGCGTTGGGATGACGCCATTCGGAAAGTTCCTAGACCGCAACGTCAAGTCCTTGTGCGAGGAGGCGGTCGCCAACGCACTGGCCGATGCCCATGCCACCGCCGCAGAGGTCCAGGCGGTGTATTTCGGCAACGCGGCTGGAGGAACCGTCAACGGCCAAGAGATGATCAGGGCCCAGGCCGCCCTGCGCAATACCGGCCTGGCGGGCAAGCCGATGTTCAACGTGGAAAACGCCTGCGCATCCAGCAGCACGGCGCTGCATCTGGCATGGCTTTCGATCGCGTCGGGCCAGCATGAGACCGCGCTTGTGGTGGGCGCGGAAAAACTGTCGCACGAGGACAAGGCCGTGTCATTTTCGGCCTTTGCCGGCGCCGTGGACATCGAAGAACCCAGGCCGGCCGGCGTCGGGTCGGGCTCGGGGTCGATCTTCATGGACATGTACGCGGCCAAGGCGCGGCGCTGGATGGAGGCATGCGGCGCGGATGCAAGCGATTTCGCCCGGGTCGTGGTCAAGAGCCGCCGTGCCGGTTCGTTGAACGATCACGCGCAGTTTCGCAAGCAGACGTCGGTTGAGGAGGTGCTGGCCAGCCGTATGGTCAGCGATCCCTTGACGCTGTTCATGTGCTCGTCCATCGGCGATGGCGCCGCCGCCCTGTTTCTGTGCTCGGAAAGCTACGCCCGGAAATCGGGCGCCCGGCCGGTCTTTGTCCGCGCCAGCAGCATCGTCTCGGCCATCCCGGGCGGTCCCGAAGTCGTTGCCGTGCGCGCGGGCCGCGCCGCCTACGAGCAGGCAGGCATCGGGCCGGAAGACATCCATGTTGCCGAGTTGCACGACGCCTCGGCGCCGGCAGAGCTGATCCATTACGAGAACCTGGGCTTGTGCGCCCCCGGCGAAGCGGCGAAGTTGCTGCGCTCGGGCGACACCGACATAGGCGGCCGCATTTCGGTCAACCCCAGTGGCGGGCTGCTTAGCCGCGGCCATCCGCTGGGCGCCACGGGTGCCGCACAGATCGTGGAACTGACCCGGCAATTGCGGGGGCAAGCGGGCAAACGTCAGCGTCCGGGCGCCAAGGTGGCCTTGGCCGAAAACAACGGCGGCCAGCTGGCCGGCGATTCGGCGGTCGCGCTGGTCACGATCTTGTCGCTGTGACGGGGCGGGAAAGGCTGGCGGCGATGTTCCACGAGAGCCCCATACTGGCAGACCTGGCCACCCGCCGCAGTGTTCGGGCATTTCTGCCCGATCCCGTGGATGCCGGGTTGATCCGGACGATCCTGGAGGCCGCTGCGCGTTCGCCCAGTGGCAACAACATCCAGCCGTGGCGCGTGCATGTCGTTACGGGCCAGGCGCGCGACCGGCTGTCGGCACGGTTGCTGGAGGCATTCCACGCTGACATGCCGTGGCAGCCGGAATACCAATACTATCCCCCCGTCTGGCGCGAGCCTTACCTGGGCCGGCGCCGCGAGAACGGCTGGTCCCTGTACCGGCTGCTTGGCATCGAGAAGGGCGATAAGGCGGGCGCCAAGCGGCAGCACGCGCGCAATTTCGCCTTCTTTGGGGCACCAGTGGCCATGTTCGTCTCCGTCGACCGGGATATGGGGCAGGGGGCATGGCTGGACACGGGCATGTTCGTGCAGGCGCTGATGATCGCGGCCCGTGCGGTGGGCCTGCACTCGTGCCCTCAGGTTGCGCTGGTGGGCTATCCCGATATCGTGCGCGATGCGTTGTCGATCGACCCGGACACGATCCTGATTTGCGGGATATCGCTGGGCTACGAGGACACGAGCCATCCCGCCAACCAGCTGCGGACCAGCCGCGTGGCGGTCGACGAATTCGCGCAGTTTCACGCCTAGCCGCAGCGACCGGGCCGCGCTTCAGCCCCCGCCGACCGCCACCACGATCTCCAGCTGGTCGCCCTCGGCCAGTTCGGCCTGGGCGTGCTGGCTCTTGGGCACGATCTCGCCGTTGCGCTCGACCGCCAGCCGTTTGCCGGCATAGCCCAGTTCCTGCAGCAGCGCCGCCACCGTGGTGCCGGCGGGCAGCTCGCGCGATTCTCCGTTGAGCACGATCTGCATGGTCTTTAATCCTTGCGCTTAAAAATCAGGTCCCATACGCCGTGGCCCAGGCGCAGCCCGCGCGACTCGAACTTGGTCAGCGGGCGGTAGTCCGGGCGCGGCGCGTAGCCGTCGGCAGTATTTTCCAGCAGCGGCTCGGCGCCCAGCACTTCGAGCATCTGTTCGGCGTAGTGCTCCCAGTCGGTGGCGCAGTGGATATAGC
The DNA here is from genome assembly GCF_037026685.1 of Orrella sp. JC864. NCBI lineage: Bacteria > Pseudomonadati > Pseudomonadota > Betaproteobacteria > Burkholderiales > Alcaligenaceae > Orrella > Orrella sp. JC864. The sequence goes on along the minus strand of NZ_JBANET010000030.1, from coordinate 5,501 downwards.
CGCCCGGGGCGATGCGGCTGGCCAGCAGCGAGACGAAGGGCGGCTGGATCAGGCGGCGCTTGTGATGGCGCTTCTTGGGCCAGGGGTCGGGAAAATAGACGTGCACCCCGGCCAGGCTGTCGGGCGCCAGCATGTCGCGCGCCACTTCGACGGCGTCGTGCTGGATGATGCGCACGTTCTGCAGCTGCGACGCTTCGATGCGCTTGAGCAGGGCGCCCACGCCGGCATTGAACACTTCCACGCCCAGGAAGTTGTCCTGCGGGCGGGCCAGGGCGATTTTTTCGGTGGTCTCGCCCATGCCAAAGCCGATCTCCAGGATCAGCGGGGCCTTGCGGCCGAAGGCCTGCGCCGCATCCAGCGGCTTGGCCGCGTAGGGCAGCGACCATTTTTCCAGCAGCGTTTCCAGCGCTTCGCGCTGGCCTTGGGTGATGTGGCCGCGGCGATGCACGAAGCTGCGGATATGGCCGGGCCGCGGGGCAACGGAGGCGTCCGGTCCAGGGGCGCCTGCCGCCTGCGGGCCGTTCGCGGGGGCGGGGTTCCGGTCTGCCTGCGAGGGTGCCGGAACGAGAGGGGGGGATTGCATGGCGTTCATCCCGCGATTGTAGTGCGCCGGCCGGGCCGGGGGGCAGGGGCGGGTTTATGATGGCCCGGCCACCATGGCGCGGCGGGCGCGGCCCGGTCTTGCGCCGGGAAGAGACAAGGAGACAGCCGCCATGCATGCCGATACGGTCGCGGCCACCGGGCAATTTCCCACCTTCGACAGCTCGGATTTCGCCGGCGAGGGCGTTTTCCATTTCGACCTGGCGCGGCTGCAGGACCGGCAGGACATCCCGCGCCGTTTCGCACACCGGCACGGCTATTACCATCTGCTGTGGATGAGCCGCGCCCAGGGCCGCCATATGCTGGATTTCGAGCATTACGCGGTGCGCGACCGCTCGGTGTTCTTTCTCGCGCCCGGCCAACTGCACGCCTGGTCCTCCAGCGTGCCGCCGGCCGGCTTTGCCATGAACATCAGCACGGCCTTTTTTGCGCAGATGTTCCCGCGCGCCGACGATATCGCCCGTTTTCCCTTTTTTCACCTGGGCGGCGGCGTGCCGGTGATCTACCTGAGCCAGGCCGAGCACGACGCCCTGCTGCCGCTGCTGCGGGAGATCGAACACGAAATGGCGACGCGCCAGGCCGGGCGGTTCGACGTGGTGCGTTCCTACCTGCTGATCCTGCTGACCCGCCTGCGCCGGCTGCATGCCCGCGATGCCTGCCCGGCGCACAGCGGCCCGGCCTATGCCCTGGCGCGCCGCTTCGCGCTGCTGCTCGAGGCGCACTATCTGGACTACCGGGCCATCGGCCAATATGCCCAGGCCTTGAACGTGAGCGAGCGCCAGCTCAACGAGGCGGTCAAGCGCGCCACCGGCCGCACCGTCAGCCAGAGCGTGCAGGCGCGCATCGCGCTGGAGGCCAAGCGCCTGCTGTGCAACACCGAGGCCGGCGTGGCCGGGATCGCCTACCAGCTCAACTTCGAAGACCCGGCGTATTTTTCGCGCTTTTTCAGGAAGCACACCGGCCTGGCGCCCGGGGAGTTCCGCCGCCGGCAATCGCAGCTGCAGGCCTGAATCCCGCCGGCGGAAAAGTCCAATACAGGCGCCGATCCGTCCTAACGCCGTGCGGGCCGGTCTGCGTACAGTGCCATCGCAGGCATACAAGACCGAGGAGACAAGACCATGCAATCACCTTTGCGCGCATTGCTGCGCATCGCCGCCGCCGGCTTGCTGGCCTGCGGCGCCGGCAGCGCCCTGGCGGATTTTCCGGACCGGCCCCTGCGCATCGTCGTGCCCTTCGCGGCGGGCGGGGCCACCGACGTGATCGCGCGCACCGTCGCGCAGGAAATGGCCGCCCGGCTCGGCCAGCCGGTGGTGGTGGAGAACCGCGCTGGCGCCAACGGCAACATCGGGGCGGGCCTGGTGGCGCGCGCCGCGCCCGACGGCTACACGCTGCTCATGGCCACTTCCAGCCACGCCATCAACGCCACGCTGTACAGGAACCTGGACTACAGCCTGACCCGCGATTTCGTGGGCCTGTCGAACCTGGCTTCGGTGCCGCTGCTGCTGGTGGTCAATCCGCAGGTGCCGGCCAAGACCGTGGCCGAGCTGGCCGCTTACGTCAAGGCGCAGGGCAATCGCGTCAGCTATGCCTCCGGCGGCACTGGCACGGCTGCCCACCTGGCCGGCGCGCAGTTCAACGGGCTGGCGCAGGGACAGATGACGCACGTGCCCTACAAGGGCGGGGCGCAGGCGCTGAACGACCTGATCGGCGGCCAGGTGCAGGTCATGTTCGCCAATCTGCCGGAGGTGTTGCAGCAGGTGCAGGCCGCGCGCCTGCGCCCCCTGGCGGTAACCGGCCAGGCCCGGCACGCGGCCTTGCCGCAGGTGCCCGCGTTTTCCGAGACGCCCTTTGCCGACATGCGCGCGCGCTCCTGGTTCGGGCTGTTCGTCCCGGCGCGCACGCCCCCGGACGTGGTGGCCAGGCTGTCGCAGGCCATCGAGCAAAGCGTGGCCGACCCGGCCGTGCAGGCCAAGCTCAAGGACATGGGCGCCGATCCGGTGGGCGACGGGCACCCGGCCTTCCAGCACTATGTTGCCGACGAAGTGCAGCGCTGGCAGTCGCTGGTGCGCGAGTCGGGCGCCTCGGTAGACTGACGGCGCCATGCCACCCATTTTTTCACCTGGAAACGAAGCATGCTTTACGACGTAAGAACCTATACCTGCCGCGCGGGCACCATCAAGAAGCACCTGGCCCTGTACGCCGAACACGGCTACGCGGTGCAATGCCGCCACCTGGGCATGCCGCTGGCGTACATGCAGACCGAAACCGGCGACGTCAACAGCTATATGCACATCTGGGTCTACCGGGACGTCGCCGACCGCCAGGCGCGGCGCGCCGCCCTGCAACAAGATCCCGAGTGGGCGGCCTACCTGTCCCGCAGCGCCGAGGCGGGTTACCTGCTGAACCAGCGCAATACCTTGATGACGCAGGTGGCTTTTTTCCAGCCGGGCGGCAAGGAGGCATAGCTAGGCGGGTCATGGGCCGCAAGGGCCGGCGGGGCCCTTGGCCTGTCGATGTGGACGAGGGCCGGAGGTGCGGCGGCCCGGACGAGGGTATAATGCCGCGCTGTCGCTGGGTGGCGGGGCCTTTGCCTTGCCCTGGTGCTTGGCCTGGCGGCTGTCTTGTCCCTGTGCGGGTGTAGTTCAATGGTAGAACGGCAGCTTCCCAAGCTGCATACGAGGGTTCGATTCCCTTCACCCGCTCCACTTCCAAGGACGGCTCGCAACGGCCTCTGACGTCTACTGAGTGATCAAGTCCTTAAATGAAGTCAGGACCATCCGGTACCCAGATTATCCACAGTATGAGCGACTCAGGCTGGTGCAGCCAAGTGCATTTATGCCGAGCACCACAACGCGGTTGTTGGATATGGAACAGGTGCCGGACCAAATGGTGCCTGTACGGGGAGCTGCGGTCATAGGGTCTTGTCGGGGGCCGTATGTGCCCATGTTTCAAGAAACCCACTGATTCTCTCTTCGATGCCGCTCTCGACAGTACGCAGGCGCAGGATGGGAATACCACTTTTCTCCAAGATGTGGTTCTTCAATGCGTCCCGCGCTGCCTGCTCCGGTCGGTCATGGGAGCCACCATCGACTTCGATCACGCCCAGCGGGGACTTGCCTACCTTGAAGTAGATCACGAAATCACAACTGGCACGCGCCATGAAGGCCCGCTCTCGTTGCGTCAAATTCGAGTTGCTCGGTAATACGATCTGATCCAGCTTGACCTGATTGTGATACATCAACGCCTGGCACGACGGATTGGACAGCGCCTCGCGCAGCAGGTGCGCCACGATTTGCTCGGACTTGTAGCGCGAATCCTCGGGCCGCAAGCGGGCATTCAAGCGTGCCAGAGACTGGTCGTACTCGCGGTACAGCAGGTCGAAGGCCGACACCACGGGCGCGCGCACGATCTGTTCGTCCTGCGCATAATAGGTGATGTAGCGGATCAGGGCCGCGATGTGGCTGTTATTGCGGGTGAATACCTCGTCGCCTGTCACAAGGGTGAAGCGGTGCTTGGCCCGCGAGACTGCCACGTTAATCATGCGCGGGTCATCGACGAACTCCAGGCGCTTGCGCTCCTGGTTGTAGCGTTTCTTGTCCAGCACGGTGGAGAATACGATTTCGTCGCACTCCCGGCCCTGGAATTTATGCACGGTGTCTTTGACGAAATCCGCTGGCAGACGTGTGCCGGAGAGGTCGACCTGCGCGCGGAACGGAGCGATGAAACCACGGCCGTGGCCGTCCAGCCCGACGGGCTCGCCTTCCTCGTCGAGCAGCTTGAGCAGAGAGTCCAGCTCGCGCAGGTTGGTGTTCTGGCGCGTGTGGTTACCCTTGGCCGTCACTACCAGGCGCAGGGGCGCTTCGCCCTTGTCGTCGGTCATGGGCACCAGCGCGTTGTCGTAGAACTGCTGGTTGCAGAACTGGATGATCCTGGGATGGCAGCGGTAATGTTCTTTCAGCAAGGTTCTGGGCAGCGTCTCCTTGAACACCTCGATGCACGAATCGAGCAGGCTGTAGCGCTCGCAATCGTAGGCCTCGGCGGGTGCTTGCAGGCCGAGCGCCACGGGGATGTGCGCCAACTGGCGATTGTCGCCGACGACGATCAGGTTCTTCGCGCAGCCCAGCGCCAGAATGCCCGGCACGACGTCCTGCAATGAGGCCTCGTCGATGACCACATAGTCGAGGATCGTGCCCGGCGCGAGGGAATTGACGATGGAGTGCGTACTGCTGCCCAGAATCGGGAAGCGTTTTAAGAAGGCATCGAACTGTTGCTGCCGCTTGTACGTTTTAGCATCGAAGCTGTTCGATAATGGCGCCCGACGTTGCAGATGCTGCTTCAGGTAGCGCATCGACGCCGTCTTCAATTCCTCCAGCGAGAGCTCGAAATTTTCGCGCGCCAGTGATTCGCGGCACGCTTGCAGCTCCGCTTCCTTGTCTTCCAACGCTTTGTCGTAATAGTGCATCTGCAGGGCATGAAAGACGGACAGGCGCGCATCACCCTGAGCGAACGGTTTGGTGCGGAAGATCCTGAAGTTGAACACCAGGTTGATGCGATCCTTGAGGCGGATGCGCTGCTTGCCCAAGTGGGCCAGGTAGGCCATCAAGTCCGCAGTCTTGCGTGGTGACAGTCCGTACTTGTCCAGCGAAATGTCGGCTTGCACACCGCTGTCTGCCTGCCACTGCTGAAGATAGCGCCGCTCGATGGTCAGCTCATTGAGCTCGATCTGCAGTTGCGCCGCCCGATTGTGATGGTGCAAGTTCCGCTTCACGCGGGCCAGCAAGGTTTGAATCTCGTCCAGCGTTGGTGCGGACTCCGGTTCACTCGATGGCCAAGGCGGCAGGTTGGCGAAGAAGTCTTTGCGGTTGTCCTGGTTGCCGAGTTTGGCGATCAGGTGACCTAGG
>NZ_JBANET010000003.1:0-324319 GCF_037026685.1 Orrella sp. JC864 | reverse complement strand
CGGTGCGTGCGCCCGAGGGGCGGCCATTGCCCAGGGCGCCGCGGCCGCTGCGGCCGGCCTCGCGCTGGGCGTCGGCCGCATCCTCGGCGATCTGGGCGGCGCTGCGCGGGGCGGGCGTCCAGCCGGTGACCGGCAGGCGCTCGATCGGCTTCTTGATGAGGTTCTCGATGGCGCGCAGCAGCTTGATCTCGGAAGGATCCACCAGCGAGACGGCCGAGCCCGTGGCCCCGGCGCGGCCGGTGCGGCCGATGCGGTGCACGTAGTCCTCGGGCACGTTGGGCAGCTCGAAGTTGACCACTTGCGGCAGCTGGTCGATGTCCAGGCCCCGCGCGGCGATGTCGGTGGCCACCAGCACCGCGACCTTGCCCTGCTTGAAGCCTTCCAGCGCCCGGGTGCGGGCCGCCTGGCTCTTGTTGCCGTGGATGGCGGCCGCGGACAGGCCGTCCTTGACCAGCTTTTCGGCCAGGCGGTTGGCGCCGTGCTTGGTGCGGGTGAACACCAGCACCTGGTGCCAGCCGCTTTCGCGGATGATGTGGCTGATCAGGTCGCGCTTGTGGATCTGCTCGACCATGTGCACGGTCTGGTGCACGCGCTCGGAGGCGGTGTTGCGCGGCGTGACCGAGACTTCGCCGGGGTTGTTCAGCACGCCGCGCGCCAGCGTGCGGATCTCGTCGGAGAACGTGGCCGAGAACAGCAGGTTCTGGCGCTGCTTGGGCAGCGCGGCCAGGACCTTGCGGATGTCGCGGATGAAGCCCATGTCCAGCATGCGGTCGGCCTCGTCCAGCACCAGGATCTCCACGCCCGACAGGTCGATGGTGCGCTGGCCCAGGTGGTCCAGCAGCCGGCCCGGCGTGGCCACCAGGATATCGAGCGGCTTCTTGAGCGCGGTGATCTGCGGGTTGATGTTCACGCCGCCGAACATGACCATGGAACGGATGGGCGTGTGCTTGCCGTAGGTCTGCACCGACTCCTCGACCTGCGCGGTCAGCTCGCGCGTGGGCGTCAGGATGAGCACGCGCGGTCGGCCGGGGCGCTGCTGCGCGATCGGACGCTGCAGCAGCAGGTGCAGGATGGGCAGGGTAAAGCCCGCGGTCTTGCCGGTGCCCGTTTGCGCGGCGGCCAGCAGGTCGCCGCCCTTGAGCACTTGCGGGATGGCCTGGGCCTGGATGGGGGTGGGTTGGGTATAGCCCGCCTCGGTGATGGCGCGCAACAGCGGCTCGGCCAGCGCGAGGTCGGCAAAAGTAATCTGGGTAGACAAGGAATGCTCCAGCTACAGCCTGTCGCTCGGGAAGAGAGACTCCAATCCAGGCCGATGCAAAGGGAGTGAAAAAACCGGTGGGCCCGTGTGGCCCGGCAGGCGCCGCGCTTGCGGCGTCAGGCTGCCTTCGGTGGCGTCGTGCCGATTGGCTGGGCACGACCTGAGGCTATTGTACCTGAGCGGGTGTTGCCCGCTTGTTACGGCTGCACGTTTTTATCCACGCCCTGGCCGCGCAGGGCGGTATCGCGCTCTTCGAGCAGCGCCTGGGCCAGCAGGCCGATGGCCTGCTCGCGCGCGCTGCCGGGCTGGTAGTCGTCCCCGCAGGCCGACCAGTGAGGCTGGCCGCGCGCATCGCGCAAGGGCGAAGGCAGCGGCCCGCGCCGCAGCGAGTCGGCGCCGGTGCCTTGCAGCGTGACCGGATCGCGCGCGGCATGGCCGCGCCGCTCCAGCGCGTCGGCCAGCAGGCACTGGCGCACCGCCAGCAGGCGCAGCACGTCATCGCCCACGCTCAGTTCCTGGCGGCCGCGCAGGCGGCCCAGCAGCCGCTTGCCCCAGCGCTCGCCGCCCTGCCACAGGCCGCCGGCAGCCGCGCCCACCAGCATGCCGGTGCCCAGGCTCAGGCCGGCCAGCATCACGTCCACGGCCGCGCCGGCCATGGCGCCGGCCGCCGCGCCCTTGCCCACCTGGATGCCCATGTCGCGCAGCGCCTGGGGGTTGAACAGGTCCATGCCCCAGCGGTTGCCGGTCAAGGGCAGGTCGCCCGCCGCATAGTCGCTGGCCCGGAAGTTGTACAGCGACAGCAGCGCCAGCACGCAGGCCTGCTCGCGCTGGCGCACGCGCGACTGCAGCGCCTGGGCGGCGGCCTGCATGGCCGCCTCGTCGGCCTGGCCGGGCACTTTCAGGGCGGCCGCGTCGATCAGCAGCTCGGCCACCAGCCGCAGCGCCGCGCGGCGCCGCTCCATGCGCTGGGTTTCCAGGTCCTGGACCAGGCGCTCCAGGCCGGCGTTGCGGTCCTGGTCCAGCAGCATGCCCAGGCGCGTATAGAGCTGGCGCTCGCCGTCCAGGGCCGGGGCGACCGTGTCGAACTCCACCTGCGCATGCAGGCCCAGGCGCGAGAGCGCCGCGCGCCACTCGGGCGTGCGGCGGTTGTCGCTGTGCACGAAGTTGATCACCGGCAGGATGGGCCTGCCGCAGTCGGCCAGCAGGGCCAGCTCGTCGCGATGCTTGCTCAGCACCGGATCGCGGGCATCGATGACGTAGAGCGCGGCGTCGCAGGCCAGCAGCTTGGCCAGCACGCGCGCTTCCTGCTCGAAGCGGCCGCGCGCCTCGGGCGTGTCCAGAAAGCGCGCGATGCGCGCCGGCCCGTCCAGCCGCCCGGCCGGCCGCGGCAGCTGCTCCAGGTAGTCGCGCAGCGCGATGCCGTCTTCCAGTCCCGGCGTATCGAAGAGTTCGAGCACGGGTTCGCCGTGCAGCATCAGCCGCGTGCCTTCGACGTGGCGCGTGGTGCCCGGCTCGTCGGCCACCTTGCCAAAGCCCGGGTCGCGCGTGAGCGTGCGCAAGAGCGAAGTCTTGCCGGTATTGGTGTGGCCGACCACGGCCAGCTTGAGCGGCGCGCCGGCCGGTTCAGGCATCTTCTTTGTCTCCGTGCTGCAGCCAGTGCAGCGCCGCCTGGCTGTCGCGGGTAATGGCCTGCGCGGGCAGGCCGGCCTGCGTCAATTGCGCCTGCCAGCCTTGCAGCCGGGCGGGTTCGGCGCGCTCGCCCGCACGCAGCCACACGCGCGTGCTGGCCGCGTGCCCGGCCAGCTCCAGCAGCAGGCGCAGCGTGCCCCGGTCCGGCGTCTGGCGCGCATCGCAAGCCAGCAGCAGGCGCCGGGCGGGCGCCTGCGCCAGGCGATCCAGCAGCACGCGGCGCTGCTCGCGCGTGTCCACGATGCCGGCATCGTGCAGGCCTGCCGGCAGCCTGGGCCAGGCAAGGTCCGAGGGAATCTCGATGCCGGCCAGCACCAGCCCCGTGCAGGGCTGGCCCGCTTCGGCCTGCCCGGGCCGGTGCTGCGGCAGCTCGGGCGTGCCTTCGGGCGCATCCGGGCCCAGGCGTTCGACGGCCGGCATCAACCGGTCGCGCAGGCTGGCCAGCCCCGGCAGGTTCGGGTCCAGCCCGAGCCGGGCCCGCACGCGCCAGAGCTGCGCGGCGCAGGCCAGCAGCGCCAGCAGGCGCGGCGCGATGCCGTAGACGACCAGCGCGCCGACCAGCCAGCCGGACCATTGCGCCTGGACCGCCGCGGGCACGGCCTGCAGGCCGTCGCTGGCCAGGATGGCCGCCGCATCGGGCATCGCAAAGCCCAGCTGCTGCGGCAGCCAGCCCAATGCGCGTGTCACGCGCACGAAGGTTTCCGGTTCCAGGATGGTGGTTTCCCAGGCGAAGGCATAGCGCCGCGTGGACAGCGCCACCAGCAGCGCGGCCAGCGCCGCCGACAGGCCGGCCAGCCAGATGCCGTGGGTGATGGCGCCCAGCAGCCAGCGCAGGCCGCCATGGCGCGAAAGCAAGGTGGCGAAGGCCTGGGGCGCCAGCGCCGCGTCGGGGCCGCGCGCCAGCTTGCGCGAGGCCCACAGCCAGGCCTGGCCCAGCCATGCGCCTTCGCTGCGCAGCAAAAGCCCCAGGGGCCAGAGCAGGAAGGTCAGGGCATGCAATCCCAGCAGCGCGCCCAGCGCCCAGATCACGTTGACCGGCCGCTGGCCTCCGCCCAGCGCGCCGAACGCCGTGCTGGCCCCGGCCAGCAGGGCCAGCGCCAGCAGCACGGCCAGCGCCAGCAGGCTGGCGCGCCGCCAGTCGGCCACGACGCGCGCCAGGCCGCTTTGCTCGCCCAGCCACCGGGCGCGCGCCAGCATGCGGTCCTGCAGCGAGCCGCCCTGCGCGCGGGCGCGCCGCACCGCCTCGCCATCATCGAGCGGGCCCCAGTGCGCCTCGCGCAAGCGCAGGGTTTCGGCCAACCAGAAGCAGGAGAGGGCGGGTCGGGTGCGTTTCAAGGCCTGGGCGGAACGTCGTTTTGCCAGCGCGGCGCGGCCGCGCGAAAGAGGGCAATTTTAGACGCGCCGCGCAGGCCCTGGGCGCGCGCTCACATGTGGCTACATTCTCTGCCCCGGCCAAAGGCGCGCCGGCCGGGCCCGGCGCTTGCCGGCCCCGTCGCCGGCCCCATGTAGGGGCGTTCCACGGCACGCGCCGCTGCGGTACCATAGCCGCATGAACGTGGCCTCGCACATCCCCGCGGCATCCATCGCCCTGCTCGGCGCGCCCTTGGCGCGCCGCGATGCCGCGCGCCCGTTCTGCACCGTCCAGGACACCGACGCAGACACCTAGGCCCGGCGGCCCGCACCCCCCTCACCCAAGGGGATCGGCCGCCGGGCCAGACCCGCTTTCCGCTCATCACCCTGTGTCTACCGGAGTCCTTGCATGTCCCCCGCTACCGAACGCATCTTTTCCGAACTCGACCGCATGCGCATCGACCGCCTGGCCGCGCGCCTGCGCACGCCTGACGGCGCCGTGCCCACCGTGCTGCAGGCTTTCGACGAAGGCGACTTCCTGATGCCGCAGGAGATGCCGCCGGACGTCGTCACCGTCAATTCGCGCGTGCTGCTGGTGGATGGGGCCGGCGAGCGCCGCGAGATCGTGGTGTGCTATCCGGAGCAGGCGGACCTGGCCAGCGGGCATATCTCGGTGCTCTCGCCCCTGGGCGGGGACCTGCTGGGCCGGCGCGTGGGCGAGTCGGTGGACTGGCCCGGCGCCGACGGCCGGGCGGTGCGCTTGCGCATCGAGGCGCTGCTGTTCCAGCCCGAGGCCAATGGCGAATACGCGCGTTAGCCAGGCGCTCAGGGGCTGTTGAGCCGGTTGCCCGAGCCGCTGCCCGAGCGGCCCGCGCCGGGGCCGGCCGCCTCGGCGGCCGTGCCGTCCCCCACGTTGGGCGTGGACCCGGACGCGCGCCCGCTCTGGCCCGACTCTTTCTTGGTGCCGCTGGGCGAGGGGTGGGTGGAGCCCGTCTCGGCGGGCCGGCCCGGCGTCTCGCGGCGCTCGTCGGTGCGCACGTTCTGCCCGGCATCGGCCGGCCGGGTGTGCTTGTGTTCGTATTCCGGCCGGTCCTGCTTGACCCCGGTGGTCGTTTCCATGCCGGAATTGGCGCCCGCCGTGCCCAGCGCCATCGCCAGCAGCCCGCCCAAAACCCATGTCCTGTGTCGCATGCCGTTCCTCCTGGGACGCAGCCGCCGCATCGGCGCCGCGCCATTCGCCAGCCGGGTACCGCGCCCCTGGCCATGCGACAAGGGTAGGAGAGGGCGCGGCGCGGCGCGTTACCTGTGGTTTCCGTATCCTGCGCGGCGGCACAGCGGGCGGGCAAGACCGGGCGCGGTCCGGCTGGCCGGGACAGATGCCGCAATAACTCTTACATGCGCCGGGCGGGCTGGGTGCTTGCCGGACGGCGCATGCCGGCGCTTGCCTAGGCCGGTGCGCGGAACGCGCGCGGCGATGTCCCCAGCGTGCGCCGGAACATGGTGGAGAAGGCGCTCGGGCTTTCGTAGCCCAGCTCCAGGGCTACCTGTGTGACGGACAGCCCGGCGCTGAGCAGGCGAACGGCATGAAGCAGGCAGGCCTGCTTGCGCCATTGCACGAAGCTCAGGCCCGTCTCGGCGCGGAATCGCCGGTACAGCGTGCGGGCGCTGACGCCGGCCGGATGGGCCGGATCGTCCAGGCGGCTCGGCTGCTCCAGCAAAGCCTCGCACAGCGCGAGCAAGGCGGGGCTGGCGGGCATGGGCAAGTCCAGCGCGCAGCGCGGCAGCCGGCCGATCTCCAGGACCGCCAGGCGGCCGGTCAGGGCGATGGCCTGGTCATCGCCCTGCTCCTGCAATGGCGAAGTCAGGCGCAGGATCAGCTCGCGCAGCAGCGCCGTGACCTCCAGCACCACGCAGCCTTGCGGCAGCGCCGCGGCGCTGGCCGCGTCCAGGTAAAGGGTGCGCATGTGCAGCGCGCCGTGGGCGTCGATGGCGTGTTCGGTGTGCGCGGGTATCCACAAGGCCCGGCTGGGCGGCACCAGCCAGGCGCGGCCCGGCGTGCGCACGAGCATGGTGCCGGCCGCGGCAAACAGGAACTGGCCGCGGATATGCCGGTGGGCCGCGATATGCGTGCCGGCGGGAAAGGCGATGCGGCGCGCCACCAGCATCGGCCCCTCGGTGGCCGCGGGCAGCACGACCGGGGAACGGGCGCTGGGGCCGGCTTGCAGGGCCAGCGTGTCCATTTTGCGATAGTTTGCTGGAAAACCTCGAAAGACGACTGATTCTATATCCGGCAGACTGCCGATCACCAGCCGGGCGCGCAGGCGCATCCCGGTTGCGGTGGACGGACCTTTTTCGTGCTTGGAAACATGAATACCAGACTCTCGCCGGCTCCGCCGAGCCAGGACGGCGCCAAAGACCATCCTCGGCAGGTCGTGCTGCTGCTGAACGTGGGCCATGCGCTCGATCACCTGTTCCTGCTGATCTTCGCCACGGCGGTAGGCACGATCGCCGCCGAATTCGGCTACACCCGCTGGGAGGACCTGATGCCCTACGGCGTGGGCGCGTTCTTCCTGTTCGGCCTGGGCTCGGTGCCGGCCGGGCGCCTGGGCGACCTGTGGGGGCGCCGGCAGATGATGCTGGTCTTTTTCTTCGGCCTGGGCGGCGCGGCGCTGCTCACCGCCCTGGCGCAAGGCCCCTGGCAGCTGGCGGCGGGCCTGACCGCCATCGGCCTGTTCGCCTCCATCTACCATCCCGTGGGCATTCCCATGCTGGTGCAGCGTTCCAGCCGTCCCGGCTCGGCCATCGGCATCAACGGGCTGGCGGGCAACCTGGGCGTGGCCGGCGCGGCGCTGCTCACTGGACTGCTGGTGCAGGCCTGGGGCTGGCGCGCGGCCTTCGCCGTGCCCGGCGCCATCGCCGTGGCCTGCGGCCTTGCCTTCGCGCTGCTGTGCGAGCCCCAGGGGCCGGCGCCGGCGCGCAGCCGCAAGCCGCCGCAAGTGGTATTGCCGCCCAGGTTGCTGGCGCGCGCCTTGGTCGTGATGACGGCGGCGGCCGTCACGGGCAGCCTGCTCTTTAACTTCACCACCAACGGCAACACCCAATTCCTGACCGAGCGATTCGAGGGCCTGGTCGAAGACCCCGCGAAGATCGGCCTGCTGCTGGCCAGCATCTACGCCCTGGCGTCCCTGACCCAGGTGGTGGTGGGCAAGCTGATCGACAGGGTGCCGCTCAAGCGCCTGTACCTGTGCCTGGTGCTGGCGCAGATCCCCTGGCTGGTCCTAGCCGCCCTGACCAGCGGATGGTGGCTGTTCCTTGCCCTGCTGGGCGCCATGGTGTGCATCTTTGGCAGCATCCCCTTTACCGACGCCATGATCGTCAGGTACGTGGACGACAGCGTGCGCTCGCGGGTGGCCGGCATGCGCCTGGCCGTCTCCTTCGGCATCAGCTCGCTGGCGGTCTGGCTGCTGGGCCCGGTGGTGAAGGCATCGAGCTTTGCCTCGCTGTTCCTGGGCATGGCCGGCATCGCGGCCTGCACGGCGCTGGTGGTGCTGCTGCTGCCGTCGGAGCGGGATGTCGCGGGGCAGGGGGCCGAAGGGCGGTGAAGCGGCGCTTGGAGGGGTGGCGATGCGCCTGTGCTGAATTGGTGCCGGTGAAAGGAATCGAACCCTCGACCTTCGCATTACAAGAACGAAGGCCCATGTTTTACGGAAGTTGCCGAAACGTCAAAAAGCTAGCATTCATGCGGGTTTTCGGCAGATTCCAGGAGTCCCGGGAATATCGAAAAGTGCCTATTTCTGTGTAGTTTTGCACGCCCAATTACACAGGAATTACACGCGCGCCCTAAAGGATTGGCAGCCCGGGCAAGGATTTGGCGGCGGAAGTCATTTGTGCAAATAGACAGTCCGTCCAAATGGGGGATAGGTTGAGGTGACGTCATATACCTCGTGCGAAGAAATAACGTTTCCGCTAGCGTCGATGACGTCGAAGTAGTAGATGTCTATGTCTTGACCTTTTCGTTGCCCCAACCATTTCGAGTCCGTCTGCACTACAGTGCAGCCCTCCGGGCATGGAACCTTCTGTGCGTGCTCGTCCAAAATATGCTCCTGTAATGCCTGACTCAAGAAGTATCTACAAGTCACTATACACAATCAATGGTTTCTGATTCCGAGGCTGCAAGCTGCCGTAAGGTATAGGCCCTCCCTTGCGATCTCCGCCACTGGTAGAAAAGGCCCATGCCGGCTGAGAAAAGCTCGAAGCGATTTGCTTTTTTTCTTCACGTTTAGGAATGAAAGGTTGGGGCCGTGGTCTCCGAGAAAGGGGGCGCTCAATTTTTGAGCACCCTCCCCTCGGTCATCGTCCCACCCTCCGGATCGGATAGGTGGCTTCCATCGCCTGCGCCATCCTCCCGTTGCCTCTGATGTCGGCCACGAAGATGTTGATAATTTCCTCGCGGTCGGTGGTTTCCGTCTCCACTTGCCCGGCGCGGGACCGATCCTCAATCAGGTTGATGATGGGCTGTCCGCCACGGTTGCCGTTGACATCGATGCGGTCCAGGGTCGAATCCAGCCTTGCACTGGTCTGGGCGGTCATCACGCGCTCGCCCTTCTCCAAAAGCCACGTGCCGGTTTGTGGCACTGCGTCGATGCCATCGTGAGCCATGCCTACAATCGTCTGAGCCGCGATAGACGCCACTGAAGCGTAGCCAGTGACACGAACGAGGGTTGACATGGGGATACCCAGAACCGGCCCCATGGTCAGCGCCTTGGTTGCCGCCTCTTCGGTGTTGACGATGGCCTGTGCGATTGCCGCGGCCTTGCTCGCGAGGAACAGCGCCTTGTAGGCGGCGGAACCCTCTTTGCCCATCATGTCCAGCATCCCCACGGTCTGCATGGTCATGTCCGCGAACATGGCCAGAGAAGCCGTTTTGTACGCCGTCTGGATGTTGGTCAGGCGGTCATTGTTTTGCCTGTTGATCTCGGCGACCGCGCTGGCGTAGGTCTCTTCGTTGATAAGCTTTTCGTCCAGAAAGCTACGCTGCATCTCGAGCTGGGCCTGATACCACTCTTCCAGTTCTTCGCGGGCATCCTGCACCTTCGCCAACTCGCCAGCCGCGCCCCTATGGTGGCGTCAAGTCCGCCATACTCCGGGGCATCATCGATGGCTGCCTTGGCGATTCTCTCTGCCGTTGTCGCGTATTCCTCCAGCCCAACCTTTGCCTCGCGCAGCACGGCAATCCGTTCGCGTGCCAGATCCAGGGACTGCTCCTCATCGGTGCGCAGAGACTTCACCAGGTCCTGGTAGGCCTCCTGGGCTTTCTCCATGTCCTGTAGGACTGTGAGGTTGTCATGGAGGGTCAATGCACGCTCGCGCATGACCTCCGAGCCTTTGGCGATTTCTATCCGGTAGCGCTCCGCTGCCGCCTCTGACTTGCCGAAGATGTCGATCTGCAATTGCAGGTCGGCCACCATCGCAGTCAGATCGTCCTGGGGCTTTCCTGGGGCGGGCGGTGGGGGCGGTAAATCGCCAGTGACTTTGATCGGGGGAAGCTGAGGGACCCCGCCATTTGCACGCGCCAGGCGCCGGTTCACCAGCGCCAGCCGCGCTTCCCCCGCTTTGACCACATCGTCAAGCACCGCGATACGCTGGCGCAGGCTCTGCGTCACATCCTCGGGGTCGCTGTCCAGTTGAGCCCGCAGGGCGGCCAGGGCACGGCGATTGTCGTTCAGTCGGGCCGTGACGGTCTCGATCTCCTTGGCCGGATCCTTGTCGCCAAACAGCCAGTCCAGCACGTTCACCTCAAGTGAGGTAATCATGCTGCCCGATACTCGGGCGGCTTCGGCCAGGCCGCCGGTCAAGTTTGCGATGACCGGGATCACCTGCTGCGCGATGTTGTTCTTGAGCGAAGTGAGCGATGTTTCCAGTTCTCGCATGGAGCGGTTCATCTCCACGGCGCTTCTGATGGTTTCGTTGCTCATCACGGCGCCCAGCGACCGCGCCCTTTGCTCCATGTCGCGCAGCCCACTGGCGTTGTTCTTCAGGAGCGGGATCAGCAGCGAAGAGTCGCTGGCCATCGCCTCCATGTAGAACACCAGTTCACTTTGCGACAGGTTGGCTTTCTCCAGGCTGGAGTAGAAAAGCTCGAGCGCTTCAGGGCCAGAGAGACGGCGGAATTGCTCAATGGTGACGCCTATCCGGGGGGCGATCTTCTCGAAGAAGTCGGCCATTGGTCCGCCGCCCGTTTGCAGGAAGTCGCCTACCCGATCCTGCACGTCCTTCAGGATATCCGCCAACTTTTCTTGCTCGATCCCCGCTGTCTGGGCAGCATAGGCGACGGCCTGGAACCGCTCCGCCGACGTGTTAGACAGGGTGGCCAGCCGCGATATTTCCTGCGCACTCTGCGCGGTGGAACGCACCAGGGCGACCGTAGCTGTCGTTGCGGCCGCAATCGCGGTGACGGACACGGCGCCGATGCGAGCTAGCGACCGGTCGATTTGCTTGGCACGCTGGTCGGCCGTGCGCGAAGCCCTGTTCATGCCATCCTCGAAACCCCCTGTGCGGGTGATGAGGTCGACAGTCAAGGTTCCTAAGCTGCGGGTCGCCATCTTTAAGTCTCCTTAGTGCTTAGCCGTGCCCGACATTTCGGCCTCGATCATGGCCACCAGCTCCTGCTCGAACTCGGCCATCCAAGTAGCCATCTTGGCGCGCAGCAGGATCAATGTCTTCTCGCGCCCGATCTTGGAAACCTGGTCAAAGCGCTCCAGCCCGACCTCGCCGAACGACGACGCGACCACCTTGCGGATCTCGGCCATCTGCGCGTCGTAAAGCTGCAGCATCATGGTTTCGGTTTGCTCAATTCCCTTCACGCTTAGCTCCTTGGTCGAGGACAAATAGCAGTGTGCTGGTGCGGATGCGGCCTATGCTTTCATCGCGCAGCGTTTGAATCACGTCTTCCAGTTGAGCCAGGCCGGCCGGCGATAGTCCGTCTGCTCGGGCCATCGCCATCGCGCGGCCGGCCTGCTGCGCGTGGCGCTGGAGAAAATCGTGCTCAACCTCTTTGGTCAGTTCCAGTACGTCAGCCATTCGAACCCCCATTCGTTCCTCCAGCGGCTTCCAGGGCCGCTACCCGCTTTTCAAGGTCTGCGACGGCGGCCAGCAGGGCATCGAGCTTGTCATCCGTCGCCTTGGCCTGCTCGCGCAGCTTGCCGCCGATGTACTTGCCGATGGAGTGCAGCAACGTGCTGCGCTCGATCTGCTTCTGCTGTGCGTTCGTGAGCCGGCCAGGTGCCGGATTGACAGCCATCACGACACCCATTGCGCCGAGTCGGTGTAGGCCACCGAATCGCCACGCAGGTCCAGCCAGTTCAGGTAGCGCACCACCTTGATCGCGGCCAGGTTCTGTTGCCAGAGGCTGATGTACTCGTCGGTGGGATCGCCGTTGCTGTCGGCCAGTTGCAGCGTGCCTTGCTCGGAGGTGTCCAGGATCACACCATCGTCGGCCAGGGCGATGCCGGTCGGGTCCAGCAGGATCACGCGGTTGTCGGGCACGGCGCCGCTGGTGACATGCACCAGGCCGGCCACGTCGCCCCCGCGGACTCCGGTGCTCTCGAATCCGGCGCTGTGGAGCACCAGGCCAGCTCGGGGGCTGGTCACCAGCACAGAGGCCTCCAAATCGCCCAGGAAGCCGTCCAGGAGCGTTTCGATATCGGCCAGGGGGTCAGTGGACCCGGGAACCGGCGTAACGCCGTAGGTGAGCGATGCGGGGCTTTCGTCAGGAACGCCAGCATTCAAGGGATCCGTCAGGCTGGCCGCCTCCAGGCCGGCGACCGCACCGGACAGGACGCGGTTCAGGGCCGACTCAAAGTCGGCGCCAGCGCCTTTCAGCAATTCCACCGTTACCGGCAGGATGCTGCCGATCTTGCGCTGCTCCAGCTTGGCGCGATCGAATGCGCTGATCGTCAGGGGGATGGGTTTACCTTCCGCCACCCAGGATGCGGCCAATTGCTGGTTCTGGCGCAGCGTAGGCGTCTCGAAGGGTAGGCGGAACCATCCGCTGATCTTGCCCAGCAGGCTACGACTGCGCACGAGATCCAGGAAGCCCCGGCTAGCGGCGCGCACGTCGGCATCGGTACCCAGGTCCCAGGTGCCCATGATGTCTTTTTCCAGCAGTTTGGCGGCCTGGCTGTTGGGGCCGAAGTTGGCCTTCGCGTACTCCAGGGCGCCAGATACGTTGCCGGCCAGGGCCTTGGCTCGCAGCACTCGGGCGAAGGTACTGGCGTTGTCGGTGTAGGTCGTCATGTGGTCCTCAAAAATGAAAATGGCACTGCGATACGGGCTGTATCCTCAGTGCCATTCTTGTCCTGCACCGGCCAGGACAAAACCGCAGATTTCGACGTTTTCGCGGGTTTTCGCAGCTACTGCGCCAGATACCCGCGCTCAACCTCCCTGGCCATGTCTTCAAGCGTGTACCAGCGTCGGTTACCCAGGCGTCGGCACGGTATCTCACAGCCGCCCAACTCATGCTGCTTGGCCAGCGTCCGCGGTGCGTACCCAAGGATGCGTTCGGCAGTCCGTTCATCCACCGCGCCATAACCGTTAGGCACCACGCCGTTCTCTTCGCACCAGTTGCGCATCGCGACCAGCGTGGCGGCCACTCGGTCTTCAAAGGTGTCTGTCATCGCGGAACCTCAATTTCATATTTCGCGGGTGTAGAAAGCAGTTTGGGGGCGTGGTCAGGAGGGACGCCGCCCCAGACTTTTTTGCCCGTCCCCGCGGCACTCCAGGAGTGGAACCCCCATGATGAAGGGCACACTCCGGATAACTCCGGGGCAACCCCGGCACCAGATGCCGCCCCGGCATTTCCTGCACCATTTGCAGCATGTGCGCCCTTGCGTTCGGGTGCGTTCGCAGGGCGTTCGATCAGTGAGCGCTCAGTGAGGCCGGGCCCACGGAGAAACGTTGCAGTAACGCCGCCTGCGTTACCCGGGGAAATGCCGAACGCTTCCCCAGTGCCTCCCGAAACCCAGCCGGTTTCCCATGGGTTTGCATGTCCCGATTTCGGACTAGTCCTGGTTTGGGACAAGGGGCCGCCCGCACTTCCCAGCCCAAGACAGGGGTATGCCAGCCGGCCGGGACGCCGGCGGCATAGATGGCTACTTCTATACCTTCCCCTGATTCGGGGGTGATTAAAGATTGCGCAGCTCTCTATGATGATCACCCCTGATTCGGGAGCGATAGACCGCTTTCTGATCATGTCATCACCCCCGATTCGGGGGCGATTCCCCTGGGAAGCGCTTTTCCATCACCCCTGATTCGGGGGCGACCAAACTGTTTTGCACGGCCATGGTTCGGATCGATGGCGCCGGCCTCGATGGTCTGGAAATTCATGTACGGCCAGGACCTCGGATCAACGTCCATGGTCCTGTCGAAGTCCAGCGGCAACCAGGTGACGCCCACCCATTCGGTGGTGTTGGGCGGCCTGCCTCTGCGCGTTACGAGCACGAACGGAGCTTGCAGCAGTGCAGCCTTGGCCCTTTCGAGCTTGGACTTGCTGGTCCACCCGTAACGCTGCAGGGCCACAAAGGATGTGCTCACGCGCCCGTTGTTTTTGCCCGTGAACTGCATCAGCAGGTCGATCAGCAAGGCGCGTGCAGCGTCCGGCAGCGCCCGATACTCGGGGCTTTCCAGCACCGGTACCGGGATCGCCACGAACTTAAACGGCAATGCTCCTTTTCGATGATCGCGTTTAGCCACCCGCCCTCCGATTCCAGGCGTCTACGGCCTCCTGCTCGCCCATCATGGCCCAGGACGTCATCCCGCAGTCGTAGGCGTCGCAGCGCACGCGGAACCACATAGGAGCCGCTGGCATAGGTCGAAGGGTCGCCGGCCCGCCGCAGTGCGCGCACGGCTTCAGGCTCTTTTGCAAGGCGGACAGGTGGGAAGCTTTCATCGCGCCTCCTTCTTCGGCACCATGGTCGGGGGATAGTCCATCACCTCTTCGGCAATCTCTTCCGTCATCCTGGCCAGGAAAGACACCATGCAGCGCGTGGGAACCTCGCAACCTTCCTTGTCATCGGGCAGCGCGGCCGCCATGGTTTGCAGGGTGTTGGCAATGTGGAATATCCGGCAGGCCAGATCGCAGGTATCCATGGTCAGATCGTCGGGATCAGTCATGATTGCCTCCCTCGACGATGCGCTCGATGTCTTCGGCAAGTGAGTACGCGAGCCACATGATGCCTTCGCGGTTTGCGTCGCCGATCCCGTCAAATGCTTGGTGACCAACTCCGAAGCAGATCGATAACAACGACCGCAACTGAGTCGCCTTGTTCTCCAATTCGTTTTGGTCCTGGTGGCGAAGATCAGCCATGGTTCACCCCCTCAATCGCATGCAGTCTCGTCGTCAGGATCGGGCGCAGCACCGCCGCTACTGCGGCTTGCATCTCGTCGTCTAGTTCGAGCGTGCCGTAGTTCGTCTCCAGCGCGTAGGCGCTATCCAGTTGCTTGGCCAGGGCGTAGCTATACTTCAGGGCGTCATCTTCACGCATGACGCACCCCCGCAATCGCTTGGGCCAAGCCTTCGGCAAAGCCGCGGTTGAACTCGATGGAGGCCATCGCGGCATCGCTGTCGTCAGCCTCCAGGGAACGCACGAACGTGCACCGGGCGGCGTCCCGATGATCGGCTGCGGTGCGTTGGATTTGGGCAAACCAGGACCGGGCCGCTACCTGGCCGGCGGAGTAGGGTGTATCATTCATGGCGTAGGTTCCTTTCGCTTGGGACACTGCGATTTCGACCCCGGCTGCGTTGGCGCGCTTGCCGGGGTTTTCCTTTTGGGGCGCCATCACTGCACCCCGAGTGCTTGAGCTTGGGCCGAGCTAGTGACCTCGCCGGCGGCCAGCCAGGCATCCAAGTCTTCCTTGCGGTACCAGACCCGCCCTCGTTTGATGTACTTCGGACCTTTGCCCTGGATGGCCCAGGCGGCCAGAGTGCCTTTGGCACGGCCCAAATAGCGGGCCGCGTTGGCGCGGTCCATGCGCCCATCGGGCAGGATGACAATTTCAGGGGTAGTTACCATACGGCCTCCGTTAGAAAAACGTGAATCGGTAGCAAAACACAACGATGCTGATTCTACGGAGTCATTGTAGTGACGTCAATGTCTAGCAGTGTTGTTTTTTGCTATCATTCATTCCCATCAATTCATCGGATGGCATCGATGGCAACGGAACGAAAAAAGGGCGGTAAAGGGCTCGCCAGGACTGAGCAGGTCGCTATCCGGTTCGACCCTCGTACGAAGTACTTCCTTGAGCTATGTGCACGCGTGCAGAGGCGGACAGTCACCAACTTCGTTGAGTGGGCTGTAGAAGAGGCTTTTAAGAAAGTTGCCTTGGCCAAAGAGGCCGATCAGGGCTTGTTCGTACCCTTAGCTGACGAGGCTTGGGCCCTATGGTCGCCAAGAGAAAGCGAGCGCGTAATGCGGTTAGCTTTTCTTTATCCCCACCTTCTGACATACGAAGAGCAGCAGTGTGTAGAGGTCGCGAAATTGATCCTTAGGCTGCGGGGCATGAACCCAGACTCAGTAGCTGAAAAAGAACTCAACGAGGTCGAGCACGTCTGGAGCCAGATAAAAGCTGGAGTGGCGGAAAACAAGGATTCCCAAGCCCTCGCCAGCGACATCGCACAGAGTCCCCCGACTTTGGCTGGCATCAACCGGGCGATCGAAAAGCACAAGAAGGATTTGGCGTGGCTTGAGCAGAAGAAGGCCGAGTTGGAGGCCGCCAAGAAGAATGGCTAGGGGCTTCGTCAAGCTCGACCGGCGCCGGCTGCGTGATCTCGCGCCCGGCGAGAGGGTGCAGGAGCATGGCATCGTGTTCGAGCGGCTGGCCAACGGCGATGGCGTCTACAGCGTCAACGTCATGGTTGATGGGGTGCGGATCCACCGGACCTTGGGCCGGGAGTCAGAAGGCGTTACCAGGACCCAGGCCGAGGAATTCATCGCCAAGGCCCGTACTGATGCTCGGCATGATCGCCTGGCATTGCCCAAGGGGCGCAAGGTGGCGCTATCGTTCGAAGCCGCCGCGGGCAAGTACATTGAGACGTTGAGGGCGACAGGCGGCAAGGATATCGACGCCAAGGATCGAGTGCTGCGCCATCACCTGACGCCATTCTTCGGTGACAAGCCGCTGTCCAAGATCACCAGCGAGGATATCGGCCGATACAAGGCCCATAGGCTCAAACAGGTGGTGCAGGCCGGAGGCGACCAGCGCAGCAAGGATCGGAAGGCCAAGACGGAAGGCAGGACGGTTGCGCCCGGCACCGTCAACCGCGAGTTGGCCACCCTGTCTCACCTGTTGACCATCGCAACGGACAAGGGCTGGTTGACCACGGCCCGGCCCAAGATCGAGAAGTTGGCCGATGGCAGCGGGCGAATCGTTTACCTGACAGCGCCTCAGGTGCAAAAGCTGCTGGAAGCTGCCAAGGAATCGGATAACCCCCAGCTCTATCCTTTCGTTCTGATTGCGGTGTCGACCGGGATGCGCAAGGGCGAGGTGCTGCGAATCCGCAAGGAACACATCGACATCGATCGCAGGATGATCTACATCCCGAAGGCAAAGGCCGGCGCCCGCGAGCAGCCCATCACGGCGACCTTGGCGGCCTTCCTGGGCGATTATCTGGCTCGGTCGGTGCCCAAGGGTACCCCGTGGCTTTTCCCCGCCTCCAGGGCCTCCAAATCGGGCCACACTGTGGCGCTAGAGAAGCCGTTTCGCGCCGCGGTGGCGCGGGCGGGCCTTGATCCCGCGCAGGTGGTCAGGCATACGCTGCGACACACCGCGGTATCGCACTTAGTGCAGGCCGGCGTGGATTTGCCTACAGTCCAGCGCGTGAGCGGTCACAAGACCTTGGCCATGGTGGCGCGCTACGCCCATCAGGACGGCGCCCACGTGCAGGCGGCCATGGACAAGCTCGACGGCAGATTTGCCGGAACAATTACACCGGAACTGCACAAACGAAAAAGGCCGACCCAGAGGGAATCGGCCTAAAGCGTTGATTTTATTGGTGCCGGTGAAAGGAATCGAACCCTCGACCTTCGCATTACAAGTGCGCTGCTCTACCAACTGAGCTACACCGGCGGATGGCCCGGCCGCTTGCGGCGGGCGGGCAGGGCGGCATTGTAAGGGCTGCCGGCCGGCCCTGGGAGGGGTGCTGCGGATTATTTGACGATGGTCAGGCGCGGGCGCCTGGGTTCGTCGCCGCCACCGTCCGGGCCCTTGTCGGGGTCGTCGGCGGGGGCCTCGTCGGCCTGCCCGGGGGCATCGGCCAAGGGCGCCTGCGGCGCGGCCGGCTCGGCGGCCGGTTCGTAGGGCTGGACCTCGAAGCCCATGCCGGCGCCCGTCTCGCGCGCGTAGATGGCCGAGACGGCGTTGACCGGGACCGAGACGCGCTCGGTGACGCCCGAGAAGCGGGCCTCGAACTCGATGAGCTCGTTGCCCAGGGACAGGCGGTTGGTGGCCAGGGTGCCGATGTTCAGGGTGATCTGCCCGTCCTGCACATGCGCGGCCGGCACCAGGGTATGGGCGTCGGGCGTGACCACGATGTAGGGCGTGTAGCCGTTGTCCGTGCACCACTCGTGCAGGGCGCGGATCAGGTACGGCTTGGTGGAGATCTCACCCATGGTGCTTATCGGCGCATCACTTTTTCGGAGGGCGTCAGCGCCTCGATGTAGGCCGGGCGCGAGAAGATGCGCTCGGCGTACTTCTGGATGGGCGCCGCGTTCTTGGGCAGCTCGATGCCGTAGTGGTCCAGGCGCCACAAGAGCGGGGCCACGGCCACGTCCAGCATGGAGAATTCCTCGCCCAGCATGTACTTGCTCTTGAGCAGCATGGGGGCCAGCTGGGCCAGCCGGTCGCGGATGTTGGCGCGGGCGCGCTCGAGCTTTTTTTCGTCGGGGCGGCCGATGCGGTCTTCCAGCACGGCCACGTGCGAGAACAGCTCTTTCTCGAAGTTGTACAGGAACAGGCGGGTGCGCGCGCGCATGACCGGGTCGGCCGGCATGAGCTGCGGGTGCGGGAAGCGCTCGTCGATGTACTCGTTGATGATGTTCGATTCGTACAGAACCAGGTCGCGCTCGACCAGGATGGGCACCTGGCCGTAGGGGTTCATCACCGAAATGTCTTCGGGCTTGTTGTAGAGGTCGATGTCACGGATTTCGAAATCCATGCCTTTTTCGAACAGCACGAACCGGCAGCGTTGGGAGAACGGGCACGTGGTTCCGGAATAAAGCACCATCATGGCGGGGATTCCATCCTTGCATTATCAAAGCGAAAGGCCAGCGCCGGCCGATCGCCGCCGCTGGCCCCGGGCGCCAGGCCGCCGCTGGGGGGCCGGGCTCGGTTCAAGCCCGCTATTTTACGTGTTTCCAGAAGGAAGCATTCAAGCGCCAGGCCACGACCAGGAAAAGACCCAGGAAAATCAACACCCAGACCCCCAGGCGCTTGCGCTGCAGCTGCGCCGGTTCGGCCATCCAGTTCAGGAAGTTGGTCAGGTCGGCCACCTCTTGCTCGTAGCGGCTGGCCCGGGCCGGATCCAGCGCCTTGAAGCGGTGCTCGACCGAGCCGTGGCCCTTGTAGCCGGCCAGCGGCTCGCGCTGCACCGAGGCGTAGCCCTGGGCGTCGTAGGTGGTGACCACGCGTTCCCAGCCGGTGCTGCCGTCCTGGGCCTTGGCCTGGCGCACTTCGGTGCGGGTCAGCTCGCGCGGGCCCTGGTCGTTCCACATCACGTGGGGCATGCCCACGTTGGGGAACACCAGGTTGTCCCAGCCGGTGGCCTTGCTGGCGTCGCGGTAGAAGGTGCGCAGGTAGGTGTAGATGTAGTCGGCGCCGCTGGGGCCGGCGTTGATGGACTTGGCCCGGGCGATGACCGACAGGTCGGGCGGGGCGGTGCCGAACCACTTGCCCGCGTCGGCCGGCTGCATGGCGATGCGCATCATGTCGCCCACGCGCTCGCCGGTAAACAGCAGGTTGTCGCGGATCTGCTCGTCCGACAGGCCGATCTCGGCCAGCTTGTTATAGCGCATGGAATTGGCGCTATGACAGTTCAGGCAGTGGTTCACGAAGAGCTTGGCGCCGTTTTGCAGCGAGGCCAGGTCGTTGACCTGCTTGGGCGCGCGCTCCAGCGGGAAATCGCCCCCCGCCGCCAGGGCGGTCGTACACGTCAGCGCCATCGCCACGGCGCCCAGCAGCTTCTTGATCATGGTCTTTCCGTTCATCTTTTGGGCTCAGGCTCAGTGGGCGTGGAACGTGACGCGGTCGGGGACCGGCTTGAAAGTGCCCAGTCGGCTCCAGATCGGCATCAGCAGGAAGAAGCCGAGATAGATGAGGGTGCCGACCTGCGACATCACGTTATAGACGTCCGTGGGGGCCTGGGTGCCCAGGAAACCCAGGATCAGGAAGTTGACGATGAAGATGCCGTACAGCCACTTGTGCCAGCCCGGGCGGTAGCGGATCGACTTGACCGGGCTGTGGTCCAGCCAGGGCAGGAAGAACAGGATGACGACCGCGCCGCCCATGGCGACCACGCCCCAGAACTTGGCGTCGATGGTGCGCAGCGACACGGCCACGGCCAGCAGCGCCACCGGCACCAGGATGCGCCAGATGCCCTTGAGGTTGCCCTTGAGGAACAGCGCGATGGCGCCGATCACCGCGCCGGCGGCCAGCACCCAGGTGAACTGGTCGGTGGTGGCGCGCAGCATGGAGTAGAAGGGCGTGAAATACCAGACCGGCGCGATGTGCGGCGGGGTCTTGAGCGGGTCGGCCGGGATGAAGTTGTTGTACTCCAGGAAGTAGCCGCCCATCTCCGGCGCGAAGAACACGATGGCCGCGAAGACGATGAGAAAGCCCGCCACGCCCAGGATGTCGTGCACCGTGTAGAAGGGATGGAAGGGCACGCCGTCCAGCGGGCGGCCGTGCTTGTCCTTGTACTTCTTGATCTCGACGCCGTCGGGGTTGTTCGAGCCGACCTCGTGCAGCGCCACCAGGTGCGCGGCCACCAGGCCCACCAGCACCAGCGGGATGGCGATCACGTGCAGCGAGAAGAAACGGTTGAGCGTGGCGTCGGACACCACGTAGTCGCCGCGGATCCAGATGGACAGCTCCGGCCCGATGTAGGGGATGGCGGCAAACAGGTTGACGATCACCTGCGCGCCCCAGTAGGACATCTGGCCCCAGGGCAGCAGGTAGCCGAAGAAGGCCTCGGCCATCAGGCACAGGAAGATCGCCACGCCGAAGATCCAGACCAGTTCGCGCGGCTTGCGGTACGAGCCGTAGAACAGCCCGCGCAGCATGTGCAGGTAGACCACCACGAAGAACATCGAGGCGCCGGTCGAGTGCATGTAGCGGATCAGCCAGCCCCAGGGCACTTCGCGCATGATGTACTCGACCGACTCGAAGGCGCGCTGCGCGTCGGGCTTGTAGTGCATGACCAGGAAGATGCCGGTGACGATCTGCAGCACCAGCACCAGCAGGGCCAGCGAGCCGAAGAAGTACCAGAAGTTGAAATTCTTGGGTGCGTAGTATTCGGACAGGTGCGCCTTCCACAATGCGGACGCGGGGAAGCGCCTGTCTATCCAGCCAAGCAGGCCTGTCGTTTCGACGGTTTTCTCGCCAGCCATGAAATGGCTCCTTCAGTTTCTTTTATCGCGTAGGTTTATCGACGGGCAAGGCCAAGGGGCGCCGCGCGGGGCGCATGCCTTCAAGCCTTGTTGTCCTCGTCGACGCCGACAATGATGCGGTCGTCGCTCAGGTATTCGTAGGGCGGAACTTCGAGATTGTCGGGAGCCGGCTTGTTGGCGTAGACGCGGCCGGCCATGTCGAAGGTGGAGCCATGGCAAGGGCACAGGAAGCCGCCTTGCCAGTCGGCCGGCAGGCTGGGCTGGGGGCCCGGCGCGAAGCGGGGCGTCGGCGAACAGCCCAGGTGCGTGCAGATGCCCACGCACACGAACAGGTCGGGCTTGCGCGAGCGGTATTCGTTCTTGGCGTATTCGGGCGTGTAGCCGGGCCGCTCGGAGTGCGGATCGGCCATCTGGCTATCGAGCTGCTTGAGGGCGGCCACCTGCTCTTCGCTGCGGCGGATCACCCATACCGGCTTGCCGCGCCACTCGGTGGTGCGCATCTGGCCGGGAGCCAGGTCGGCGATGTCGATCTCGACGGGCGCGCCGGCGGCGCGGGCGCGTTCGGAGGGGGCAAAGGTGCTGACGAAGGGCACCGCCGTGGCGACGCCGGCGACGCCACCCACGGCACAGGCCGTTCCTACCCAGAAGCGCCGCGACGGATCGGGCGGCAGATTCGGGTCCACCGCGCCATCGTCGTCGACAACTATCGTTTCCTGACTCATGTTCCTCTATCCTGTTTTCAAGCCTTGTACTACAAGCCCTGTCGGCGTTGTGGAACTGCCCCTCCCGAAACCCTGACCCGAGTATCGGGTGCCGCTTGCCTCCAAGGCACCGGACCGGCCGTGCGCGCTATTCGTGGCGTAGTTGCGCACCGCCCGGCCCTTGCCGAACAGCCTGGGTGGCGCAGCCGGACGTTCTGCGATCCGTGCTGCGACATGCCGCTGGTCTTTGTCAAGAAGGGTTATTTGCCCTGCTCCAAGATCTCAGCAACCGCTTATTATAGCGCCGTGGCCCGATCCCGGGCGCCAGGAGGGAAATACCATGAGTTTTATGAAGGAATTCCGCGACTTCGCCGTCAAGGGCAACGTCGTCGACTTGGCTGTCGGCGTGATCATCGGCGCGGCGTTCGGCAGGATCGTCGATTCGCTGGTCAAGGATATCGTCATGCCCGTCATCAACTACCTGCTGGGCGGGGCGGTCGACTTCAGCAACAAATTCATCGTCCTGAGCACGCCGCCGGACTACACCGGGCCGCAGACCTACGCCGACCTGACCCAGGCCGGCGCCATCGTGTTCGCCTGGGGCAACTTCATCACCATCCTGATCAACTTCATTCTCCTGGCCTTCGTGATTTTCTGGATGGTCAAGGGCGTGAACGCGGCGCGCCGCGCCGCCGAGGAGGAAAAGCCCGCCGAACCGGCCGCCGAGCCCGCGCCTCCGCCCGAGGACGTGGCCCTGCTGCGCGAGATCCGCGACCTGCTCAAGCGCCCTTGATGCCGTCCGCCCGGTCCGGGGCCTGTTGACAGGGCCCTAGACCGGGTTGTCGATGTCCACGAAATCCACCCGTATGCCGAAGCGCTCGGCCACGGCCTGCCCCAGCGCCCGCACGCCGTAGCGTTCGGTGGCGTGGTGGCCGGCCCCGATATAGGCGGTGCCGGTCTCGCGCGCAAGGTGGGTGGTGGGCTCGGACGCCTCGCCGCTCAGGTAGACCGTGGCGCCGGCATCCACGGCGGCCTGCATGAAGCCCTGGGCGCCGCCCGTGCACCAGGCTACCTGGCCCAGCGGCTGCGCCGGATCGCCGATCAGCAGCGGCTGGCGCTGCAGCCGCTCGGCGACCCGCGCGGCCAGCTCGCCCACGGTGGCCAGGCCCGGCGCGCGGCCTATCCAGACCAGGTGTTCGGGCCCGAACACGCGCGGGGCCCCTTCGTCGTCGCGCTCGGGCGCAAGGCCCAGTACCTGGGCCAGCTGGGCGTTGTTGCCCCATTGCGGATGGGCGTCCAGCGGCAGGTGGTAGGCCAGCAGGTTCAGTTCGTGGCCCAGCGCCAGCGCCAGGCGCGTGCGCCGCGTGCCGCGCACGCGCGGGTCCTCGTTCTTCCAGAACCAGCCGTGATGGACCAGCACCGCGTCGGCGCCGCGCTCGATCGCCACGCGCAACAAGGCTTCGGATGCGGTCACCCCCGCGATAATATGGCGCACGACGGGCCGGCCTTCCACCTGCAGCCCATTGGGGCAGTAGTCCTTGAAACGTGCGGTTTGCAGCTGCGCGTCCAGCCAGGCAGCCAGTTCGCGGGTCGTCGTCTGATTCATTCCATTCGCCTTTACGAAGCATGCAACGATACTGGCTGATCTTTTGCCAGGCAGTGACCGTGAGCCTGGCCATTTTATTCGTGGTGACCACGCTGCGCCCGGACTGGCTGCGCCTGAACGGCGCGGGCAACGGCGCGCGCGGCCCCGAGCCCGCCCAGCCGGCGCGCGCGGTCCCGGCCCCGGGCCTGACGTCCTATCGCGAGGCGGTGGCCCGGGCCGCGCCCTCGGTCGTCAACGTATTCACCACCAAGAACGTCTCGGTACCGCTGGTGCCCCTGCCCGACGATCCGGCCCTGCGCGAGCTGCTGGGCCAGCTGCCGGGCCTGAGCCGGCGCGAGGCCAGCACCAGCCTGGGCTCGGGGGTGATCGCCAGCGAGGACGGCTACATCCTGACCAACTACCACGTGGTCAAGGCCGCCGACGCCATCGAAGTGGCCCTGGCCGACGGGCGCCAGGCCAGCGCCGAGCTGGTGGGCGCCGATCCCGAGACCGACCTGGCGGTCATCAAGGTCGAGCTGGACGATCTTCCCGTCATCGCCTTCGGCGCGGCCACGGTGCTGCACGTGGGCGACGTGGTACTGGCCATCGGCAACCCCTTCGGCGTGGGCCAGACCACCACCATGGGCATCGTCTCGGCGCTGGGGCGCAACCGGCTGGGCATCAATACCTACGAGAACTTCATCCAGACCGACGCCGCCATCAACCCCGGCAACTCGGGCGGGGCGCTGATCGACACCCAGGGCAACCTGGTGGGCGTGAACACGGCGATCTACTCGCAATCGGGCGGCTCGCTGGGCATCGGCTTTGCCATCCCGGCGCAGGCCGCCGGCCAGATCCTGCAGGAGATCATCCGCCACGGCGCCGTGGTGCGGGGCTGGCTGGGCGTGGAGCCGCAGGACATCACCGCGGACCTGGCGCGCGCCTTCGGCCTGCCGCGCCCAGGCGGGGTGATCATCGCCGGCGTGCTGGCCGACGGGCCCGCCGCGCGCGGCGGGGTGCGGGTGGGCGACATCGTGCAGACCCTGGACGGCCAGCCGGTGCTGGACACGGGCGGGCTGCTGAACCAGATCGCCGAGCTCAAGCCGGGCCACGTCGCCCGGCTGGAGGTGCGGCGCGAAGGCAAGACCGTGGCGCTGCAGGTGCAGGTGGGCAAGCGGCCGACGCGCCCGCGCTGAGCAGCTGGGCGGCTCAGTCGTCGTGGGCGGCTTTTTCCGCCGGCTGCGGCTGGCCGGCCACCGAAGGCAGCAGGCGCAGCACGGCCAGCACCTTGCGCCGCTCGTCCGGCGACAGGCGCTGGAAGATGTGTATGGCCTCGAGCACGTCGCCGTCCTGGTTTTCGTCGGCTTCGCGGGCCGCCTCGGCCACGCCCAGCGACAGGCGCCGGCCGCCGCGCGGGCTCAGGACTTCGGTGCCTTCGGAGAGCCAGGCCACGCTGGTATCCAGCGCCGCGGCAAGCTTGCGCAGGGTGCCGGTGCCCACCGAATAGTTTTCGCCGCGCGAAAGAATGCGATGGATCGAGGATTGCGGCACTCCGGAGATGCGCGCCAGCTGGCTTTGGCTGCGTATGCCGCGTCTGCGCATCAGTGCCGTGAGTCGGTCCGAGATCGTCATGCCGGCAATGGTGAAAGAGGCCGTGCGCTTTGCAAAGCGGCAATGCCTTTGTGCATGGGGTATGCCATTTGAAACGAGGGTGAGATCCGTTACCGTCCCAGGCCGGGGACGAGCCGCCGCGCGGCGTTGAGCAGCACGACGCGATCCGAGGGATGCATGCGGTGGAACAGTTCGAGCAGTTCGGCCGTCTCGTCGTCCTCGGTGTAGAACCACGGCACGGGCAGGCCCAGCACCGGGGCCAGCCTTTTGACCAGGGAGTAGTCCGGCGTGTGCTTGCCGCGCTCGTACTGGTTCATGCGGGCGCTGGCCGAGGCGGGGTCGATGTCCACCAGCCGGCCCAGCTTTTCTTGCGAGACGCCCAGGCGCAAGCGGGCTTGCTTCAGTCGGTGGGGCAGCACGGGCGACCGGTCTCCTTGGGGCAGGCCGCAGGCAGCGGCGAAGCAAGGATTCTGTGGCGCACGGGCCGCGCGGCTAGGGCGGAACAGCCGCGGCGCAGGCAGGCAGTTTGCGGTTTTGCGGCCTGCCCGGCTGCCGGCGGCGGCCGGCTTTCTTCGGCAAGTCTTTGAGGAGAAACGTTTTTTATTATGCGGGGGCTAATGTAAGGCGTACATAAGGATGTACGCCGTCCCCGGTCCTCAGGGGCGCTCGGTAAGCGCGTCCTCGTCGCTGCGCGCTTCGGGCTTGACCATGCGCGAGAGCACGATGCCCACCTCGTAGAGCAGGCACAGGGGGACGGCCAGCATGAACTGGCTGATGACGTCGGGCGGGGTGACGATCGCGGCGATGATGAAGGCGCCGACGATCACGTAGCCGCGCGCGCTGCGCAGCTGCTCGATGGTGACCACGCCCGTGCGCACCAGCAGCACGACCACCACCGGCACCTCGAAGGTGATGCCGAAGGCCATGAACATGGTGAGCACGAAGTTCAGGTAGGCCTCGATGTCCGGCGCGGGCGTGATCGACTGCGGCGCGAAATTGGCGATGAAGTGAAAGACGGTCTTGAAGACGAAGAAATAACAGAAGGCCATACCCGCCAGGAACAGCAGCGAGCTGGAGATGATGATGGGCGCGGCCAGGCGCTTTTCGTGGCGGTACAGGCCCGGCGCGACGAAGGCCCAGGCCTGGTAGAGCACGAAGGGCAGGGCCAGCACGAAGGAGGCCATGAGCGTGACCTTGACCGGCACCATGAAGGGCGTGATCACGCCCGTGGCGATCATGCGCGTGCCCTGGGGCAGCGAGGCCAGCATGGGCTGGGCCAGTACGTCGTAGATGGCCGAGGCGCCCGGATAGGTGAACAGCACCAGGAACACCCCCAGCACCGCGCCGGCCGCCTTGAGCAGGCGCGAGCGCAGTTCCACGAGGTGGGACATGAAGCTGTCTTGGGGAAGATCGTCCTGGCTCACGATGGCTTGCGGGTATCGGTGGGGTCGGCGGGCGGCGGTTCGGCCCTGGCCGGCGCCGTTGCGGCGGGATCGGCCGCAGCGGGTTCTGTCTCGGCGGATTCCGTCCTGGCCGGTTCCGGGGCCGGTTCCGGCGCCGGTTCCGTGGAAACGCCGCCCTGGGGGGCGGGCGCCGGGGCGGTGTCCGGGGAACCGGGGGTGCCCGGCGGCGTGGTCAGCGCGGGAAAGTCCAGGTCCGCCTGGGCCGGCTCGGCCTTGTCCTTGTCGTTGTTCTTGTCCGGCCCGGAGACCGCGCCGCGCACCTCGGCGGCCGTCTCGGAGAACGAGCGCGACAGCTCGTCCAGCGGGGCCCGCAGCGAGGCGCCGGTCTCGCGCAGCGAGCTTTGCATGCTGTCGGCGGCCTCCTGCATCTGCTCCTTGAACTTGCGCAGCTCGTCCAGTTCGATTTCGCGGCGGATGTCGCTTTTCACGTCGTTGACGTAGCGCTGCGCGCGGCCAAGCAGGTGGCCGACGGTACGGGCCACCTTGGGCAGGCGTTCGGGGCCGATGACGATCAGGGCGACGACGCCGATGATCATCAACTCGGTGAAGCTGACATCAAACATGGACGGCGGGCCGCAAGCGGCCGGAAGGGAAGCGCCGCGGCAGGCAAGGGCCGCGGCCGAAGGGCTGGATGCGCGCCGGCATTACTGCTGCGAGCCGGTTTTTTCCTTGGCCTGCACGTCGATGGTGTCGCCCTGCTGCGTCACGCGCTGCGTGGGTTGCGGATCGGTGGGTTCGTTGGCATCGCGCATGCCTTCCTTGAAGCCCTTGACGGCGCCGCCCAGGTCGGACCCCATGTTGCGCAGCTTCTTGGTGCCGAACACCAGCGCGATGATGAGGAGAACGATCAACCAATGCCAAATACTGAAACTGCCCATGAGCGTCTCCTGAGACTTAGGCTATGGCGGCCATGCGTCCCTGCCAGGGACGTTCGCCGCCAAGAATATGAAAATGGAGGTGATGCACTTCCTGGCCACCGTCGGCGCCGGCGTTGGCTACCAGGCGGAAACCGCCTTGCGGGCCGGGCCGGCAGCCGTTTTCCGCCGCCAGGCGGCAGGCCAGTGCAACCATTCTACCCAACCAATGTGAATCCTCTGGTGTGACGTTTTGCAGAGATACCACATGTTTGCGGGGAATCAGCAGCAGGTGCACGGGCGCGGCCGGGCTGATGTCGTGAAAGCAGACGAACTCGTCGTCCTCGTAGACCTTGCGGGCCGGGATGCTGCCCTGGGCAATCTTGCAGAAGATACAGTTTTCGCTCATGGAATCGGCTGGCAATCGGGGTCAGGGGGCCGGGCGCCGGGCTTTTTCTTCCAGGCCCGAGAGGCCCTCGCGGCGCGCCAGTTCGGCCAGCACGTCGTCGGGGCGCAGGCCGAAGTGGGCGAGGGCAACCATGCAATGAAACCACAAATCGGCGGTTTCAGACACCACGCGCTCGGGCGCGCCGTCCTTGGCGGCCATGACCAGCTCGGTGGCCTCCTCGCCGATCTTTTTCAGGAAGGCGTCGGGCCCGCGCGCCAGCAGCTTGGCCACGTAGGAAGTCTGGGGATCGCCGCCGCGCGCGGGCAGGCGCGATTCGAGCGTGTCGGCCAGGCGCGAGAGCAGCTCGGCGCTGGAGGCGGAGTCGGTCATGGGCTTTACTTGTAGATGAGTTCGGGATCCTTGAGCACCGGATCGGTGATTTCCCAGCGGGCCGGCTCGCCGGCCTGCAGGCGGCGGTAGAAGCAGCTCGGGCGGCCGGTGTGGCAGGCGATGCCGCCTTGCTGTTCGACCTTGAGCAGCACCACGTCGCCGTCGCAGTCCAGCCGGATCTCGTGCACCGTCTGGGTGTGGCCCGATTCCTCGCCCTTGCGCCAGAGCTTGCGCCGCGAGCGCGACCAGTAGACCGCGCGCCCGGTGGCGGCCGTCTCGGCCAGGGCCTGGGCGTTCATCCAGGCGACCATCAGGATACGGTTGTCGTGCGCGTCCTGCGCGATGGCGGGGATCAGCCCGTCGCTGTCGAAGGCGACGTCGGCCATCCAATCGAGGCTTGAAGGTTCCATGTCCTGGGGCGGCCCGGCGGGCCGGTCATAAAAAGGTTGGGGGCGCCGGCGGCTGCGCGCGGCGCCGCATCGGCCCGGCGGCGCGCCGGCCTAGCGGCGCACGGCGATGCCGCGCTCGGCCATGTAGTCCTTGGCCTGGCCGACGGTGTGTTCGCCGTAGTGAAAGATGCTGGCGGCCAGCACCGCGTTGGCGCGGCCCAGCGTAACGCCATCGGCCAGGTGCTGCAAGCTGCCCACCCCGCCCGAGGCGATGACGGGCACCGGCACCGCATCGGCCACGGCGCGGGTCAGCTCCAGGTCGAAGCCGGCCCGGGTGCCGTCGCGGTCCATGCTGGTGAGCAGCAGCTCGCCGGCGCCGTAGGCCGCCATGCGGCGCGCCCATTGCACCGCGTCCAGGCCCGTGCCCCGGCGTCCGCCGTGGGTGTAGACCTCCCAGCGGGCCGGCTCGCCCTGGGCCGAGACGCGGCGCGCGTCGATGGCCACCACGATGCACTGCGAGCCGTGGTAGTCGGCCGCCTCGCGCACCAGCTCGGGGCGGGCCACGGCGGCGCTGTTGATCGAGACCTTGTCGGCGCCGGCATTGAGCAGGCGCTGCACGTCCGGCACCTGGCGCACGCCGCCGCCCACGGTCAGCGGGATGAAGACCTGCGAGGCCACCTGCTCGATGATGGGCAGGATGAGGTCGCGCTCGTCGCTGGTGGCGGTGATGTCCAGGAAGGTCAGCTCGTCGGCACCCTGCTCGTTGTAGCGGCGCGCGATCTCGACGGGGTCGCCCGCGTCGACCAGGTTGACGAAGTTCACGCCCTTGACCACCCGCCCGGCCGTGACGTCCAGGCAGGGGATGATGCGGCGCGTGAGCCCGTCCAGGTTTTCGATGGGCATGCTCAGCCTGCGCTCAGTTCGTCGGCGCGTTGCTGGGCGGCCTCGAAGTCCAGCGTGCCTTCGTAGATGCTGCGGCCCAGGATGGCGCCCTCGACGCCTTCTTCCTCGACCGCGCACAGCGCGTCGATGTCGGCCATGCTGGCGATGCCGCCCGAGGCGATGACCGGGATGCGCACGTGCTGGGCCAGCCGCACCGTGGCCTCGACGTTCACGCCCGAGAGCATGCCGTCGCGGCCGATGTCGGTGTAGATGATGGCCTCGCAGCCGTAGTCCTCGAACTTGCGGGCCATGTCCAGCACGTCGTGGCCGGTGAGCTTGCTCCAGCCGTCGGTGGCCACCTTGCCGTCGCGCGCGTCCAGCCCCACGATGATGGCGCCGGGAAAGGCGCTGCAGGCATCGTGCAGGAAGCCCGGGTTCTTGACGGCGGCCGTGCCGATGATGACGTAGGAGATGCCGAAATCGAGGTAGCGCTCGATGGTGTCCAGGTCGCGGATGCCGCCGCCGATCTGCACCGGGATCTCGGCGCCCACGGCGTCGACGATGCGGCGGATGACCGGCTCGTTCTTGGGCTTGCCCGCCACCGCGCCGTTCAGGTCGACCAGGTGCAGCCGGCGCGCCCCGCGCTCGAGCCAGTGTTCGGCCATGTCGGTGGGGTCTTCGGAAAATACCGTGGCGTCGTCCAGGTCGCCCTGGCGCAAGCGCACGCAGCGCCCGTCTTTGAGGTCGATGGCGGGGATCAGCAGCATGGTGGAGGAGAGGCTTTCTTTTGGATGGGTAGGGTCGGAAACGGGTGCCGGCCGAAGGCGCGCGGCCTACTCAGGCTGCCAGTCTACAAAATTGCGGTAAAGGCGCAAACCAGCATCGGCGCTCTTTTCCGGATGAAATTGGACGGCGAAGATGTTATCCCTGGCCACTGCCGAGGTAAAGGCAAGCCCGTAGCGGGTCTGGCCGACGGTCAGGGCCGCGTCGGCCGGGTCGGCGTAGTAGCTGTGCACGAAGTAGAAATGCGTGCCGTCGGGGATGCCCGCCCACAGCGCGTGCGCGCGGGTCTGGTACACCGGGTTCCAGCCCATGTGGGGGATCTTGAGCAGGCCGGGCTCGCCGCCCGCCGGGGCGGCGAACTGCGGGCCGGCAAAGCGGCGCACCGTGCCCGGGAACAGGCCCAGGCAGGGCGTGTCGCCCTCTTCGCTGCGTTCGAACAGCATCTGCTCACCCACGCACACGCCCAGCAGGGGCTTGCTGCGCGCGGCGCGCTCGACGGCTGCGCGCAGCCCCGAGCGCTCCAGGGTGCGCATGCAGTCGGGCATGGCGCCTTGCCCCGGGAAAACGATACGGTCGGCCGCGTCGATCTGGGCGGCCTGGTTGCAGATGCGGATGTCGGTATCGGGCGCCGCATAGCGCAGCGCGCGCGCCACGGAATGGAAGTTGCCCATTCCGTAGTCCACGATGGCGATGGTGGTCACGTCGGTTCGGCCTGGTTGGAAACGAAGGGGCGGCGCGCGGCCCGGCAGGGCGCGCGCCGGCTCAGAGCACGCCCTTGGTCGAGGGCACCACGCCCGCGCTGCGCGGGTCCGGTTCGAGCGCCATGCGCAGCGCGCGGCCACAGGCCTTGAACACCGTCTCGCACTGGTGGTGGGCATTGACGCCGCGCAGGTTGTCGATGTGCAGGGTGATGCGGGCGTGGTTGACCAGCCCCTGGAAGAATTCGCGGGACAGGTCCACGTCGAAGTTGCCGATGCGCGCGCGGGTATAGGGCACGTGGAACTCCAGCCCCGGGCGCCCGGAGAAATCGACCACCACGCGCGAGAGCGCCTCGTCCAGCGGCACGTAGGCGTGGCCGTAGCGGCGGATGCCGGCCTTGTCGCCCACCGCCTGGGCGATGGCCTGGCCCAGGGTGATGCCCACGTCCTCGACGGTGTGGTGATCGTCGATGTGCAGGTCGCCCTCGGCCTTGATGTCCAGGTCGATCAGGCCGTGGCGCGCGATCTGGTCCAGCATGTGGTCCAGGAAGGGCACGCCGGTGTCGATGCGCTGGCGGCCCGTGCCGTCCAGGTTCACGGCCACGCGGATGCGCGTCTCGTTGGTATTGCGGCTGATTTCGGCGGTACGCATGGAAAGGCTCGGTTCAGGCATTCAGAAGGTCTTGCAGGGCGGCCAGCAGGGCGGCGTTTTCGTCTGGCGTGCCGACCGACACGCGCAGGCAGTCGGCCAGCAGCGGGTGGGCCGACGAGAAGTCGCGCACCAGGATGCGGCGCGCCGCCAGGGCGCGATGCAGGGCCTGTGCGCCGGCCACCCGCAGCAGCACGAAATTGCCGGCCGACGGAAACACCGTGACGCCGGGCAGCGCGGCCAGCGCCCGGGCCAGCGGCTCGCGGTCGGCGACCAGGCGCGCGGCCTGCTCGTCGAGCACGGCCTTGTGGCGCAGCACGACCGTCAGGGCGGCCTGCGTCAGCAAGTCGATATTGTACGGGGGACGGGCCTTGTCCAGTTCGGCCACCCAGGCCGGGTGGCCGGCCAGGTAGCCGAAGCGCAGGCCGGCCAGGCCGATCTTGGACACCGTGCGCAGCACCACGAGGTTGGGATGCTCCATCAGCCGGGGCATCCAGCTGCGGCCGGCGAAAGGCTGGTAGGCCTCGTCCACCACCACCAGGCCGGGGGCGGCCTGCAGCACCTGTTCTATGACTTCGTCGGGCCACAGGCTGCCGGTGGGGTTGTTGGGCACGGCCAGGAACACCACCTTGGGCTGCTCGCGCGCGATGGCCGCCAGCAGCGCCTGCGGGTCGATCTGGAAATCGGCCGTCAGCGGCACGCCGACGAAGCGGGCGTGGTCCAGGCGGGCGGCCATCTCGAAATACACGAAGGACGGCCAGGGCGAGAGCACCGCCTCGCCCGGCGCGCAGCAGGTCTGCACCAGCAGGTGGATCAGCTCGTCCGAGCCGTTGCCGAACAGCAGCCCGGCCTGCTGCGGCACGCCGAAGGCCTGGCGCACCTGGGCCTGCAGCGCGGCGTTGCTGGCGGCCGGGTAGCGGTGGATGTCCACCTGCGCCAGGGCCTGCGCCAGCTCGGCGCGCACCGGCGCGGGCAGCGGGTAGGGGCATTCCATGGCATCGAGCTTGATGCAGTCCCCGGCCGGCGCCACGGCATAGGCGCGCAGGGCCTGCACGTCGGCGCGCACGGTGCGCTGCACGCACTGCCGGACCCGCGCGTCGGCCGGGCGCGGGGCGTTCATGGCCGTTCGAGCCGGTACTCGGCGCTGGCGGCGTGGGCCGGCAGCCCTTCGCCGTAGGCCAGCTCGGCGGCGATCGGGCCCAGGGCCTGGGCCCCGGCCTGCGAGACCTGGATCAGGCTCGAGCGCTTCTGGAAGTCGTAGACGCCCAGCGGCGAGGAAAAGCGCGCGGTGCGCGAGGTGGGCAGCACGTGGTTGGGGCCGGCGCAGTAGTCGCCCAGGGCCTCGGAGCTGTAGCGGCCCAGGAAGATCGCCCCGGCGTGGCGGATGCGGGTGGCCAGCTGCGCGGCGTCCTCGGTGGAGATCTCCAGGTGCTCGGGGGCGATGTGGTTGGCGATCTCGCAGGCCTCGTCCAGGTCGCGCACGCGGGCGAGCACGCCGCGCTGGGCCAGGCTGGCGCGGATGATCTCGTGGCGCGGCATGGTGGGCAGCAGGCGGGCGATGGCGGCCTGGACCTCGTCCAGGTAGGCCGCGTCCGGGCACAGCAGGATGGACTGGGCCAGCTCGTCGTGCTCGGCCTGCGAAAACAGGTCCATGGCGATCCAGTCGGCCGGCGTGCTGCCGTCGCAGATGATGAGGATTTCGCTGGGGCCGGCGATCATGTCGATGCCCACGGTGCCGAAGACGCGCCGCTTGGCCGCGGCCACATAGGCGTTGCCCGGGCCGACGATCTTGTCCACCGCGTCGATGGTGGCCGTGCCGTAGGCCAGGGCGCCGACCGCCTGTGCGCCGCCGATGGCGTAGGCGCGGTCCACGCCGGCCACGGCCGCGGCCGCCAGCACGATGGGGTTGCGCGCGCCGTCGGGGGTGGGCGTGACCATCACGACCTCGGGCACGCCGGCGACCTTGGCCGGGATGGCGTTCATCAGCACCGAGGACGGATAGGCGGCCTTGCCGCCGGGCACGTACAGGCCCACGCGGTCCAGCGCGGTGATCTGCTGGCCCAGCAAGGTGCCGTCGGCCTCGGTATAGGACCAGCTTTCGGCGCGCTGGTGCGCATGGTAGGCGCGCACGCGGTCGGCGGCCAGCTCCAGGGCGTTGCGCTGCTTGGCCGGCAGGGCCGCCAGCGCGGCTTCCCATTCGCTGCGGGGGATTTCCAGCTCGGCGACCGAGCCGGCCTGCACGCGGTCAAAGCGCCGGGTGTATTCGAGCAGGGCCGCGTCGCCGCGCTGGCGCACGTCGGCCAGGATGCCGGCGGTGGCGCGCTCGATGGCCTCGTCCTGCGAGGCGTCGAAGGCCAGCAGGCGGTTCAGTTCGGTCTTGAATCCGGCGTCGCGGCTGTCCAGGCGGTTGATCAGTGGCATGGCGTTGGGCGTGGAAAAAAGTTCAGGCGCCGGCGGCAGCCGCGCGCTCGAAGGCGTCCAGCAGCGGCTGCAGCGCGTGGCGGCGGGTCTTGAGCGAGGCCTGGTTGACGATCAGGCGCGAGGAGATCGGCATGATGTCCTCGACCGCCACCAGGTCGTTGGCGCGCAGGGTGCCGCCCGTGGAGACCAGGTCGACGATGGCGTCGGCCAGCCCCACCAGCGGCGCCAGCTCCATGGAACCGTACAGCTTGATGAGGTCCACGTACATGCCCTTGGCGGCGAAGTGCTCGCGCGCGGCCTGCACGTACTTGGTGGCCACCCGCAGGCGCGCGCCCTGGTAGACGGCGCCTTCGTAGTCGAAGCCGGCGCGCACCGCCACGCACAGGCGGCAGCGCGCGATGTTCAGGTCGATGGGCTGGTAGAGCCCGCCCGGGTGCGTGGCCTGGTGCTCGATCAGCACGTCGCGCCCGGCGATGCCCAGGTCGGCCGCGCCGTACTGCACGTAGGTGGGCACGTCCGAGGCGCGCACGATGATCAGGCGCAGGCCCGCATCGGAGGTGGGGATGATGAGCTTGCGCGACTTCTCGGGATTCTCGGTCACCTCGATGCCGGCCGCGGCCAGCAGCGGCAGGGTTTCCTCGAAGATGCGGCCCTTGGACAGCGCCAGGGTCAGGGGACGGGCGGCGTTCATGCGGGCTCCTTGCCGCTGAGCCGCTCGATCTGCGCGCCTAGCGCGCGCAGCTTGACCTCCATCTGCTCGTAGCCGCGGTCCAGGTGGTAGATGCGGTCGATGATGGTCTGGCCCTCGGCGGCCAGGCCGGCGATGACCAGGCTGGCCGAGGCCCGCAGGTCGGTGGCCATGACGCGCGCGCCCGACAGGCGCGCCACGCCCCGCACCACGGCGGTGTGGCCGTCGATGTCGATCTCCGCGCCCAGGCGGCACAGCTCCTGCACGTGCATGTAGCGGTTCTCGAAGATGGTCTCGACGATGACCGAGGTGCCGTCGGCCAGCGTGTTCAGGGCCATCATCTGGGCCTGCATGTCGGTGGCGAAGCCGGGGTACTCCTGGGTGCGGATGTCCACCGGCTGCGGGCGCCCGTCCATGCGCGCGCGGATCCAGTCCGGGCCGCATTCCAGGCGCAGGCCGGCGGCCTCGAGCTTGGCCAGGGTGGCGCCCATGGCGCCGGGTGCGGCGCCGCGCAGGGTGATGTCGCCGCCGGCCGCGCCCACCGCGCACAGGAAGCTGCCGGCCTCGATGCGGTCGGGCGTGACGCGGTGCTCGGCCCCGTGCAGGCGCTCGACCCCTTCGATGACGATGCGGTCGGTGCCGTGGCCCTCGATGCGCGCGCCCATCTTGATGAGCAGCTCGGCCAGGTCGACCACCTCGGGCTCGCGCGCGGCGTTGTCCAGCACGGTGCGGCCCTCGGCCAGCACGGCGGCCATCATGAGGTTTTCGGTGCCCGTGACGGTGACCATGTCGGTGCGGATGGTGGTGCCCTTCAGGCGCTGCGCGCGGGCCACCACGAAGCCGTGCTCGATGCTGATGTCCGCGCCCAGCGCGGCCAGGCCCTTGATGTGCTGGTCCACCGGCCGCTGGCCGATGGCGCAGCCGCCGGGCAGGCTGACGCGGGCCTGGCCAAAGCGCGCCAGCAGCGGCCCGAGCACAAGGATGGAGGCGCGCATGGTCTTGACCAGCTCGTAGGGCGCTTCCAGGCTGTCCACCTTGTCGGCGCGCAGCTGCACGGTGCCGTCGGCGCCGTGCTCGGCATGCACGCCCAGCCTGCCCAGCAGGCGCAGGGTGGTCGAGATGTCGTTCAGGCGCGGCACGTTGGACAGCGTCAGCGGCTCGGCCGTGAGCAGCCCCGCGCAAAGTATGGGCAGGGCGGCGTTCTTGGCCCCCGAGACGGCGATCTCGCCGTGCAGGCGGGCGCCGCCGGTGATGCGCAGTTTGTCCATCAGTGCTTGCCCTCGAATTCGGCGGGGGTGTAGTTCTTCATGGCCAGCGCGTGGATCTCGGCGTTCGAGCCCTGGATGCGCTCGCCCAGCGCGGCATAGACCAGCCGGTGGCGCTCGATGCGGTTCTTGCCTTCGAAGGCGGGGCTGACGATCACGGCTTCGAAGTGCGCGCCGTCTCCCTG
Source organism: Orrella sp. JC864 (assembly GCF_037026685.1). Taxonomy (NCBI): domain Bacteria; kingdom Pseudomonadati; phylum Pseudomonadota; class Betaproteobacteria; order Burkholderiales; family Alcaligenaceae; genus Orrella; species Orrella sp. JC864. The sequence continues at coordinate 288,412 of NZ_JBANET010000003.1, read as the reverse complement.
CACCTGCAGGTGGGTGCAGGGCAGGCCGTCGGCGATGTATTGCCGCACTTGCTCGGGGGTGGGCAGCATGGTGTCAGGTCCTCAGTTTGTAGCCGCTGGCCAGCAGGCGCAGCGCAAAGACGGTCAGCGCCACGAACACCGCGCCGACCACCGCCAGGCTGTGCCAGGGCGAGACGTCCGACATCGAAAAAAAGCCGTAGCGAAAGCCGTCGATGGTGTAGAAGACGGGATTCCAGTGCGAGACATGCTGCCAGAAAGCCGGCAGCGTGTGGATGGAATAGAACACGCCCGACAGGAAGGTGGCCGGGATGATCAGGAAGTTCTGGAAGGCGGCCAGCTGGTCGAACTTCTCGGACCACAGGCCGGCGATCAGGCCCAGCGTGCCCATGATGCCGCAGGCCAGCACGCCGAAGACCAGCACCCAGCCCGGATGGGCCATGGGCAGGCTCACGAAGCACAGCGCCACCAGCCAGACGCACAGGCCCACCGCCAGGCCGCGCACGACGCCGGCCAGCACGTAGGCGGCGAAGATCTCGCGGTGCGACAGCGGCGGCAGCAGCATGAACACCAGGTTGCCGGTGATGCGGCTCTGGATCAGCGAGGACGACGGGTTGGAGAAGGCATTTTGCAGCATGCTCATCATCATCAGCCCGGGGATCAGGAAGGAGGTGTAGGGCACGCTGCCGTATACCTGCACGCGGTCCTGCAGCACCTGGGCGAACACCACCAGGTACAGCAGCGCCGTGATGACCGGCGCGGCGATGGTCTGGAAGCTGACCTTCCAGAAGCGCAGCAATTCCTTGCGCAGAAGCGTCGGAAAGCCCGAGCCGGCGGCGGGCAGGGGGCGGGTCAGGGCAGGCTTCACAGGTCGATTCCAGCCAGGGTGGGGTTGTCCTGGTGCATGATGCGCACGAAGGCGTCTTCCAGGTCGCCGCCGCCGGCCTGGGCCAGCAGGGCGGCGGTGGTGTCCAGCGCGACGATGCGCCCGCGCTTGAGCATGGCGATGCGCCCGCACAGGGCCTCGGCCTCCTCGAGGTAGTGCGTGGTCAGCATGATGGTGTGGCCCTCGCGGTTCAGGCGCGAGATGAATTCCCACAGCGTGCGGCGCAGGTCCACGTCCACGCCGGCGGTGGGCTCGTCCAGCACGATGACCGGCGGGCGGTGCACCAGCGCCTGGGCCACCAGCACCCGGCGCTTCATGCCGCCGGACAGGGCGCGCATGTTCTGGTCGGCCTTGTCGGCCAGCCCCAGGTTGGCCAGGATCTCGTCGATCCAGTCGTCGTTGCGCCGCAGGCCGAAGTAGCCCGATTGGATGCGCAGGGTTTCGCGGACGGTGAAAAAGGGGTCGTAGACGAGCTCTTGTGGCACCACCCCCAGGGCCCGGCGGGCCTGGCGGTAGTCGGCCTGCACGTCGTGGCCGCAGACGCTGGCACGCCCGGCGCTGGCGCGCGCCAGCCCGGCCAGGATGGAGATGAGCGTGGTCTTGCCGGCGCCGTTCGGGCCGAGCAGGCCGAAGAACTCGCCCGGCTGGATGGTCAGGCTGACGTCGTCCAGGGCGGTAAAGCCCGGGCCGGGCGCGGGCTTGAACCACCCGGCGAGGCCGCGCGAGCGCGGGGTATAGACCTTGGAGACGTGTTCGAGGCTGACGGCGGACATAGGGACAGGGCGCGGCGGCGCCCCGGGAAGGCTAATGTTCGATTATATAAGGCCGCCGCCGGCCCCCGTTTTTTCGTCGCCAGTTACTGGTTGCGCGAGTTCAGCGCCTGGATCAGGCCGTCGATGCCGCTGCGGTTGATTTCCTGGGCGAACTGGTTGCGGTAGTTCTCGATCAGCCAGATGCCTTCGACGTTCAGGTCGTAGATTTTCCAGCCCTCGGGGGTCTTTTCCAGGCGGTAGTCCACGCCCACGGGCTGGGCGTTGGACTGCGGCACGATCTGCGAGCGCACCACCACGTCGTCGGCATTGGGGTCGCCGCGAAACGGCAGCAGCCGCACCGAGGTGCCCTGGTCCACTTTGGTCAGCGCGCCGCTATAGGTGCGGATCAGCGTGCCCCGGAACGCCTGGGCCAGCGCCTGCTGCTGCTCGGGCGTGGCCTGGCGCCAGTTGCGCCCGGCCGCCAGGCGCGTGGTGCGCTCGAAGTTGACGTAGGGCAGCAGGTTCTGGTCGACCACCTGGTTCACGCGCTGGATGTCGCCCGAACGCAGCTGGGCGTCTTTTTTCAGGATGTCGAGCAACTGGTCGGCCACCTGCTGCACGAATTCGTTGGGCGCGGCCTTGGGGTCGGGCTGGGCCTGGGCGCGGGCCAGCCCGATCATGCCGGCCACCAGCAGCAGGGCGAGGCTGGCGCGCAGCATCAGCATGCGCAGATCGAGACCTTGGGTGCGTTGCATGGATTCTCCTTTACTTCTGGCCGGCCGCCGGTTCGACGTCGTCTTCGTCGTCCGAGTAGTCCGGCAGGTTGTCGGCGCCGTCGGCGCCGCCGGTACGCTGCAACACCTGGGCGTTGCGGCGCTGCAGGTACGCATCGCGCACGAAGCTGTAGGGATCGATGGCGGTGCGATCGACGGTCTTGCTCGCCTCGAGCAGCGAGGCGCGGGTATCGACCACCTCCAGGCCCCACAACGAATTGCGTACCCTGACGTTATCGATCTCCCGCACGTTCACAATGTTCCCGAAAACCCCCACGGCCGTGCCGGCGCCGTCGCGCACGGTGCTCGGGCCCAGCAGGGGCAGCACCACGTAGGGGCCCTGGCCCACGCCCCAGACGCCCAGGGTGATGCCGAAATCGTTGGGGATCTTGCGCGCGCCGTTGGCCGAGGCGACGTCGAAGCAGCCGCCCACGCCCATGGTGGTGTTCAGCAGGAAGCGGCCCAGCGTGTTGAAGAAGTCGTGGCCGCGCGCCTGCAGGAAGCTGTTGGTGGCGGACCAGATCTCGCCCAGGTTGGAGAAGACGTTATGGATGCAGTTGCGCGCCGGCTGCGGCGTCACGAAGGTGTAGAACTCGGCGACCGGGCGCAGCACGGCGCGGTCGACCGCGTCGTTGAACTGGTAGATGCCCCGGTTGGCGCCTTCCCAGGGGTCGCGCGGATCGGGCTGTGAGCTCGTGGCGCAGCCGGCCAGCAGGGCCGAGGCCGCCAGCAGCGGGGCGACGCGTTTGAGGTTCTTCATGCTAGGTGCATCCTTGGTTCGGATTCGTTGTTCTGGGTGGGCTGCCGCCCGGCAAGGCGGCCGGGGCAGGCGGCGTCTCAGGGCTGGCCGGCCGGCGCGGGCGTGCCGCCCGCCTGGGCGGGCTGGCCGGTGCCGCCTTGCGCGCCTTGCGGCTGGCCTTGCGCCGAGCCGCCCTGCGAGCCGCCCTGGTTGCCGGCCATGTTGTAGAGGAACTGGCTGATCAGGTTCTCCAGCACGATGGCGCTTTGTGTATAGCGGATTTTTTCGCCATCGGCAAAGAACTTGTCGTCGCCGCCCGCCTCCAGGCCGATGTACTGCTCGCCCAGCAGGCCGGAGGTCAGGATCTTGGCCGACGAATCCTGCGGGAATTCGTGTCCTTGCACGATGTCCATGTGCACCACGGCCTGGTACATCTGGTCGTCGAACTCGATGCGCGAGACCCGGCCGACCACCACGCCGGCGCTGCGCACGGCCGCGCGCTCGCGCAGGCCGCCGATGTTATCGAAGCTGGCCGTCAGCGTGTAGGTGGGCGCAAACGAGTATGAATTCAGGTTGCCGGCGCGCAGGGCCAGGAACACCAGGGCCGCCGCGCCCAGCAGCACGAACAGCCCTACCCAGAAATCGCTTTTTTCGCGCGTCATGTCAGAAGTCCCAAAGTTTTCCGTTTGTCAGGGGCTCAGTTGCCGAACATCAGGGCGGTGAGCAGGAAGTCCAGGCCCAGCACGGCCAGCGAGCCGGTCACCACGGTGCGGGTGGTGGCGCGGGCCACGCCCTCGGGCGTGGGGCGGGCGCGCCAGCCCTCGAACAGGGCCACCAGCGTGACCGTCACGCCGAACACCAGGCTCTTGATCACGCCGTTGAGCACGTCGTCGATCACGTCCACGCCGGCCTGCATCTGCGACCAGAACGAGCCGGGGTCCACGCCGATCATCAGCACCCCGACCACCCAGCCGCCCAGGATGCCGACCATGGAGAAGATGGCCGCCAGCAGCGGCATGGCGATGATGCCGCCCCACAGGCGCGGCACCAGCACCCGGCGCACCGGATCGACCGCCATCACTTCCATGGCCGCGAGCTGCTCGCCGGCCTTCATCAGGCCGATCTCGGCGGTCAGCGAGGTGCCGGCGCGCCCGGCGAACAGCAGCGCCGTGACCACCGGCCCGAGCTCGCGTGTGAGCGAGAGCGCGACCAGCAGGCCCAGGGAATCCTCGGCGCCGTAGCGGTTCAGCGTGTAGTAGCCCTGCAGGCCGAGCACGAAGCCCACGAAGGTGCCCGAGACGGCAATGATCAGCAGCGAATAGTTGCCGATGAAATGCACCTGCTGCGATACCAGCCGCGGGCGCGCCAGCGCGATGCCGCTGCGCGCCAGCAGCTGGAAGAAAAAGCGCGTGAAGGCGCCGATGCCGGCGACGCTTTCGCGCAGGCCGCCGCCCAGGGCGGCAATGGGACGGGCCAGGCTCATGGACGGGCCTCCTTGCGGCGCTGCCAGGCCTCGAAGGCCGGCGTGACCGGATAGTGAAACGCCACCGGGCCGTCGGCCGCGCCGTCCAGGAACTGCCGGACGTAGGGATCGGTCGAGCCCGACAGGTCCTGGGGCTTGCCCGAGGCCTTGAGCACGCCCTGGCCGACCAGGTAGACCTGGTCGGCGATCGCGAAGGACTCCTGGATGTCGTGGGTGATCAGCACCGAGGCGCAGCCCAGCCGGTCGGACAGGTCGCGGATCAGCCTTGCGGTGATGCCCAGCGAGATCGGGTCCAGGCCGGCGAAGGGCTCGTCGTAGAGGATCAGCTCGGGTTCGAGCACCACCGCGCGGGCCAGCGCCACGCGCCGCGCCATGCCGCCGGAGATCTCCGAGACGCGCAGGTGCGCGGCGGCCCGCAGGCCCACGGCGTCGAGCTTGTCCAGCACGCGCTGCATGACTTCGGCCTCGGGCAGGCGGGTATGCTCGCGCAGCGGGAAGGCGACGTTCTCGTAGACGTCCAGGTCGGTGAAAAGCGCGCCCTGCTGGAACAGCACGCCCATGCGCTGGCGCAGTTTCTGCAATTGCGCGGGCGGCTGGGCCGCGATGTCCTGGCCGAAGGCCAGCACCTGGCCGGCGCGGGGCCTGAGCTGGCCGGTGGCCGCGCGCAGCAGCGTGGTCTTGCCCGAGCCCGAGCCGCCCATGATGGCCACGACCTGGCCGGGCAGCACGCGCATGTCGATGCCGCGCAGCACCACGAAATCGCCGTAACCCAGCGCAACGTCGCGCAGGTCCAGCACGGGGTCGGATGTCGTCGCTTCAGTGGCCATCGGGTCGCTGGAGGGAAAAACGGGCATTGTATCTTGGGGGCCCGGGCGTTCACCCGGGTAGAAAACCCCGCGTCGCGGACGCCGCGCCAGAGCTTGCGCGGCCCGTGCATCGTAGCAGCCCGGGCGCCGGCGGCCGGGATTGCCCTGCCCGCGCCCGGGTTTCTTGATGTTGCGCAAGCCGCGGCGGCGTACGGGCGCGGGCGGCCTTGACCGGCACGCCCGCCGATGTCCCAATGTCGGCTTGCCGCGCCGTGCGGCAAAGCGGGGCGCGGGCTCGCACGAGGGACCTGCGCGGGGACAGGCACCATACGCCGGGGAGGGCGCTGCAAGATGGACGCGGATACGTTTTATTACCTATTGGGCGGCTCCAGCCTGCTGGTGCTGATGGCCGGCTACGGCAACCGGCAGCGCGACTGGGGCCCGTACCTGATGGTGGCGGGCGCGGCGGCCTTGTTTGTTACGATCCTGGTGGGCATCCACCGCGTCTTCTGATTGTCTTGCGGGCGCGGCACAATCCGTTCAGGCAGGAGAGAACGTGATCGATTTTTTCATCGTGGCGGCCGCGCTGGGCTTTCTGATGCTGGCCGCCTACCGCGGCTACAGCGTGATCCTGTGCGCCCCGCTGGCGGCCATGGGCGCGGTGCTGCTGACCGCGCCCTCGGCCGTCGCGCCGGTGTTCTCCGACCTGTTCATGGTCAGGATGGTCGAGTTCGCCAAGCTCTACCTGCCTGTTTTCCTGCTGGGCGCGGTGTTCGGCAAGCTGATCGAGCTCTCGGGCTTTTCGCGCTCCATCGTGCAGGCCGTCATCGGCCTGATCGGCGCGCGGCGCGCCATCATGGCGATCGTGCTGGTCTGCGCGCTGCTGACCTACGGCGGGGTGTCGCTGTTCGTGGTGGTGTTCGCGGTGTATCCCTTCGCCGCCGAGATGTTCCGCCAGGGCCACATCCCCAAGCGGCTGATCCCGGGCACCATCGCCCTGGGGGCGTTCACCTTCACCATGACGGCGCTGCCCGGCACGCCGCAGATCCAGAACATCATCCCCACCAGCTTCTTCGGCACCACGGCCTGGTCGGCGCCCTGGCTGGGCCTGGTCGGCGCGGCGCTGACCTTCTGCGGCGGCATCGCCTACCTGGAGTGGCGGCGCGCCCGCGCCGCCGCGGCGGGCGAGGGCTATGGCACCGACCTGCGCAACGAGCCGGACACGCCCGAGGACGTGCGCAGCTACCACCCGCTGGTCGCCCTGCTGCCGCTGGTGGTGGTGGGCGTGGCCAACTATTTCTTCACGCAGTGGATACCGCTCTGGTATCCGCCCGGGGGCACGGTCGAACTGGCCGGCCTGCCTGAACCGCTGCCTATCGATGCCGAGGGCCGGGTCGCCATCTGGGCGGTGATGGCGGCCTTGCTGACCGGCATCGTGACCATCCTGCTTTTCAGTTTCCGCACCGTGGCCTCGCAGCTGGCCGAAGGCAGCCGCAACGCGGTCTCGGGGGCGCTGCTGGCCTCGATGAACACAGCGGCCGAATACGGCTTCGGCGGGGTGATCGCCGCCTTGCCCGGCTTCCTGCTGGTGGCCGAGGCGCTCAAGGCCATCCCCGATCCGCTGGTGGGCGAGGCCATCGCGGTGACCGCGCTGGCCGGCATCACCGGCTCGGCCTCGGGCGGCATGAGCATCGCGCTGGCGGCCATGTCCGATACCTTCATCCAGGGCGCGCAGGCCGCCGGCATCCCCATGGACGTGCTGCACCGCGTCGCGGCCATGGCCAGCGGCGGCATGGACACCCTGCCGCACAATGGCGCGGTGATCACGCTGCTGGCCGTCACCGGCCTGACCCACCGCCAGTCCTACGGCGACATCTTCGCCATCACCCTCATCTCGACCGCCAGCGTCTTTGCCGTGATCGCGGTCCATTACCTCACCGGCATCGTCTAGCCCGGCGCCTTGCCGGGGCGCCGCCGCCCGGGGAGGGGCGTGCGGGCCGCGGGCGCGCGCGGCCGCCGCCTGCCCGCAGCAATGTACGTACATAAAGGCCCAGCTGTGATAAGTTAATGTCCGGATGTAGTGGTGCCCATGAACCCAAGAATCGCGCAAAGCGATCGGAGGAGACAAAGATGAGCAGACTATTGACGGCCTGCCTGGGGGCGGCGTTGTGCCTGGGCTGGCTCCTGCCTTGCGCCGCGGCCCAGTATCCCGAACGCGGCGTGCGCCTGATCGTGCCCTATCCGGCCGGCCAGACCACCGACGTGATCGGCCGCGAGATCGGGCAGCAGATGGCCCAGGAACTGGGCCAACCCTTCTATGTGGACAACCGCGCCGGCGCGGGCGGCATCATCGGCATGGAAGCGGGCAAGCGGGCCGAGGCCGACGGCTACACCCTGCTGGTGACCGCCAGCGGCCCGGTAGGGATCAATCCCGGCCTGTACGACTCGCTGCCCTACGACGTGGAGCGCGACTACGAGCCGGTGGGGCTGATCGCCATGGTGCCGCTGTTCCTGGTGGTGCGTTCCGATTTTCCGGCCGACGACGTGCAGGGCCTGATCGAGCACGTCCGGCGGCACCCCGGCCAGCTGAACTACGGTTCGGGCGGCTCGGGGCTGACCAACCACCTGACCATGGAGATCTTCAAGAGCCGCACGGACCTGAACATGATGCACGTGCCCTACCGGGGCGCGACGGCGGCGCTGACCGGCCTGATCGGCGGCGACGTGGCCGTGATGTTCGAGGCCGGCCCGGCCATCATGCCGCATGTGCAATCGGGCGCGCTCAAGATCCTGGGCGTCAGTACGCAGGAGCCCTCGCGGGCTTTCCCCGACGCCCCGCCGATCGGGCAGGCCGGCGTGCCGGGCTTCGCCGCGCAGGCCTGGATCGTCATGCTGGCGCCGGCGCGCACGCCGGCGCCGGTGATCGAGCGCCTGAACGCCACGCTGGCCAAGGTGCTGGCCCAGCCGGCGGTGCAGCGCAAGCTGTCGGCGCTGGGGGCCGAGACGGTGAGCTATACGCCGGCGCAGACGCGCGCGTTCATACGGGAGGAGATTGGGGTGTGGACGCGGGCGGTGAGGTTGTCGAATGCGAAGCCGGGGTAGGGGGGTGGACGCGTTCGTTTGGACAAGTCCGTTGAATGGATCCGCTTGGAGTAGGTCCGCTTGGAGCAGGTCCGCTTGGACACGTCCGCCGAGTCCGGTCGGGGCGTCGGGCGATGCCGTCGCCGTGCGGCGCGGTTGCGCCGCGCCCGGCGCCAGAAATCGCCCGCCACCCCGCCCGGTCTCGGCGGACTGCGTAGTCTGGGTGTGTTCCGGCGCTGGGGACGGAGTCGTTCTTGCCTGCTTGCCCCACGGCGCTTGAGAAGAGAAAGATCTTGCGGGGCCGTTCAAGAGGGGTTGCGCAGGCAACCCCTCTTGAACATTCGACCGCCGCTTTTGAGAGGCAGGGGCATCGGGGCAGGCCCGAAGATATCAAGGGCGTGGCGGCCGTGCAGCGCGCAGCAGGGGGGGAACCGCTGCATTGTGGGAACAGCTACATTGATCCGTGCCGCACCAGCGCCGCTGCCGCCCCGAGGCTTGCAAGCGGGTTGTCGGCGTCATCAGCGTAGCGGCCAAGCTGCCAGTGTCCCGTCCGCCCTGAGGCTTGCAAGCGGCTTCACACTCAACGTGTCCGTTACAGCCTTGAAATCTTCGGGCCTGCCCCGCTGCCCCTACCCCTCAAAATCGGCGGTCGAATGCGAAAGAAGGGGCGCCTGCGCGCCCCGCTTGAGCGGCCCCGCAAGATCTTTCTCTCTTCAAGTGGCGTGGGGCAAGCAGGCAAGAAGAACCAAGCCGCCCGGCGGTGTTGCGATCACACGGCTCAGAAGGCCGGCGGGGCCGGGCGGGGTGGCGGGCGATTTCTGGCGCGGGGGCGGCGCGGCCGCGCCGCACGCGACAGCATGAGCCCGACGCCCCGACCGGCCACGCCGGCCGTCAAGATAGCGGATAGCGGCCAACACCCCAACCACCATCCCCATCTGCAACCTCACTCCACCCCCCGCCGCACCAACTCCGGATACGCCCCATCCACCAACCCCCACCGCGCCATCACCGCCTCCCGTACGGCACGGCGGCTGATCTTGCCTTGGGGGTTGCGCGGCAGCTCGTCCAGCGTGACGTAGGCGCGCGGATGCTTGTAGCGCGCCAGGCCGGCCACGCGCTCGCGCGCCTGCGCGGCCCAGTCCTGGGCCGGGTCGGCCTGTTCGGCCACGGCCACGATGACCTCGCCCCAGTAGTCCGAGGGCAGGGCCGCCACGCAGATCGGGCCGCAGCCGGGCGTGCCGGCCAGGGCGGCCTCGATTTCGTCGGGGTAGATCTTGTAGCCGCCGCTCTTGATGACGTCGGCCATGCGGCCCAGCAGCCACAGCCGGCCGCGCGCGTCGATGCGGCCCAGGTCGCCGGTGCGGTGCCAGCCGTCCGCCTCGGGCGGATGAAAGCCCTCGGCATCCACGTAGCCGATGTACATGTGCTGCGAGCGCAGCAGGATTTCGTCGCCTTGGCCGATGCGCAGCTCCACGCCCGGGGCGGGCCAGCCCAGGCAGGCGCCGGGCGCCGTGTCGCCTGGCGCCTCGGCATAGGCGGCGTCGGTATCGGCCGGGTCCAGCACGGTAATGGGATTGACGTTCTCGCTCTTGCCGTAGGTCACGCGCACGCAGGGGCCGAACAGCGCGCGTGCGCGGGCGTACAGGCCGGGCGTGAGCGTCTGGGTGCCGGTGAACAGGCAGCGCAGGCCCGGGAAGGACTGTTCGCCCAAGGCCGCGGCCAGCTTGGCCAGCACGGTGGGTGGGGCGAACAACGCCTCCAGGCTGCCCGCCCGCAGCAGTGCGCCGGCCTGGGCCGGGTCCACGCCCCGGCGCAGTTCGACGCAGCCGCCGTTGTCCAGCCAGGCGCGGGCCAGCATCGAGGCGCCATGCACGTAGGGCGTCATGAGCAGGATGCGCGAGCCGGGCTGCGGCACCCAGGGCAGCATCGCGCGCAGCAGCACGGCGGCCAGCCAGCGGCGGCCGTGGTCGTAGACCAGCCCCTTGGGCTTGCCGGTGGTGCCGGAGGAGAAAATGATGCGGCCCCAGGCGTCGGCCGGCACGGCCGGCAGCACCTGGGGATCGTCGATCGGGTCGATGTCCTCGCAGCACAGCAGCCGCGCAGGCAATCCCTGCAGCAGCGCCATGCCGGCGCGGTCGGTGAGGATCACGCGCATGGGGGCCAGGCGCAGCCCCCATTCGACTTCCTCGCGCGTATACGCGGCATTCAGATGCACCAGGCAGGCGCCCGAGAGCGTGACGCCATAGTCGGCCCAGACCGCATCCACGCCGTTGGGCAGGTAGATGCCCACGCACGCCCCGGGTGTCACGCCTTCGCGCAGCAGCCGCGCGGCCAGGCCGTGCGCGCGCCGGTTCAGGCCGGCGTAGCAGAGCCGGCCGTCCTCGGCCTGGACGGCGGTGCGCTCGCCGTGGCGCCGGGCCAGGGTATGCAGTTCCAGCGACCAGGGGATCCGGGTGGGCGGGTTCATCGCGGCCGGGACGCGGTCAGGGGCGGAACAAGGCGCGCACGTCGGGCAGCTGGCGCAGCGCGCGCAGCCGGCCGTACAGGTCCTGGGCATCGACGCCGTGCCCGGCCGCCAAGGCATCCGTCCCGCCTTCGGCGGCCTGCTGCCGCATGCCGGCCTGCCAGCACCGCAGGCATTCGTCGAACTTGGCGCGCAGCTCGTCCTCGGTCAGGGGCTGCCGGGCGTGGCCGCGCGCATAAGGGATGCGGCCCGATTCGAGCACCGTGCCGTCCCGCATTTCGATGCGCACCTCGTCGTACAGTGCGAAGGCGCTGTCCGACGGGTCGGCCTGCTCGATTAGCGCGACCTCGACCTTGTCGTACAGCGCGCGCATGGCCGGCTGGTTGACCACCTCGTCCTGCAGCTCGGCCAGGCCGACCTTGCGGCGCAGCAGGGCCGAGGCCACGGCGAATTCGGCGCTGAACTTGGCTTGCAGCGCGGTGGCGGGCCTGCGGTTGCGCAGCATGGAAGCCTGCGGCCTGCCGATCGCCACCCTGACCCGCTCGACCTGTTGCGGATCGATGCCGTGGGTATCGGCCAGGGCGATCAGGCCGTCGATGATGCGATGGCCCGAGTAGCACACCGGGTATTTCTTGATGGCCAGGCCCAGCGTGGCGATGCGCGCCTGGCCTTGCAGCGCGGCGGGCCGTTCGCGGTCCACGCGGCCCTGGGGCGAGAGGGCGTTCAGAAAGCCCGCCTTGTGCTCCAGCGCATCGGGCGCGGCGGTCAGGCCCCGTTCGGCCAGGTCCAGCGCCTCGAAGGCCAGCGCGCCGGCGCGTCCGGCGTGCAGCGGCTTGGTCATGGTGCCGAAGTTGGCCACCAGGCCGCTGGCCAGGCTGGCGGCGATGCCCAGCGCGTGGGCGGCCACCGGGGCCTGCGTGCCGCGCAGGTAGGCCAGCGCCGCCGTGGCGGCCACCGTGCCGAACACCGCCGTCGGGTGCCAGCCCTTGATGTGGTACGGATCGGTCTCGCGCGAGACCAGCTCGGCCCAGGTCTCGTAGCCGACCACGTAGGCGCGCACGCAGCGCTCGCCCGAGGCGCCCAGCACATGGCCCTGCGCCAGGATGGCCGGCGTGAGCGCCGTGCTCGGATGGCCCGAGAGCGCCACGTCGTCGTAATCCAGCGCATGGCTGGCCGTGCCGTTGACGAAGGCGCTTTGCCGGGCCGGCAGGTCCCGGGCCGCGAACCACAGCGGCGCGGCGGCGGCCGCGTTGCCGCCCTGCTCGCCGGCGTAGTCCAGCGCGATGCGCGCCACCGGCTCGTGCGCGCCGGCCAGCGCGGTGGCGATGGTGTCGATCATGCCCATGCGGGCAATGTCGCAGGCCTGCTCCGCCTGCGGGCCGAAGTCCGGCTCCTGGACGTAGCGGGCCAGTTCCTGCGTCAATCCGGTCATGGAAAGTCTCCGTGGGGCGGGCGGCTCGTCCGCTCAGAACGAGCGCGGCATGCCCAGGATGTGCTGGCCGATGTAGGACAGGATCAGGTTGGTCGAGATCGGCGCGATCTGCAGCAGGCGCGTTTCGCGCCACTTGCGCTCGACGTCGTACTCGCTGGCAAAGCCGAAGCCGCCGTGCGTCTGCAGGCAGGCCTCGGCGGCGTGCCAGGATGCCTCGGAAGCCAGCATCTTGCCCATGTTGGCCTCGTCGCCGCAGGGCCGTCCGGCGTCGAACAGCGCGGCCGCCTTGCGCAGCATCAGGTCGGCGGCCTGGGTCTCGGCGTAGGCGCGCGCGATCGGGAACTGGATGCCCTGGTTCTGGCCGATGGGCCGCTGGAACACCTGCCTGTCGTTGGCGTAGTTGACGGCGGTGCGGATGAACCAGCGCGCATCGCCGATGGCCTCGGAGGCCACCAGGATGCGCTCGGCGTTCATGCCGTCCAGGATGTAGCGAAAGCCCTTGCCCTCCTGGCCGATCAGGCTGTCGGCCGGGATGCGCAGCTTGTCGAAGAACACCTCGGTGGTGTTGTGGTTGATCATGGCCTTGAGCGGGCGGATCTCCAGGCCCTTGCCGCGCGCCTCGCGCAGGTCCACCAGGAAGACCGACAGGCCGTCGCTTTTCTTCTGCACCTGTTCGTAGGGCGTGGTGCGCGCCAGCAGCAGCATCAGGTCCGAATGCAGCGCGCGCGAGGTCCAGACCTTCTGGCCGTCGACCACGTAGTGATCGCCCTCGCGCACCGCGCGGGTCTTCAGGCGCGTGGTGTCCGTGCCGCTGGTCGGCTCGGTGACGCCGAAGGCCTGCAGGCGCAGCTCGCCGCGGGCGATGGCCGGCAGGTAGCGGCGCTTCTGCTCGGCGCTGCCGTGGCGCAGCACCGTGCCCATGGTGTACATCTGCGCGTGGCAGGCGCCGGCGTTGCAGCCGGCCGCATGGATTTCTTCCAGGATGACCGCTGCCGCGCGCAGCGGCATGCCGCTGCCTTCGTATTCCTCGGGGATCAGGGCGGCCAGGAAGCCCGATTCGGTCAACGCCGCCACGAATTCCTCGGGATAGCGCTGCTGCTCGTCCAGGCGGCGCCAGTATTCCCCGGGAAAGCGTTCGCAGATGCGCCGCACGCCTTCGCGGATGTCGGGATAGTCCTCGCCCAGGCTCATGCTGAGCGTATCGTCCAGGGTGTCTGCTTGCTGCATCGAAGTATCCTGCAAGAGGGTGGAAATCAGGCGGCCAGCGCCTGGCTGGCGCCGGCATAGCCCAGCGGCAGGCCCGCGCGGGCCAGCGCGCCGTGCAGCGCCACGCCGGGCAAGGCGCGCTCGAGCACCTGGCGCACGGCCAGCAGCGCCGGCAGGTCGATGCCGGTGGCCACGCCCATCGATTCGAGCATGTAGCAGGCATCTTCCATGACGATGTTGCCGGTGGCGCCCGGTGCGAAAGGACAGCCCCCCAGCCCGGCCAGCGAGGCGTCGAAGTGCGTCACGCCGCAGTCCAGCGCCGCCAGCAGGTTGGCCAGGCCGGTGCCGCGGGTATCGTGGAAATGCGCGGCCACCGGCAGCGGACCGACTTCCTGCATGACGGCGCGCAACACCTGGCGCACCAGGCGCGGGTCGGCATAGCCCACGGTGTCGGGGATGATGATTTCCTGCGCGCCGGCCTGCGCCAGCGCCGCGGCCAGGCGCAGCACTTCCGAGAGCTGCACCTTGCCTTCGTAGGTGCAGCCCAGCGCGGTGGCCAGCCCGCCGCACAGCACCGGTCGCTGTCCTGGAGGCAGCGCGCGCACCCGCTGGGCGATGGCCTGGAACTCGGCCAGCGACTGCTCGCGGCTGCGCCGCACGTTCTTCATGTTGTGGGTCTCGCTGACCGACATCACGAAGTTGATCTTGTGCACGCCCAGCTCGATGCCGCGCTCGGCCCCGCGCAGGTTGGGCACCAGCGCCGCGGCGGTCAACCCCGGCACGGCCAGCGCGCCGGCGGTGACCGCCTCGGCGTCGGCGAACTGCGGCAGCAGCTTGGGCGGCACGTAGGAAGTGACCTCGATCTCGGCCACGCCGGCGGCCGCCTCGCGGCCGATCCAGTCCAGCTTGTCGGCGGTCGGCATGAACGAGGAAATGCTTTGCAGGCCGTCGCGCAGGCCCACTTCCCTGAGTATGACTTCCCTTTGCATGGCGATCTCTCCTGTACTGTACGGCCGCAGGGCTAGCAGCCCTTGAAGACCGGCTTGCGTTTCTCGTTGAAGGCCAGCACGCCTTCGCGGCGGTCGTCGGTATCGACCAGGTGGTTGTAGGCCTCGATCTCGAAACGGAAGGCGGTGCGCAGCTCCATCTGGCCGCCGTAGCGCACCGACTTCTTGATCTGCCGCACCGACAGCGGCGCATTGGCGGCGATGACGCGCGCCGTCTCCAGCGCGGCGGGCAGCACCGCCTCGCGCTCGTGCAGCGCGTTGACCAGGCCCCAGGCGCTGGCCTGCTCGGCGTCGAAGGGCCGGCCGGTCAGCATGATCTCCTTGGCGCGGCGCTCGCCGATCGCGCGCGGCAGGTTCTGCGTGCCGCCGGCGCCCGGCATGATGCCCAGCGTGACCTCGGTAAGCGCAAAGCGCGCCTGGCGCGCGGCATAGATGAAATCGCAGGACAGCGCCATCTCCAGCCCGCCCGCGTAGGCATGGCCGTTGACCGCGGCGATCACCGGCACGGGCAGGTCCACCAGCGTCCAGTACATGCGTTCGAACAGCTCGTGCTGGCGCTGCCACTGCGCCCGGCTCATGCCGTTGCGCTCCTTCAGGTCGCCGCCGGCGCAGAAGATCTTCTCGCCCGCGCCGGTCAGCACCGCGCAGCGCACCGGGCCGGCGTCCTCCGTCAGGGCGTTCCACAGGTGCAGCAGGTCGTGTCCCATCTGCGTGTTCAGCGCGTTGCCGACCTGGGCGCGGTTGAGCGTGATCTGCAAAACGTGCTCGTCCACGCGCTCGGCCAGGATGGTTTCGTATCGGGGCAGGTTCATGGCGTTCCTTCTTGCTTGCCGGCGCTGCGTTGCGGGTCTGCGCCGCCGGGCGCGCGCGCGGCCGCGCCCAGCAGGGTGTCGGTGTGCTCGCCCAGCGCCGGCGGACGCGCGCGCGGGGCCGGACGCAGGCCGTCGAAGCTCAGCGGCAGGCCGATCACGTCCATGGCCGTGCCCGGCACCCGCTGCACCAGCCCCAGGGCCGCGGTCTGCGGGTGGGCCAGCACCTGGTCCATTTCGT
Source organism: Orrella sp. JC864 (assembly GCF_037026685.1). Taxonomy (NCBI): domain Bacteria; kingdom Pseudomonadati; phylum Pseudomonadota; class Betaproteobacteria; order Burkholderiales; family Alcaligenaceae; genus Orrella; species Orrella sp. JC864. Next base: position 272,736 of record NZ_JBANET010000003.1, on the reverse strand, counting down.
GCACCGGGGAGCAGGGCACGCCGGCGGCCTCCAGCTTTTCCATCCAGCGCCCGGTGTCGTCCTGAAGAAAGATCTCGTCCAGCCAGCCGTACAGCAGCTTCTGGTTGCGCACCCGGCTGGGATTGTCGGCAAAACGCGGGTCCTCGGCCCACTCGGGATGGCCCACCGTGCGGGCCAGCGCGCGAAACAGCGCGTCGCTGCCGGCGGCCACCACGATCTCGCCGTCGCGCGTGGCATAGCCCTTGTAGGGCACGATGCTGGCCGTGCCCGAGCCGTGCCGGCCGGGCGACTCGCCCGAGGCCAGCACTTGCGAGGCGATCAGCGAGACCCAGGTGGTGGCGGTCTCGAACAGCGAGACGTCCACGACCTGGCCGCGGCCGCTCTCGCGGCGCGTCCACAAGGCGCTCAGTATGCCGATGACCGCCCACATGCCGGTGCCCAGGTCGACGATGGAGGCGCCCACGCGCACCGCGGGGCGGCCGGGCTCGCCGGTCGTGCTCATGATGCCGCCGAAGGCCTGCATCAGCGGGTCGTAGCCCGGATGCCCCTTGAGCGGTCCGGCGCGCCCGAAGGCGCCCATGTTGCAATAGACCAGCGAAGGCCGCGCGGCCAGCAGCGCGGGCCCGTCCAGGCCCAGCGCCTCGATCTGGCCGGGCCGCAGGTTCTGCAGCACCACGTCGGCGCGGCTCAGGATGAGTTCGCGCAGCGCCTGCAGCTGCGCCGGATCGCGCAGCTGGCAGACCACCGATTGCTTGTTGCGGTTGAGCGCCTGGAAAATGGTGGAGGCCCCTTCGGCGAAGGGCGGGCCCCATTTGCGCGCCGCGTCGCCGTCGTCCTTTTCCACCTTGATCACCGTAGCGCCCAGCTCGCCCAGGATCTGTCCGGCAAAGGGCGCGGCAACGCTGTGGCCCAGCTCGACCACGACCAGGCCTTCGAAAGGCCGGGGCGCGCCGTCGGATGCGGCGGTTGGCTCTGGCATCGATACTGTCTCCGTCCGGCCGCTTGCGCGGCTGTCTCGCCTTGCTGGCGGATACAATCCGCGGGCGTATGGTTATGTACGGATATTCCGTATTTACATCGACAATCAATGTACGTACATTGTATGAAAAAAGAGACCCCCGTCAAGAACGGCATGACCCGCAACCCACCTGGCAACGCCGTGCGCCCCACGCGCGCCACCCCGCGCAGCAAGACCCAGCCGCGCTATGCGTGGCTGCACCAGTGCCTGCTCAACGAGATCATCTCGGGCAAGTATCCGGTGGGCTCGCTGCTGCCCACCGAGGCGCAGCTCAGCGCCACCTTCGGCGTGAGCCGGCACACGGTGCGCGAGGCCACGCGCAAGCTGGTCGATACCGGCATGATCGTGCGCTATCCCAGCATCGGCACGGTGGTCACTTCCGCGCAGCCCGGCGCCAAGCTGCCCAGCTACGTGGCCGGGCTGGGGTCCATGAAGGACATCCTGGCCTATACCGACCAGACGCGGCTGGAGCTGTTCGGCGAGACGGTGGCGGTGGCCGACGAAGCCATGGCCGAGTCGCTGCGCTGCGAACCCGGCTCGAAATGGGTGGTGCTGCACGCCAACCGCTGCCTGGTCGATAACGGGCGCGTGATCTCGTATTCCCGCGTTTACCTGCGGCCCGAGTTCGCCGCCATCAAGCAGCGCCTGCGCGGCAACCATCCCAGCATCTTCAAGATGCTGCAGGAAGACTACGGCCAGGACATCCACCGCGTGCGCCAGCAGATCGAGGGCGCGCTGATGCCCGAGAACGCCCTGATCCAGCTGGGCCTGGAGCCGGGCAGCCCGGCCTTGCGCATGCTGCGCGCCTATTTCGATCCGGCCGAACGGCTGCTGACGGTCTCGGAGAACTTCTACATCGCCGACCGCTTCCGGCTTTCCACCGAATGGACCAAGGGAGACGACTGATGCGCTGCTAGTGGCTACTCCCGCAAGGGCAGGACACTGGCCTGGTCGCCGCCTTGCTCCGCCTCGCTGTATCCCATAACAACGAAGGAGACGACAGATGAAACGAGCATTGGCAGCATTGATGTGTGCAAGCGCCGTCCTGGCCGGGCCGGCGCGCGCGGACTACCCCGATCGCGGCGTAAGGATCGTGGTGCCCTTCCCGGCGGGCCAGACCACCGACGTGCTGGCGCGCACCATCGGCCAGCAGCTGACCGAGATGCTGGGCCAGTCGTTCTACGTGGACAATCGCGGCGGGGCGGGCGGCATCATCGGCATGGAGCATGCCAAGCGCTCGGAACCGGACGGCTATACCCTGCTGATGGCCTCCAGCGGGCCGCTGGCGATCAACATGGGCCTGTACAAGGACCTGCCCTACGACACGCTGCGCGATTTCCGCGCGGTGTCCATGCTGGTGGTGGTGCCGCAGTTCCTGGTCACGCGCACGGATTTCCCGGCCGACACGCTCGAAGGCCTGATCAAGCACGTCAAGAGCCAGCCCGGCAAGCTCAACTACGGCTCGGGCGGCTCGGGGCTGACCAACCACCTGACCATGGAAATGCTCAAGCGCGAAGCGGGCCTGAACATCACCCACGTGCCCTACCGGGGCGCGGCCGCCGCGCTGACCGGGCTGATGGGCGGCGACACCGCCATGATGTTCGAATCGGGCCCGGCGATCATGCCGCACGTGCAAAAGGGCACGCTCAAGGTTTTTGCGGTGGGCAGCCGGCGCGGCTCCCAGGCCCTGCCTGACGTGCCCACGGTGGACAAGGCCGGCGTGCCGGGCTTCGACGCGCAGACCTGGGCCGCCATGCTGGTGCCGGCCGGCACGCCCGACGAGGTGGTGCACAAGCTGAACCAGGCGCTGCACACCGCGCTGGAAAAGCCCGAGGTGCGCAAGCAGCTGGCCACGCTGGGCGCCGAGGTGCAGCTGAGCACGCCGGACCAGGCCCAGCAGTACATCCGTGACGAGATCGGCCGCTGGGCCGAGATCATCAAGGTCTCGGGCGCCAAGCCGGATTGACATGGGCGCGGCGCGCCGGCCAAGGGCCGGTGCGCCGCGCGGCGCGGCAGCCGCGAAGCGGGCCGGCTGCCTTAGCGCGGCAGGTCCGATTCGCCCATGAGGAACGCGTCCACCGCGCGGGCGCACTGGCGGCCTTCGCGGATGGCCCAGACGATCAGCGACTGCCCGCGGCGCATGTCGCCGGCGGCAAAGACCTTGCCCACGCTGGTGCGGTAGTCGTCGGTGTTGGCGCGCGCATTGCCGCGGCCGTCGCGCTCCACGCCGAAGGCCTCCAGCACGTTGGCCACCGGCGAGACAAAGCCCATGGCCAGCAGCACCAGGTCGGCCGGCAGCTCGAACTGCGAGCCTTCGATCTCCTGCATCTTGAGCTGGCCGGTGGCCTCGTCCTTGACCCATTCGACGCGGGCGGCCACCAGTTTCTTGACGCGGCCCTTCTCGCCTTCGAAGGCCTTGGTGGTGATGGCCCAGTCGCGCTCGCAGCCTTCCTGGTGCGAGGACGAGGTGCGCAGCTTGGCCGGCCAGTAGGGCCAGGTCAGCGCCTTGTTTTCCTGCTCGGGCGGGCGCGGCATGAGTTCGATCTGCGTGACCGACTTGGCGCCATGGCGGTTGCTGGTGCCCACGCAGTCCGAGCCGGTGTCGCCGCCGCCGATGACCACCACGTGCTTGTCGCGGGCCAGCGTCTGGCTGGACAGGCGATCGCCCGCCACGGCCTTGTTCTGCTGGCGCAGGAAGTCCATGGCGAAATGCACGCCCTCGAGTTCGCGTCCCGGCACGGGCAGGTCGCGCGGCGTCTCCGCCCCGCCGGCCATGACCACCGCGTCGAACTCGGCCATGAGGGCCTCGGGCGTCTTGACCGTCAGGCCGTCGGCGGCCTTGTCCTGCGGGTTGCCCACGTAGGTGGAGGGCGCGAACTCGACGCCCTCGGCTTCCATCTGCGCGATGCGCCGGTCGATCAGCGACTTTTCCAGCTTGAAGTCGGGGATGCCGTAGCGCAGCAGCCCGCCGATGCGGTCGCTTTTCTCGAATACGGTCACGGCGTGGCCCGCGCGGGCCAGCTGCTGGGCGCAGGCCAGGCCCGAGGGGCCCGAGCCCACCACCGCGACCTTCTTGCCGGTCTTGCGGGTGGGGGGCTGGGGCACCACCCAGCCCTGCTGCCAGCCGTGGTCGATGATGGCGTGCTCGATCGACTTGATGCCCACCGGCTCGCTGTTGATGTTCAAGGTACAGGCCGCTTCGCAGGGCGCGGGGCAGATGCGGCCGGTGAACTCGGGAAAGTTGTTGGTCGAGTGCAGCACGTCCAGCGCCTGGCGCCACTGGTTGCGATAGACCAGGTCGTTCCAGTCGGGAATGATGTTGTTGACCGGGCAGCCCGTATTGCAGAACGGGATACCGCAGTCCATGCAGCGCGCGCCCTGCTGGCGCGCCTGCTCTTGGTCCAGATGCAGCACGAACTCGCGCCAGTGCTTCAGGCGCTTGGCCGGCGCCTCGGTGGCCTCCGAGAGGCGCTCGAACTCCAGAAATCCGGTGACTTTACCCATGATGTCTTCTCAAATCCGTTCCATTGAACTTTCGATGGCGCCCGGCACCACCACTACGCATGAATCCGATGCCACACCGTCCGGGCCACGGTGGAGCCGGCTTTGCCGGTCCGCCCGTGGCGCCCCCGTGAGGGGCAAGCGCGCAGCGCTTCGGGGGTGGGCTCGATTCATGCGGCGATCAGCTCGCCGCTTGTGGCGCGCCACATTTCGGCCAGGGCGCGGCGGTATTCGGTGGGCATGATCTTGACGAACTTCTCGCGCGAACGCTGCCAGTCGCCCAGGATCTCGCGGGCGCGGTAGCTGCCGGTGGTGCGGAAGTGGTTCTCGACCAGGCGGCGCAGGATGGCCTCGTCGGTCTCGCGTTCGGCGCCGCGCTGCACGCTGTGCCAGATCTCGATCTTGCCCTGCGAGGCCTGCTCGTCGTGCGGCAGTACCGGCTCGAGCTCGACCATGGAAAGGTTCACGCGCTGGCGCAGGGTGCCTTCCGGATCCCACACATAGGCCACGCCGCCGGACATGCCGGCCGCGAAGTTGCGGCCGGTCGCGCCCAGCACCACCACCGTGCCGCCGGTCATGTATTCGCAGCCGTGGTCGCCCGTGCCTTCGACCACGGCGGCCGCGCCCGAATTGCGTACCGCGAAGCGCTCGCCGGCCACGCCGTTGAAGTAGGCCTCGCCCGAGAGCGCGCCGTACAGCACGGTATTGCCCGCGATGATGTGGTCCGGGCCGAAGCCGCGGAAGTCGTTGGGCGAGCGCACGATGATCCGGCCGCCCGACAGGCCCTTGCCGACGTAGTCGTTGCCTTCGCCCACCAGGTCCAGCGTGATGCCGTGCGCCAGGAAGGCGCCGAAGCTCTGGCCGGCCGTGCCGTTGCACTGGATGTGGATGGTGTCATCGGGCAGGCCCTCGTGGCCGTAGCGCGCCGCCACCGCGCCCGAGAGCATGGCGCCGATGGTGCGGTTGCGGTTGCGCACCGGCACGATGAAGGAGACTTTCTCGCCGCGCTCGAGCGCCGGCTTGCTGCGCTCGATCAGCTGGTGGTCCAGCGCGCCGGCCAGGCCGTGGTCCTGCTCTTCGGTCTGGCGCCGGCCCGCGTCGGACTGCACCTGGTGGAACACGCGGGTGAAGTCCAGGCCGCGCGCCTTCCAGTGCTCCACGCCGGGACGGGTATCGAGCAGGTCGGCGCGGCCGATCAGCTCGTCGAAGCGGCGGATGCCCAGCTGGGCCATGATCTCGCGCACTTCCTCGGCCACGAAGAAGAAGAAGTTGACCACGTGCTCGGGCTTGCCCTGGAACTTGGCGCGCAGCACCGGATCCTGCGTGGCCACGCCCACCGGGCAGGTGTTCAGGTGGCACTTGCGCATCATGATGCAGCCCTCGGCCACCAGCGGCGCGGTGGCGAAACCGAATTCGTCCGCGCCCAGCAGCGCGCCGATGACCACGTCGCGGCCGGTCTTCATCTGGCCGTCGGCCTGCACGCGGATGCGGCTGCGCAGGCGGTTGAGCACCAGGGTCTGCTGCGTTTCGGCCAGGCCCAGCTCCCAGGGCGAGCCGACCTGCTTGATCGAGGACACGGGCGAGGCGCCCGTGCCGCCGTCATGGCCGGCGATCACCACGTGGTCGGCCTTGGCCTTGGCCACGCCGGCCGCGATGGTGCCCACGCCCGAGGCCGAGACCAGCTTGACCGAGATCGAGGCGCGCGGATTGACGTTCTTCAGGTCGTGGATCAGCTGCGCCAGGTCCTCGATGGAGTAGATGTCGTGGTGCGGGGGCGGCGAGATCAGGCCCACGCCCGGCACCGAGTAGCGCAGCTTGGCGATGTACTCGGAAACCTTGTGGCCGGGCAGCTGGCCGCCCTCGCCGGGCTTGGCGCCTTGCGCCATCTTGATCTGGATCTGGTCGGCGCTGGCCAGGTATTCGGCCGTGACGCCGAAGCGGCCCGAGGCGACCTGCTTGATCTTCGAACGCAGCGAATCGCCGGCGGCCAGCGGCACGTCGGCGGCGATGCGCTCGGGCCCCAGCACCGAGGCCAGCGTGTCGCCGTCCTTGATGCCGGCGCTGCCGGTGCGCATCTCGTTGCGGTAGCGCACCTCGTCCTCGCCGCCTTCGCCGGTGTTGGACTTGCCGCCGATGCGGTTCATGGCCACGGCCAGCACCGAGTGGGCCTCGGTCGAGATCGAGCCCAGCGACATGGCGCCGGTGGCAAAGCGCTTGACGATTTCCTTGGCGGGCTCGACCTCATCGAGCGGGATGGCGCGGGCCGGATCGACCTTGAACTCGAACAGGCCGCGCAAGGTGAGGTGGCGGCGGCTCTGGTCGTTGATCAGCTGCGCGTATTCCTTGTAGGTGCGGTAGCTGTTGGCGCGCGAGGCATGCTGCAGCTTGGCGATGGAATCGGGCGTCCACATGTGGTCTTCGCCGCGCACCCGGTAGGCGTATTCGCCGCCGGCGTCCAGCGCGTTGGCCAGCACCGGGTCGTTGCCGAAGGCCGCGCGGTGCTGGCGCAGGGCTTCCTCGGCGACCTCGAAGATGCCGATGCCCTCGATCGTGCTGGGCGTGCCCGCGAAGTACTGGTCGACCAGCTTGGACTGCAGGCCGATGGCCTCGAAGATCTGCGCGCCGCAATAGGACATGTAGGTCGAGATGCCCATCTTGGACATGACCTTGTTCAGTCCCTTGCCCACCGCCTTGATGTAGTTCTTGATGGCCTTTTCCGGGCTGTCGGACATGGCCGCCAGCGATTCGAGCGCCAGGTAGGGGTGCACGGCCTCGGCGCCGTAGCCGGCCAGCAGGGCGAAGTGGTGCACCTCGCGCGCCGAGCCGGTCTCGACCACCAGGCCGGTATTGGTGCGCAGGCCCGCGCGGATCAGGTGCTGGTGGATGGCCGAGGTCGCCAGCAGCGCCGGGATGGCCACGCGCTCGCTGTCCACGCGGCGGTCCGACAGGATCAGCACGTTGTAGCCGCTTTGCACCGCATCGACGGCGCGCGCGCACAGCGCGGCCACGCGGGCCTCGATGCCTTCGGGGCCCCAGGCCACCGGGTAGGTGATGTCCAGCTCGTAGCTGCGGAACTTCTCGTGCGTGACCTGCGAGATGCCGCGCAGCAGCGTCATGGCCGCCTGGTCCAGCACCGGCTGCGAGACTTCCAGGCGCAGCGGCGGGTTGACGTTGTTGATGTCCAGCAGGTTGGGCTTGGGGCCGATGAACGAGACCAGCGACATGACCATCTGTTCGCGGATGGGATCGATGGGCGGGTTGGTGACCTGCGCGAACAGCTGGCGGAAATAGTTGTAGAAGGGCTTGGCGCGATGCGAGAGCACGGCCAGCGGCGCGTCGTTGCCCATCGAGCCGATGGCTTCCTCGCCGGTGGCGGCCATGGGTTCGAGGATGAACTTGTAGTCTTCCTGGGTCCAGCCGAAGGCCTGCTGGCGATCGAGCAGCGGCACCGGATTGGCCTCGTCGGCCGCGCCCTTGGGCGCGGGCAGCGATTCGAGCTTGATGCGCAGGCGGTCGATCCACTGGGCGTAGGGGCGGCTGTTGGCCAGCTGCGACTTGATCTCGGCGTCGTCGATGATGCGGCCCTGTTCCAGGTCGATGAGGAACATCTTGCCCGGCTGCAGGCGCCACTTCTTGACGATGCGGTTCTCGGGCACGGACAGGGTGCCGGCTTCCGAGGCCATGATGACCATGTCGTCGTCGGTGACCAGGTAGCGCGCCGGGCGCAGGCCGTTGCGGTCCAGCGTGGCGCCGATCTGGCGCCCGTCGGTGAAGGCCACGGCGGCCGGGCCGTCCCAGGGCTCCATCATGGCGGCGTGGTACTCGTAGAAGGCGCGGCGGCTCGCGTCCATCTGCTCGTGCTGCTCCCAGGCCTCGGGGATCATCATCATCATGGCGTGGGCAAGGGAATAGCCCGACATGGTCAGCAGTTCGAGGCAGTTGTCGAAGGTGGCCGTGTCCGACTGCCCTTCGTAGACGATGGGGTAGAGCTTTTTCAGGTCATCGCCCAGCACGGCCGACTGCATCATGCCTTCGCGCGCGCGCAGCCAGTTGAAGTTGCCCTTGACCGTGTTGATCTCGCCGTTGTGGGCGATCATGCGGTAGGGGTGCGCCAGCGGCCAGGCCGGGAAGGTGTTGGTCGAGAAGCGCTGGTGCACCAGCGCCAGGGCCGACACCGTGCGGGTATCGGCCAGGTCGCGGTAGTAGCGCCCGACCTGGTCGGCCAGCAGCAGGCCCTTGTAGACCACGGTGCGCACCGAGGCCGAGGGCACGAAATATTCCTTGCCGTGGGCCAGGCGCATGTTCTGGATGGCGTGGCTGGCGGTCTTGCGGATGACGTAGAGCTTGCGTTCGAGCGCATCGGGCACCATCACGTCCGAGCCGCGGCCGATGAACAGCTGGCGGATGACCGGCGCCACGTCGCGCACCGTGGGCGACATGGGCATGTCCGAATCGACCGGCACGTCGCGCCAGCCCAGCACCACCTGGCCCTCGGCGCGCACGGCGCGCTCGAGCTCCTGCTCGCAGGCCAGGCGCGAGGCGGTCTCCTTGGGCAGGAACAGCATGGCCACGCCGTATTCGCCGGGCGGAGGCAGGGTCACGCCCTGCTGGGCCATTTCCTCGCGGTACAGGGCGTCGGGGATCTGGATGAGGATGCCGGCGCCGTCGCCCATGAGCTTGTCGGCGCCCACCGCGCCGCGGTGATCCAGGTTTTCCAGGATCTTCAGGCCCTGCTGGACGATGGCGTGGCTTTTGCGGCCCTTGATGTGCGCGACAAAGCCCACGCCGCAGGCGTCATGCTCGTTCAGCGGCGAGTAAAGGCCCTGCGCGCGAGGCAGGCCGATGCGGCTGGCGTCGATGGGCTGGGCGGCCGGGCGACAGGATTCGGGGGCGGGGAGGTGAGGGCTGGACATATGCGCTCCGCAAAAGGCCGCAGCGACGATGCTGCAGTGCAGGGAAGGGGACGATACTGCGGCGGGGCCCGGGATGCAATGCAAATAATAAGGGTCGTTCCCTAATTAATTTAAAGAGAATTTCTCTCATTTAAAATAAGGGGACGCATCAAAATGCCTGAGAACCTCCTGGGAAAGACGCGCACGGACCGTTATGCACCGGGTTGGTGCGTAAAACGCACCCCAATGTTGCGTCCCCGATATTTTCCTGTCATGGCAGGGTGGGCTGCACGGTACCGGCGCGCAGGGTCGCGCCGCCCGGCGGTGGCCTGGCGCGCGGCGTCGATGCAACAGGATGCGGCGGCCTAGGCTTGCGGCGGCGGCGGCTGTTTGCGGGGGCGGCCGCGCTGGCCCGGCGAGACCCGGCGGCTGGCGGTGCCGGAAAGGCTGGCCAGGAACTCGGGGCTGCCCAGGGCCCATTGGCCGGCCAGGGTGCTGCGGATGCGCTCGGCCTGCTCGCGCGACAGGCCCTCGTGCAGGCGCCTGCGGTAATTGGCCTGGCGGTCGAAAGGCGTATTGCCGCTGGACCAGTAGTCGGCGTGGTCCTGGTGCCAGGCCGGCGGCGAGGGCAGCGAGCCCGTATGGGCGGCCGCCGAGGACCACGGCCAGGTCTCGATATCGGCCGCGCCGCTTTGCGCGGGCAGGGATTCGAGCCAGACCAGCGCCGGCAGCACCCAGGCGCCCGGCTCGATCAGGGCCGAGCGGTAGCGGCCGGCAAAGATCCGCCCGCCGCGCTGGCGCGAGGCCAGGTTGCGGCCCAGCGTCTGCATCAGCCGCGGCAGGCCTTCTTCGTCGGCCGGCGTGGCCAGCAGCACCACGCGGTCCAGGCACAGCACCCAGCCGTGCACGGCCACGCGGTGGCGCGAAGCGGCTTCGCCCAGCCATGCGGCCAGGTCGTTGAACAGGGGGGCCGGCGCCGGTTCGCCCGGCTTGGCCAGGGGTTCGGCGAAGCTGGCCTGGACCAGTTGCGGCAGGCCCGGCGCGTAAAGGCGAGGAAGTCTGGCCATGGCTGTGTTCCGGGGGGATTGCGCAAACGATAGAACAGGTTTGGGTGATTGACCAGTTAAATGGTTCCGTAGTCGTTACGACTTGATGGCAGCCGGCGCACTGCCAGGGGCGCGCCGTCCCGCGGGGGCGGCTTGCCCCGGCTTGCGGCGGGCGTGCGGCCAGTCACGCTATCATCGGGCTGAAACCGCGGCCCGGCCAGGCGCTGAAACCGCCTGTAGCACATGCGCCCGCCGCGCCGCCGCGCCCCCCATCAGGACTTCAACTAGGAGCACGCAATGAAGACCAAAGCCGCCATCGCCTGGAAAGCCGGCGCCCCCCTGACGATCGAAGATGTCGAACTGCAAGGGCCCAAGGCCGGCGAAGTGCTGATGGAGGTCAAGGCCACCGGCATCTGCCACACCGACTACTACACGCTCTCGGGGGCCGACCCCGAAGGGCTGTTCCCGGCCATCCTGGGCCACGAAGGGGCCGGGGTGGTGCTGGAAGTGGGCGCGGGCGTGACCTCGCTCAAGCCCGGCGACCACGTCATCCCGCTCTATACGCCCGAATGCCGCCAGTGCAAGTTCTGCCTGTCGCGCAAGACTAACCTGTGCCAGGCCATCCGCAGCACGCAGGGCAAGGGGCTGATGCCCGACGGCACCAGCCGTTTCTCCATCGGCGGCAAGCCCATCCACCACTACATGGGCACGTCCACCTTCGCCAACCACATCGTGGTGCCCGAGATCGCGCTGGCCAAGGTGCGCGATGACGCCCCCTTCGACAAGATCTGCTATATCGGCTGCGGCGTGACCACCGGCGTGGGCGCGGTGGTCTATACGGCGAAGGTCGAGGCCGGCGCCAACGTGGTGGTGTTCGGCCTGGGCGGCATCGGCCTGAACGTGATCCAGGGCGCCAGGATGGTGGGCGCGGACAAGATCATCGGCGTGGACCTGAACCCGGCGCGCGAGGCCATGGCCCGCAAGTTCGGCATGACCCACTTCGTCAACCCGAACGAGGTCGAGAACGTGGTGGACCACATCGTGCAGCTGACCGACGGCGGGGCCGACTACTCCTTCGAGTGCATCGGCAACACCAAGGTGATGCGCCAGGCGCTCGAGTGCTGCCACAAGGGCTGGGGCCAATCCATCATCATCGGCGTGGCCGAGGCCGGCGCCGAGATCTCCACGCGCCCGTTCCAGCTGGTCACCGGCCGCGAATGGAAGGGCTCGGCCTTCGGCGGGGCGCGCGGCCGCACCGACGTGCCCAGGATCGTCGACTGGTACATGGAAGGCAAGATCAACATCGACGACCTGATCACGCACACCCTGCCGCTCGAGCGCATCAACGAGGGATTCGACCTGATGAAAAAGGGCGAATCCATCCGCTCGGTCGTGCTGTACTGACGGGGCGCGCCATGCTTGAGCTGCTGAACGAGCATCGCTGCTTCGAGGGCGTGCAGCGCTATTACCGCCACGACTCGCGCGAGATCGGCCTGCCCATGAGGTTCTCGGCATACCTGCCGCCGCAGGCCGCCGACGGGCCCGTGCCCGTGCTGTTCTACCTGGCCGGGCTGACCTGCACCGAAGAGACCTTCGCCATCAAGGCTGGCGCCCAGCGCCTGGCCGCCCAGCACGGGCTGATGCTGGTCGCGCCCGATACCAGCCCGCGCGGGGCCGGCGTGCCAGGCGAGGACGATGCCTGGGACTTCGGCACGGGCGCGGGCTTCTACCTGGACGCCACCGAAGCACCCTGGCGCCGGCACTACCGGATGGAAAGCTACGTGGCCGGCGAGCTCTACGAGCTGGCCGGGCGCGAGCTGCCCGGCGATCCGGCGCGCATGGGCATCTTCGGCCATTCCATGGGCGGGCACGGCGCCTTGACGCTGGCGCTGCGGCACCCGGGGCGTTATGTATCGGTCTCGGCCTTCGCGCCGATCGCCGCGCCCATGCGCTGCCCCTGGGGCCAGAAGGCCTTCGCGGGCTACCTGGGGCAGGACCGCCAGGCCTGGCAGGCGCACGACGCCGCGGCGCTGATGAGCGCGGCCGGCGAGGCGCCTTTTCCCGGGGGCATCCTGATCGACCAGGGCCTGGCCGACCAGTTCCTGGCCGAGCAGCTGTATCCCGAAGCCTTCGAGGCCGCCTGCCAGGCGGTCGGCCAGCCGCTGACGCTGCGCCGCCACGAAGGCTACGACCACGGCTACTTCTTCATCTCGACCTTCATGCAGGATCACCTGGCCTTTCACGCCAGCCAGCTGAAGGCCCGTTGACGCTGTCCGCCCCCGCGCCGCGCCTTGCGGCGGGCTGCCGGCCCGGGGCCGTTGTCCGCCTTGGGGGGGCGGCCGGGCGGAAAAAGGAAACCGGCTTATGGAAACCGTAGCGCCTTTTCTCTGGATAGCCTTGCTTGCGGCGGTCCTGGCGATTCCCGGCCTGGCGTTCCTGCTGGGCACGGGCCGCCGGCATCGCCAGGACCGCTGGCGGCTGCGTCCGGTGCGCCGGCTGATCGGCCTGCTGCTGGTGGCGCTGGCCTGCGTGACGGCGCTGCTGGCCGCCTCGGTGGTGCAGTACGTGCGCCTGACCACCGATGCGCCGGTGGGCACGCTTGCGTTCAGCCAGAACCAGCCGCAGCAATTCGTGGCGACGCTGGCGCTGAACGGCCGCGAGCCGCGCTCCTATCCCCTGAACGGCGACGCCTGGCAGCTCGATGCGCGCGTGGTGCGCTGGCGCCTGCCGGCGCTGCTGGCGGGCCTGCCCCCTATCTACCGCATCGAGCGGCTGTCCGGGCGCTATGAAGACCCGGAGCAGGAGCGCACCGGCGCGCGCAGCGTGCACGACCTGCGCGAGTTTCCCACGCCGGACATCGGTTCGCTCAAGCGCCGTTTCGGCGCCTGGCTGCGCTTCGTGGACGTGCAGTACGGCAGCGCCGCCTACCTGCCCATGATCGACGGGGCGCGCTACCGCATCTTCATGGACCCGCGCGGCGCGCTGTTCGCCCGGCCCGACGATGCGCGCACGGAGCAGTTGCTGCGCGAGCATGGGTGGTAGGGTGCGGGGCGGCCGCCAGGGCCAGGTCGCCCGTGGCCCGCAGGGCGGTGTTGTCGCGGCGCAGCCGCCGGGCTATGGCGTGCCCAGCCCCGCGCGCAGTCCTTCCAGCCAACGCACCACGGCCACCGCGCCGCCATCGGGCACACCGACGGCACGCGTGCCCAGGTAGCTGGCGCGGCCCAGCCGGGCTTGCATCGCCGCGGTGGCCGCCGCCCCGTCGCGGGCGGCAGCGATGGCGGCATCGAAGGCCTGCAGGCCGTCCTGGCCGGCCGCAAGCGCCTGCTGCCAGGCCTGCGCGGCGGGCGCCAGCGCATCGACCATGGTGCGGTCGCCCGGCTTGGCGCCGCCCATCTGCATGACGGCCTGGATTGCGGCGGCAAAAGCAGCTTGCCATTGCTGCGGCGTGGGCCGGGCCTGGCCGGCCAGTTCGCGGCCCGCGCGCAGCAAGGCGACGGCATAGAAAGGCCCGGAACTGCCGGCGATGGTGCGGCGCATGGCCTGGCTCAGGGCGGTAAGCAGCACGTCCGGGGCGTGGAATGCCTGAGGCGGCAGGCCACGGATGGCCTGGCCCCCGCGTTCCATGCTGGCGCCCAGGTCGCCGTCTCCGGCCTGGCTATCGAGGTCCGTCAGCTCGGGCTCGGCGTCGATCAGCGCCTGCGCGGCGGCCAGCGCGGCGCGGCGCAGCGCTTCGGCCAGCGGGCCCGGCGGTACCGCCGCCGGCTCGCCGGACGTATCCGCCGGCCCGGCCAGCAGCGCGCGTTGCGCGGCCAGGGGTTCGGCGGCGCGCCAGGCAGGTGCGTTGGTGGGCGCGTCCAGCAAGGCCAGCAGCCGATCGTCCACGGGCAGCACGGTGAGCGAGCAGCCGGCCATTTCCAGCGCGGTCATATAGTTGCCGACCCAGGCGCGCTCGGGCTGCAGGCCCCGGGCGCGCAGGCTTGCCAGGGCGTGCCGGGCAACGATATTCAGTTCCATCGGCGGGGTGCCGCCCAGGCCGTTGACCAATAGCGCCACCCGTTGCGTGTCCGGGGGCAGCTCGGCCAGGATATGGGCCAGCATGTCCTCGACGATGGCGTCGGCGGGCTGGATGGCAGCGCGCCGCACGCCTTTTTCGCCGTGGATGCCCAGGCCGTACTCGATTTCAGTCTCGCCCAGCGTAAAGCTTGGCGTGCCTGCCGCCGGCACGGTGCAGGCGCTCAGCCCCACGCCCATCGACCCAAGGCTGGCGGCGGCGCGCCCGGCCAGGGCTGCGACCTCGGCCAGCGGCATGCCCTGCGCGGCGGCCGCGCCCGCTATCTTGTGCACGAGCACGGTGCCGGCGATGCCCCGGCGCCGCTCGGGGGGAACCAGGTCGCGCAGCGCCACGTCATCGGCGACCACCACGACTTCCACCGGTATGCCCCGTTCACGGGCCAGCTCGGCCGCCAGGCCGAAGTTCAGGCGGTCGCCGGTATAGTTCTTGACCACGAGCACGGCCCCGGCGGGCCCGGCCACGGCCAGGATGGCGGCAAGAATCGCGTCGACGCTGGGGGACGTAAAGACGTCGCCGGCGATCGCGCCGGCCAGCATGCCGGAACCGACATAGCCTGCGTGGGCCGGCTCATGTCCGCTGCCGCCGCCCGAGAGCACCGCCACGGGACGCTGCGCTGGCGGAGGCAATTCGCGTAGGGCAACGATGTTCTCGTCCCGCAGCAGCCCCAGGTGCGCGTGGGTATCCACGAGCCCCTCCAGCATCTCCCGCACCACGCGTCGCGGATCGTTGATCAGTTTCTTCATGCTTGCTCCTGTTCCGGCGGATAATGACGGATCGTACTTGTCAGTTTTATTCCTTATTTCGGAATAAAATTGGTTCACCGGCATTCTAGTCCCTGAAAAAGAATTTCCATAGCAAAAATCGCCGGTATCCCCGGTATCCGTCCATCCACCGCCATGAGCCCAGCCAAATCCGACGTCCGTTCCGCCGCCAAAGACGCCAGCGCCACTTCCTTCCTGAAAATGGCGCAAGTGCTTGACTGTTTCACCAAGGCGCGCAGCCGCCTGTCGGTGGGGGAACTGGTCGTGCTGACCGGCCTGCCGCGCACCACCGTGCACCGGATTGTCAGTTCGCTGCGCGAGATCGGCATGCTGGACCAGGATGGCCGGCGCCGCGACTATCGCCTGGGCTTGAAGATGTTCCATTACGGCAGCGTCGTGATCGGCACGCTGGACGTACACCGCCACGCGGGGCCCCACTTGCAGCAGCTTAACCAGCTCTCGGGCGAGATCGTGCACTTTCACATGTTCGACGGCAGCCAGATGGCCTGTATCGAGCGCGAGGTCATGAGCGGCAACCACATGACGACCCTGACTACCATCGAGGCTGCGCCGATCTATTGCACCAGCGTGGGCAAGGCCTTCCTGGCTTTCCAGCCCGAGCCGCTGATCCGGCGTATTTGCGCCGAGCAGGGATTGGTCAAGCATACCGCCAACACCATCACGGATATGGACCGGCTATTCGAGGTGCTGGCCGATATCCGCCGGCAGGGCTATGCCATCGACGACGAGGAGAACGCCGTGGGCGTGCGCTGCGTCGGGGCGCCGGTGCGCAATGCGGCGGGGCAGGTGTTCGCCGCCGTCAGCGTCTCCGGACCCACCGACCGCATGCCGGATCGGCGGCTGACCGGCCTGGCGCCCGTGGTGATCGACACCGCCAATCGGATCTCCGAGGCGCTGGCCTCCTAAGCGGCGCGGGCGTTGAGCCCGCGCCGGCCCCTGTGGTCGCATCCGGTCTCCCGGCCTGCCTGCCTACGCGTCGGCCAAGGCCCGGCCGAGGGAAGGCGCCGCCGTAAATTTATGCTGGAATAAAAATAACTGTTCGGATATTATATTCTGAATAAAGGGATAAAGACGGACGTCTGATCCGCCAGTCCTGTCCACTCACGGAGGAGTCCAATGAAACGCATAGCAGCCCTGTTCTGCCTGGCGCTGGCCGCGTCAATGCCCGCGCAGGCCGCAGAGTTTCCCGCCCGGCCCTTGACCATCATCGTGCCTGCCGGCGCGGGCGGCGGCGGCGATACCACCACGCGCATGCTGGGCCGGGAACTGGAGCGCATATTCCGCAAACCGGTCACCATCATCAACCAGGGCCAAGGCGGCGGCGTGGTGGGCCTGAACACCCTGATGCGCGCCCGTCCGGACGGCTACACGGTGGGCTTGCTGTTTCCCTACGCTGGCTACAAGTACGTCGGACAGGCGGATTTCAAGGCGGCCGATTTCACGCCGCTGGGCAATTTCAATGGCGATTCCGCCGCGCTGCTGGTCAACAGCCGCTCGCGCTTCCAATCCCTGAAGGAGGCGCTGGATGCCATCAAGGCCGATCCTGCCGCCTTTTCCGTGCATTGCAGCGGCGCCTGCGGCAGCGTCTGGGACGTGCCCGTGGCGGCGATGATGCTGGACTACGGCATCGACGTGGAGAAGGTGCGGTGGGTGCCCGGCCAGGGTGCCGCCGGCGGGTTGACCGAGCTGTCGGCCGGGGGGGTGGATTTCCAGACGGCCTCCCTGCCCGAGGCGGCGGCCCTGGCCTCGGCAGGCCACGTGCGCCCGCTCGCTGTCCTGAGCCCCGAGCCGGTGCCGGGATTCGAGGCGGTGCCGCTGGCCGGCCAGGCGCTGGGCAAACCGGTGGACGGCGGCACCTGGCGCGCGCTGGCCGGGCCGGCGGGCATGCCCGATGACATCGCCCGGGCGTGGGAACAGGCCATCGCCCAGGCCGTGCGCAGCGAGACCTTCCTGCAGGCCATGAGTCGCGGCAATTTCGGCGTGCGCTACCTCGACCGCCAGGCGCTGCAAGCCTTGATGACGCAACACGAGGACGAGACCGAGCGCGTCATGCGGGCGCTGGGTTACGCCGCCCGCTGACCGGTTTGCCCCAGGCGCGTGCCGGCCGGTAAGCGCCTGCCCGGCCGCACTTTCCGCGCGGAGGATGATGTGAAGGTCCATGACCTGTTTGTCGGTCTGTTCTTTGTGGCGCTCGGCGCCCTGGTTTGCGGGTATGCGGGTTCGCTGCCCGCGCCCCGCCATGTGGATTACGGTCCCGGTCTGTTTCCCGCGATCGTGGGCGCGGGACTGACCGCCACCGGCCTGGCGATTGCGCTCAAGTCGCTGGCCACGCTGCGCACCGCTGTGTGGTGGGTCCGGCCGCAATGGTCGCGCTCGCGCCTGCTGGCGCTGCGCTTCTGGAGCATCTTGCTGGCCTTGCCGATCTACATACTGCTGGCCGACACGCTGGGCTTTCTTCCGACTTCCACGCTGATCATGACGGCGATGCTGCGCCTGCGAGGCGTGCCGCTGGCGCGTGCCGTGCTGGTGGCCCTTGTCGTCTCGCTGGCCTTGACCCTGTTGTTCGCCTCGCTGCTGGGCGTGCCGCTGCCCTGGGGGCCATTGACCGATATTTCGGAGTACCTGATATGGTAGATGTCTCGACTGTCCTGGCCCAGGTATTCGATCCCTACCTGCTCGGCGTGGTGTTGGCCACCGCCGCCTACGGCCTGGTCATCGGCGCCATTCCCGGCCTGACGGCGCTGATGTCGGTGGCGCTGCTGGTGCCCATCGTCACACTCATGGACCCGATCCCGGCGGTGGCGGCCATCATTACCTGTTCCTCCATGGCGATCTTCGCGGGCGACATCCCGGGCGCGTTGCTGCGCATGCCGGGCACGCCCGCCTCGGCGGCCTATACGGATGACGCCCATGGCCTGACCCGCGAAGGCAAGAGCGCGGTGGCGCTGGGCTGCAGCCTGGTCGCTTCGGTGATCGGCGGACTGATCAGCGCGGTGGTGCTGATGGTGGCTGCGCCCTCGTTGGCCAGTATCGCGCTTTCATTCAGCAGCGTGGAGTACTTCTGGCTGGCGGTGGTGGGCCTGAGTTGCGCCATCTTCGTGGCTGGCCCCTCCCTGGTCAAAGGGCTGGCGTCCTTGTTTCTGGGTCTGGGGATCGCCACCATCGGGATGGATCCGGTGGGCGGCATACCCCGGTTCACCTTCGGCGATCCCAATCTGCTGAGCGGCCCCGGCCTGATTCCGGTGCTGATCGGCTTTTTTGCCCTGTCCGAACTGCTGCGCGGCAGCCAGCAAGCCGACGGCGCGCTCGCCAGTGCGCCGCGCGACGACACCAGCCTGTTGCGGATCATGCCCGGGCTGGTGTGGCGCCACAAGGTCGGCGTGCTGCGAGGCGGCGCGGTGGGCACGCTGGTAGGCACGATTCCCGGCGCGGGCCAGGATATCGCCGCGTGGATTTCGTACGCCATCACCGGCAAGGTCTCGCGGGTAGGCGCGCGCGACGACGATGCGGGCAGGCAGGAGCGGATCATGTCCGCCGGCGCCTCCAACAATGCCAGCGTGGGCGGGGCCTACATACCGGCCACCGTGTTCGGCATTCCCGGCGACGCGGTCACGGCCATCGTCATCAGCGTGTTGTTCCTCAAGGGGCTCAATCCGGGTCCCACACTGTTCCTGAACCATCCCGAAACGATCTACACGATCTTCGCCATCTTCTTCGTGGCCAACCTGGTCATGATCCCGCTGGGCGTGCTTTGCATCCGGGCATTCGGGCTGATCGTGCGCATTCCGGCCGCCTATATCGCTCCCTCGATCCTGATGTTCTGCATCCTGGGCGCCTTCGCCGTGGAGAACACGCTGTTCAGCGTGGGCGTCATCGCGGTAATCGGCATGCTGGGCTACATGATGGAGGCCAACGAGATTCCTTTCGCGCCGGCCGTGCTGGGCCTGATTCTCGGACCCATGATCGAGCAATCGTTCATGACCACGATGCTCAAGTCCTCCGGCGATCTGGCGGCGTTCGTGGACCGCCCCCTGGGTTTGGCGCTGGGCGCGGTCACGGCGCTGGCCTGGCTGCTGATTCTGGCCGGCCGGCTGATGCGCCGCCGCGGCGCGCGCCAGGCCTGATGTTCCAAGTCCGGCCCTGCGCGGGCCGCTCCCTCGATTTTCGCGTTCCCTTTGCCAAAGGAGGCACCATGTCATTACGTTCTGGCAAGGCCGTGCTGGCGGCCGCGGCGCTATGCATCGCAGGCGTGGCACAGGCGCAGGCCGACTGGCCCCAGCGGCCGGTGACCCTGATCGTCATCGCCGGCGCAGGCGGCGGCAGCGACTACACCATGCGCATGCTGGCGCGCGAACTGGAAGCCGTCTCAGGCCAGCGCTTTACCATCGTCAACCAGGCGCAGGGCGGGGGCGTGGTGGGCATGACCAATTATGTGCGCGCCAGGCCCGACGGCTATACGTTGGGCCAGCTTTCGCCCTACGCGCAATACACGCTGCTGGGCCAGGCCGATTTCACCGCGGATTCCTATACGCCCATAGGCCAGTTCAATGCCGACCCGGCGGCCATCCACGTGGCCAGCGGTTCGCGGTTCAAGGACGTGCCGGCGCTGGTGTCCGCGCTCAAGGCCGACCCGTCGAGCGTGCGCATTTCCTGCGGCGGCACCTGCAACGCCAGTTGGGACATCCCGTTCGCCTCGATGCTGATGGACCAGGGCGTGGACGTCTCCCAGGTCACCTTCGTGCCTGCGCAAGGCTCGGCGGCCGGGCTGCAGGAACTGGTTTCAGGAGGGCTGGACGTGGTGCTGGCTTCCGTGCCGGAAACCGATGCGCTGACTCGCGCCGGCCACGTCAAAACCATAGGCGTGCTGGCCCATGAGCGCCTGGACCGCTATCCGGACGTGCCGACCGTGGCCGAGCAGTTGGGCAAGGTCTACGCCGGCGGCACGTGGCGCGCGCTGGCCGGTCCGGCCGGCATGGAGCCGGCCCTGCTTGCCCGTATCGAGGGCTTGCTCAAGCAGGCCTACGACAGCGAAGGCTTCCAGCAGGCCTTGCGCTCGCGCGGCTTCGAACCGGTCTGGCTGGGTTCGCACGAGTTGCGCGAGTTCATGGTCCGGCACGAGGAGCAGGTCGCCCAGGTGCTTAAGGCCTTGCGGCGCACGCCCTGATCCGGCCTCACGTCGCCGCCTTCCCGTCATTTCCGTCCATTCACCCACAAGCAAAGGTCGATTTCCATGTCGCAAGCACTCAAAGGCATCATTCCCCCCCTGGTCACCCCCTTCAAGGACGACGAGACCATCGACGAAGCCGCGTTTCGCGGGACGGTGCGCTTCATGCTCGAGAAAAAGGTCCATGGCATATGCATCGGCGGCAGCACGGGCGAGGGCCATACCTTGTCGACCGAGGAGTTGGCGCGCCTGTGCGAGATCGCCAACGAAGAAATCCAGGGCGCCGTGCCCATCGTGGCCGGCGTGATCGCCAACAGCACGGCCAAGGCCATCGAAATGTCCAAGGCCGTGGCGCGCCACAACGTGGCCGCCCTGCAGGTGACGCCGGTTCATTACGTCTTCAAGCCGGACGAGGATGCCACCTATGCCCATTTCGAGCGTTTGACCCGCGAGGTCGGGCTGCCGGTGGTGATCTACAACGTGGTGCCTTGGAACTACCTGAGCCCGGCGCTGCTGGTGCGCCTGATGAAGGGGCTGCCTGGCGTGGTCGGCGTCAAGCAGAGCGCGGGCGACCTCAAGCTCATGGCCGACCTGCTGATCGACCTGCCCGAAGGCAAGCAGGTGTTCACCGCCGTGGATGCCTTGCTGTATCCCTCCTTTGCCCTGGGCGCGCATGGCACCATCGCCGCCAATCCCGCTGCGGTGCCGGGCGTGACCGTGGCGTTGTGGGACGCCGTGCAGGCCGGCGACCATGCGCGGGCCCTGCAGATCCATCGCGCGCTGTTGCGCTTCTGGAATGCGCTGTTCGCCGACAACCTGCCCGCCAATGTGAAGTATGCCTTGTCCCTGCAGGGTTGCCCCGCGGGAGGCCCGCGCATGCCCATGCCCCAGCCCGACCCGGCGCGCCAGGCGGCCATCCGCACCCAGCTCGAAAGCGTGCTGCGCTACGAGGCTTGAACCGCCGTCGGACGGCGGCGGTCCGTCTCTTCCCCCCATGGCAAGGGCGCCTGTTTTGCGTCATAGTGTCGCCCCGCCCGCCGGAAAAAGACAGGCGTCCCGCGCGGCCGGCTGCGCAGGGGCGCCTTGGGGGATCGACATGGACATCCGCTACCTGCAAAGCTTCGTCACCGTCGTGGAAAGCGGCTCCTTCGCGCAGGCCGCGCGGCAGCTGGACCTGACTTCGACCGCCGTGGCGGCCCGGGTCAAGGCGCTGGAGCAAAGCCTGGGCCTGTCGCTGGTCAAGCGCGCGGGCCGCTCGGTGCGGGCCACCGAGGCGGGCCTGCGCATCATGGAGCGCGCCCGCGCCCTGTTGCGCGATGCGCGCGACCTGGTGGCGGCGGCCGACGACGCTTCGGCCACCGGCGAACTGCGCCTGGGCGTGTTCGTGTCGGCCATGACCAGCGTGCTGCCGCCGGTGCTCAAGCGCTTCTACGAGCGCCATCCCAGCCTGCCGGTGTTCGTGATGCCCGGCTCGTCGGTGGACCTGTGCCGGCGCGTGCACGAGGGCGAGCTCGATGCCGCCATCGTGGTCGAGCCGCAATTCCCGCTGGGCAAGGCCTGCCGCTGGCAGGCGGTCATGGAAGAGCCGCTGGTGGTGGTGGCGCCGGCCGCCCTGCAGGATGCCGACGCGCTCGAGCTGCTGCGCACCCAGCCGTTCATCCGCTACGACCGCTCGGTGCTGGGCGGGCAGCTGGCCGACCGGTATCTGCGCGATCACGGCATCGTGCCAAGGCAGCGGCTGGAGATCGACAGCCTGCTGGGGGTGGCGGCGCTGGTGGACCAGGGCCTGGGTGTGGCCCTGCTGCCGGACTGGTCCTCGCTGTGGTCCACCAACTACGCGCTGGCGCGCATTGCCCTGCCCGATCGCGCGCCGGTGCGCCGGGTCGGCCTGGTATGGCTGGCGCAGGGCCCGCGCGGGCTGCTGGCCGAGGCCTTCCTGGACCAATGCCAGGCGGTGTTCGCGGCAGGCGCGGCCGCGCCCCGTCCCGGGCCGCGCGCGGCCTAGATTCTTTGCCGGCGGGGGCACCAGCCGCCAGGGCGGCGTGCTATCCGCGCGGCTGCGGCGTCTTGCCCCGGGCCTGGCGCGCCTGCAGGAAGGCGAAGTCCACGCCTTGGTCGGCCTGCGTCACGTTCTGCAGGAACAGCTTGCGATAGCCCCGGTCATCGCCCGCGCGTTCGGGCCGCGGCCGCCAGGCCCGCTGGCGGCTGGCCAGCTCGGCCTCGTCCACCAGCAGGCTGATTTCGCGCCGCGCCACGCTCAGGCGGATGCGGTCGCCGTTCTGCACGCAGGCCAGCGGCCCGCCTACGGCCGCCTCGGGCGTAACGTGCAGCACGATGGTGCCGGCGGCCGTGCCGCTCATGCGCCCGTCGGAGATGCGCACCATGTCCTTGACGCCGGCGCGGGCCAGCTTGCGCGGGATGGGCAGGTAGCCGGCCTCGGGCATGCCCGGCGCGCCGGTCGGGCCGATGTGCTTGAGCACCAGCACGTCCTCGGCCCGCACGTCCAGGTCCGGGTCGTCGATGCGTTCGGCCAGGTCCTGCAGGTCCTCGAAAACGACCGCGCGGCCCTCGTGCTCCATCAGCGCTGGGCTGGCGGCCGACTGCTTGATGATGGCCCCGCCCGGCGCCAGGTTGCCGTGCAGCACGGCGATGCCGCCTTGCGCGTAGATGGGCCGCGAGAACGGCCGCACCACGTCCTGGGCGAAGGGCGGGCCGGCGGCATCCAGCTCTTGGCCCAGCGTGCGCCCGGTGACGGTCAGCGCGTCCAGGCGCAGCAGCGGCCGCAGCTCGTGCAGCAGCGTGCGCAGCCCGCCCGCCTTGTGGAAGTCTTCCATGTAGTGCTGGCCCGAGGGCTTGAGATCGACCAGCACCGGCGTCTCGCGGCCGATGCGGTCGAAGGCCTGCAGGTCGATCTCGATGCCCAGCCGGCCCGCCACCGCGGTCAGGTGCACGATGCCGTTGGTCGAGCCGCCGATGGCCAGCAGCACGCGCAGGGCGTTCTCGAAGGCGGCCGGCGTCAGGATGCGCTCGGGCGTGAGCCGCTGCGCGATCATGCCCACCGCCTGGGCGCCGGTCCGCTCGGCGATGCGCATGCGATCGGCCGTCACCGCCGGCGGCGAGGCCGCGCCCGGCACCGTCATGCCCAGCGCCTCGGCGATGCAGGCCATGGTGCTGGCCGTGCCCATCACCGAGCAGGTGCCCACGCTGGCCACCAGCTGGTTGTTGACGTCGGCGATCTCGGCATCATCGATCTCGTCGGCGCGGTACTTGCCCCAGAAGCGGCGGCAGTCGGTACAGGCGCCCACCCGCTCGCCGCGGTGCGAGCCGGTCAGCATCGAGCCGGTCACCAGCTGGATGGCCGGCACGCCGGCCGAGGCCGCGCCCATCAGCTGGGCGGGCACCGTCTTGTCGCAGCCGCCGATCAGCACCACCGCGTCCATGGGCTGGGCGCGGATCATCTCCTCGGTGTCCATGGACATCAGGTTGCGCAGGTACATGCTGGTCGGCGAGGCGAAGCTTTCGTGCACCGAGATGGTCGGAAACTCCACCGGCAGGCCGCCGGCCAGCATCACCCCGCGCCGCACCGCCTCGACCAGTTGCGGCATGTTGCCGTGGCAGGGGTTGTAGCCGCTGCCGGTATTGGCGATGCCCACGATGGGGCGGTCCAGGGCCTCGTCCGAGAAGCCGGCGCCCTTGATGAAGGCGCGGCGCAGGAACAGGGAAAAGCCGGCGTCGCCGTAGCTGGTCAGGCCGCGGCGCATGCCGGTGGCCTGGCCGGCGCGGGTGTTCTTGGGGTCTTGCTGCGATGACATGGACGGTCCGGTGAGACAGGAAACGGGAAGAGGCGGGACTGTCCTGCCGTCCCGCCGGCGGCCTTCAATCGACAGTGATGCGGGCGTCCTGGATCACCTGCGCCCACTTGTCGACTTCGGCCTGCAGGCGCGCCCGCGCCTGGTCCGCGTCGGCGGGCGGGACCGTATAGGCGCCCTGGCCGAGCAGCTTTTCCTGGATGTCGGGCCGCTGCAAAAGCCGCACCAGCGCGGCGTTGAGCTGCTCGACGATAGGCCGGGGCGTTTGGGCGGGCACCAGCACGCCGAACATCGAGGCGACCTCGAAGCCGGGCAGCCCCGCCTCGGCGGCGGTGGGCACCTCGGGCAGCAGCGAGATGCGCTCGGGCATGGTCACCGCCAGGGGACGCAGCTGGCCGCTCTTGATGAAGGGCAGGGCGGCGGGCACGGTCTCGACCATGGTCTGCACCTGTCCGCCCACCAGATCGGTCATGGCCGGGCCGCTGCCCCGGTAGGGCACGTGCAGCAGGTCCACCTTGGCCTGGCGCTTGAACAGCTCGGCGGCCATGCGCTGCGGCGCGCCGGCCCCCGAGGAAGCGTAGGTCAGCTTGCCGGGGTTGGCGCCGGCGTAGTCGATGAGCTCCTTCAGGTTCTGCACCGGCACCTTGGGGTTGACCACGAACACCAGCGGCACGGCGGCGATGGTGGCCACCGGCGTCAGGTCCTGCATCAGCTTGTAGGGGATGCGGTCCTTCTCCAGCGTCGCCATGATCGAATGGGAGGTGATGGCGCCCATCAGCAGGGTATAGCCGTCGGGCTCGGCACGGGCCACGGCGTCGGCGCCCAGGTTGCCGCCGGCGCCGCCGCGGTTCTCCACCACGACCTGCTGCTTGAGCTCCTCGGACAGCCCCATGGCCACCACGCGGCCCACCACGTCGGTGGCGCCGCCAGGCGGGTAGGGCACCACCAGGCGCAGCGGTTTTTCGGGATAGGCGGCCAGGGCCGGCGCCAGCGGTGCGGCCAGGCCGCCGGCCAGCAGCAGGGCCGCGGCGGCCAGGCGCCGCCTTTTGGCGATATCGGGCATGTCTTGTCTCCGTGTTCTTGTCGGGCGGCGCTGGGGCCGCTGGCGACATTATTCAGGGCAAAGCCTGGCCCGAACCGTCGTTCCGGCTCGTTCAGAACGAAATATTGTTGAGCTTTGCCAGGCTGGCCGGCGAGCTGGCCGAGCCGGCTGCCGAGAAAAAGGGACGATCTCAATGGGGGAACTTTCCCTAGTGCGCGGTCTCCAATTAGCACTCACGACGCCAGAGTGCTAAGATGGTTTCATCGTCGCAACCCCCTTTACGGAGCGACCTGCAATGACTACTGCCAACCACGCCTTGGCCCTGTCCAGCGCCTCGCTCTCCAGGGCCATTTCCAATCCGGGTGCCCTGGGCACCCTGGACGCCTATATCGCCGCCGTCAACAGCGTGCCGGTGCTCACCGCCGAGCAGGAAACCGCCTTGGCGCGCGAGCTGCGCGACCACGACTCGATCGAGGCCGCGCGCCAGCTGGTGGTCTCCCACCTGCGCCTGGTGGTCTCGGTCTCGCGCCAGTACCTGGGCTATGGCCTGCCGCAGGCCGACCTGATCCAGGAAGGCAACGTCGGCCTCATGAAGGCCGTCAAGCGTTTCGATCCCGAGCGCGGGGTGCGCCTGGTTTCGTTCGCGGTCCATTGGATCAAGGCCGAGATCCACGAGTTCATCATCCGCAACTGGCGGCTGGTCAAGGTGGCCACCACCAAGGCCCAGCGCAAGCTGTTCTTCAACCTGCGCAGCATGCGCCCGGATGGCCAGACGCTCGATCCTTCCCAGGTGGACGCCATCGCGCGCGAGCTGAACGTGCGCCCGCAAGACGTCTCCGAGATGGAAGTGCGCCTGTCCGGCCGCGACATGGCCCTGGACAACCAGGACGAAGAGGACGAGCGCTACGCGCCCATCGCCTATCTGTCGGACGAGGGCGCCCAGGAGCCCACCCAGGTGCTCGAACGCCAGGCCTATGCCGACCTGCAAGGCAGCGGCCTGTCCAGCGCGCTGGAAAGCCTGGACGAGCGTTCGCGCCGCATCGTGCAAGCCCGCTGGCTGCAGGACGACGGCGGCGCCACGCTGCACGAGCTGGCCCAGGAATTCGGCGTCTCGGCCGAGCGCATCCGCCAGATCGAGGCGGCGGCCCTCAAGAAGATGCGGGCGGCGCTGTCGGCCTGAGCGCCGCGGGTCATTCCTGGACACAAACAGCCCAGATTTTTTTCCATCAAGGCCCGGAACTCGGGCGAGCCGGGGCGGACTAACCAGCATGGAGCGCAAGCGCAGGAGCCAAGCCTTGCGTTGCGGTCCGGACATCCGTCTCGGCTTCTCCTCTTTCCCCTCCCCCATGGGACGGATGTTTCAGGGGCACCTTCGCAGGTGCCCCTTTTTTTTGGGGCAGTTCGACCAGGACCCATTGCCAAAACCGCTATCCTAGGCAGGACAGCCGGGGCGCGCCCGGCAGGATGCGCAATGGAAATCGGTTTCCTGGTGTTCGGCCTGGCGGGCCTGCTGACCCTGGTGTGCTTCATGCCGCCGCTGGCCGGCCGGCTGAAGCTGCCGTATTCGGTGCTGCTGGCGCTGGTGGGCTGCGCGCTGGGCTACGTCGTGCACGTGCACGACTGGGCCCCGCGCGTGGTGGCCGATTTCCTGGACAGCATCGAGCATTTCGAGATCTCGTCCGAGACCTTCCTGATCGTCTTCCTGCCGGTGCTGCTGTTCGAGACGGCGCTGGCCATGAACGTGCGGCGCCTGCTCGACGAGATCGGCCCCATCCTCATGATGGCCATCGTGGCCGTGCTGGTCTGCACGCTGGTGGTGGGCTATACGCTGGCCTGGGTGTCGGACTATGGCCTGGTGGTCTGCCTGCTGCTGGGGGCCATCGTGGCCACCACCGATCCGGTGGCGGTGGTGGGCATCTTCCGCGAGGTCGGCGCGCCCAGGCGCCTGACCACGCTGGTCGAGGGCGAAAGCCTGTTCAACGACGCGGCGTCCATCGCCCTGTATTCGGTGCTGCTGGCCGTGCTGGGCGGCCAAGGAGAACTGAGCGCCCTGGCCATCGGGCAGGATTTCCTGGTGCAGTTCCTGGGCGGGGGCTTGGCGGGCCTGGCCATGGGCCGCCTGGCCGGGCAGCTGTTCGGCTGGCTGCGCGGCTGGCCCGTGGCCGAGATTACGCTGACGCTGACCCTGGCCTATCTCACCTTCTTCATTTCCGAGCACTACCTGGGCGTATCGGGCGTGGTGGCCACGGTCATCGCCGGGCTGGTGGTGGGGTCGAGCGGGCGCACGCGCATGTCGCCCACCACCTTCGAACACCTGGCCAGCGCCTGGGCGCAGTTCGGGTTCTGGGCCAATTCGCTGATCTTCCTGTTCGCCGCCATGCTGGTGCCGCGCCTGATGGCCGACACCAGCCTGTTCGACTTCCTGATGATCGGCGTGGTGTTCGCGGCCACCTTGGCCGCGCGGGCGCTGGTGGTGTTCGGCCTGCTGCCGCTGCTGGGCGTGGTGCGCATCGGCCAGCGGGTCGGGCGGCGCTACCAGGCGGTGATGTGCTGGGGCGGGCTGCGCGGAGCGGTGTCGCTGGCCCTGGCGCTGGCGGTGACCGAGCACCAGGCGGTCGATCCGGACGCGCGCAACTTCATCGCGGTGGTGGTCACGGGCTTCGTGCTGGCCACGCTGTTCGTCAGCGGCACCACCTTGCGCACGCTGATCCGCATGCTGGGCCTGAACGCACTCTCGCCGGTCGAGCGCACCTTGCGCAACCAGGCGCTGACGGTGGCGCTGGAAGACCTGCAGGAGCGCACCGGGCAGATCGCCCAGGAGGACCACATCAGCCCGGCTGCCCAGCAGCGCGTGGCGGCGGTCTTCGACGCCAGCCTGTCCGCCGTGCACGAAAGCCCGGTCTCGCGCCTGGACGAGGACCAGCAGGTCAAGGTCGGCCTGTCGATGATGGCCGCCCGCGAGGAGGAAATGTTCTTCGGCATCCTCAAGGCCCAGATCGTCGACTGGCGCCTGGCCGAGCGGCTGCTGGCGCGTGCCCAGGCCATGGGCGAGGCGGTGCGCGCCAACGGCGAACAGGGCTTCGAGGCCGCCATCGTGCACGACCTGCGCTATTCGCGCGGCTTTCGCCTGGCGCTGGAGCTGCACGACCGGCTGGGCCTGCGCCGCTGGCTGGCGCAGGAGCTGGCCCAGCGCTTCTCCAGCCTGATGAGCAAGCGCTCGGTGGCGCAGCGCCTGATGGACTTCGCCCGCCACCAGGTGCAGCCGCTGCTGGGCAAGGCGGCGACCGACCGCATCCTGGCCCTGCATGCGCATCGCCTGGCCCTGATCCAGGACGCGCTCTCGGCCATGGCGCTGCAATATCCCGGCTATGCCGAATGGCTGCAGGAGGCCTACCTGGGCCGCGTGGCGCGCGAGCTGGAACGCAGCCGCTACCGCGACATGCTGGAGCAGTCGCTGATCAGCGGCGAGGTCTATGCCGACCTGATGATGCAGCTGCAGGCGCGCTGGCGCTACATCGACCGAAGCCCCGAGCTGGACATCGGCATGACCGCCGGCGAGCTGATCGCCCGCGTGCCGCTGTTCGCAGGCCTGGCGCCGCAGGCGCGGCAAGCCATCGAGGGCTTGCTCAAACCGCGCCTGGCGCTGCCTGAGCAGCCGGTGACGGTACGCAACCGCCAGGGTGCGATGATGTGTTTCGTCGCCTCGGGTGCGGTCAAGATCGGCCTGCCGGACGGCACCGGCCTGGAGCTGGGTAGCGGCGAGTTCTTCGGCGAAATGGCGCTGCTTTCGGGTGAAACCGTGGTGACCACGGCGACCTCGCTGGGCTACAGCCGCCTGCTGATGCTCTCGGCGCGCGATTTCCGCGCCCTGCTCGAACGCGACGCCGATCTGCGCAAGCGCATCGAGCGCGTGGCGCAGGAGCGCCTGCGGGCGCTGCAGGTGTGGCGCAGGCACCAGGCTGCGCTGCAAGCGCACCCTGGCGAGAACGGCGGCGAGGCCGGCCGGCAATCGGGTGTCACGCCAACCACATAGCCGGGCCGGGCCTGGCGTGGCCCGGCAAGCCATCGTATCGCCGGCTGCCTACAAGAGCCTGGCGATGGCCGCCATCGCGCCCACGGCCACGATCAGCATGGAGCCGAGCTTGATCGTCATGCGCTGTTCGAGTTCGCGCAGGTCCGACTTGGTCGACAAGTCGGACAGGTCCTGCGCGTCCCGCACGGCGTAGGAAATCGCCTCGGCCTGCGGGGACGGGACGCCGGCCGCTTCCAGGGTGCGCACGAACTTGAGGGTATCGAAGTTGACGGTCGGCATGGCTGCTGCCCGCTACAGGATCTTGGCGATGGCCGCCATCGCGCCCACGGCCACGATCAGCATGGAACCGAGCTTGATCGTCATGCGCTGCTCGAGCAGGGTGAAGCGGGCATCCACGGCGGCGAAGCGGGCATCGATGCGATGCTCGAGCTCGCCGAGGGCGCTGCGCAGGTCGGCCTTGGTTGCCAACTCGGAAGTGTCATGCGAATCGCGCACGGCATTGGAGATCGCCTCCGCCTGCTGGGGCGGCAGGCCGCCGGCTTCCAGGGTGCGCACGAACTTGAGGGTGTCGAAGGTGACGGTGGGCATGGCTGCGATTCTATCGCCGTGGCGGCCCGGCCGGCAAAGTTTCGGCGTGGATCAATTCAGCCAGGGCTGCCGGTGCCCGGCCCCTGGCTGCTTTGGCGCTGGGCCATTGCGCAGCCGGTATCGAACCAGTGGGCCTTGCGCGCGGGGCCTTCCACACGTTCTATCAATTCCCTTGCTGCCTGTTCGCCCGCCGCTTGCGGGCGCGTGTCCACCGAACTCAAGGCCGGATGCAGCCAGCGCGAGGCGGGCAGGTCGTGCACGCCGACCAAAGCAAGCGCGCCGGACCAGACTCCGTCCGGATCCCGCTGCCGGCAATGATGCAAGGCGCCCCAGGCCAGCAGGTCGTGCGTCAGGAACAGGGCATCGCAGTCCGTGGTTTGCAGCAGGGCTTGCGCCAGCGCCGCGCCCAGTTCCGGCGAGGGGGGCTCGGACGCGGCGGCCACGCGCTGCGGCTCGGCGGCCAGGCCATGCGCCTGCATGGCCCGCAATGCGGCGTCGGCCCGTTCGATGGCGCCCAGTTCGCCTTGCGCGCACACGATGCCCACGCGCCGGTACCCGCGCGCATGCAGGTGCGCGATGGCGCATTGGCCGATGGCCTGCGCCCGGGGCCCCGCGCCCGCGCCGGCGATCGGGCCGGCACTCGTCGGCCCGGCGCCGGCCTGCGTCCAGGGCAAATCGTGTTGCTGCAGGCGCACCAGCATGTCGGCATCCGGATGCGTGCCGGCAAAGACGATGCCGTCCGGCGCGTAGGCCAGCCACGGCTGCAGGGCGGCGGCGCCGGCCGCATGGCCCGGCGCCGGCAGGCGTACCGGCACGGTGGCGTATCCCAAGGCGGCCAGGGCGTGGCTGGCGCCTTCGAGCAGCGCGGCCACCGCCGGGTCTTCCCAGGCCGGCGCCACTGCCACCACCAGCCGCGAACGCGCCCCGGCCAGCGCGCTGGCGGCGCGGTTGGGCTGGTAGGCCAGGTCGCGGCAGGCCTGCTCGACCCGCGCGCGCACCGCGGCGCTGACCCTGGCCGGCGCGTTCAGCGCGCGCGAGGCGGTCATGGCGCTGACCCCGGCGAGCCGGGCCACGTCTTGCAAGGTGGCGCGGCCGGGGCGTTTCAGGCGGGTTCCTTGCAGAAACGAAACAGCATGTCCTGGACGATGACCAGGGCTGCTTCTTCGGTGAACTCGCCGGCCTCGAGCATGCGCATCACGGTGTCCAGCGGTTCGTGGCGGATTTCCATGACCTCGCCGTCCTGGTTGCGCGGCGCCGCCGAAGGCGCCAGCACGCAGGTGCTGGTCAGGATGTCCTCGTTCTGCAGGCCTTCGGGCAGGCGGCGGCGCATGCGCAGGATGGTGCGCAGCGGCGTGCGGCCGGCCACGTCGGCCGGCGACAGGCCGGCTTCTTCGGCGCATTCGCGCAGCAGCGAGCGCTCCAGCGTCTCGCCGCTGCTGGCCAGCCCGCCCACCAGCGTATCCCACATGCCCGGATCCGAGTTCTTGGTCAGCGCGCGCCGCGCGATCCACAGCCTGCCATCGGGGGTCCAGGCGTTCAGGTGCACGGCCTGGGTCAGCAGGCCCAGCGGGCGCATGGCCGCGCGTTCGAGCACGCCGATGGCGCCGCTGCCATCCTCGGGATGCACATCCAGCAGCTCGTTGCGCCAGCCGCGCACGCAGCCGGCCTGGCGCAGCGCCTGGGCGGCCTGCGCCAGCAGGGCGTTTAGCCCGGCGCCGGGCGCCAGGTCCGCGCCGATGTCCAGGCGGTCCGGGCCAAGGCGCACGCCCGGCAGCGCGCGCAGCGCCGCGCAGGCCGCCGGCGTGGCCCAGCCGCAGCGGCGTGCGGCCACCCACAAGGGCAGCGAACCTTCGTAGGGGGTTTCCTGGGCGGCGGCGCACAGGCGCGCATACAGGGCCTGCAGTTGCGCGGGCGTGGCGGGCAGCGGATGATCTGGCATGGCGGCGATTGTAGTGCAGCGATCTTGCGCCGGGCCTACAGCCGGCGGCGCTTTACGGCCTGTTTCAGGGAGGGCCGGGGCGGCGGGGCGAGCCGGGCGCGCGCGCCGGGGGGCGGGCCGCGCGGCGCGCTTTGCCAAGTTCGTTATAATCCCGCAGTTTAGTTAGTGGTTCGTGTGCAACCGCGCCTGGCCTTACGCCTTCATTAGCGTGGCTTGCCCTTATTTCAATAATTAATCGCGCACCAGAGACAACCCCATGCCGGCACCCGCCGGCAGGTCGCACCTGCAAGCGCCGAGATTCGAGGTCAGCATGAAGAAGTGGAGAGGGATACTGCTGGGCGCCTGTGCAATGCTGGTTGGCGGTATGGCGGCGGCACAGGTCAAGGACATGCCTGGCGGCCCCAGAGTCAATCAGCTCAACCTGCACGAAGGCGTCACGCAAATCGCACGCGACGTGGCTTGGCTGCACTGGATGATGCTGGTCATCTGTCTGGTGATATTCATCGGCGTGTTCGGGGTGATGTTCTACTCCATCTGGGCGCACCGCAAATCGCGCGGCGTCAAGCCGGCCACCTTCCACGAGCACGTGGGCGTGGAAGTCGCCTGGACGGTCATTCCCTTTTTCATCGTCATCGCCATGGCCTTGCCGGCCACGCGCACCGTGGTGGCCATGAAGGACACCTCCAGCGCCGACCTCACCATCAAGGTCACCGGCTACCAATGGAAATGGGGCTACGAGTACATGGACGGCGAGGCCGCCGGGGTCTCGTTCCTGTCGAACCTGGCCACGCCGCAGGCCCAGATCATGGGCCGCGAACCCAAGAGCGAGTTCTACCTCATGGAGGTGGACAACCCGATGGTGGTGCCGGTGGGCAAGAAGGTGCGGCTGGTGGTCACCGCCGCCGACGTGATCCACTCCTGGATGATCCCGCACTTCGGCGTCAAGCAGGACGCCATCCCGGGCCTGCTGCGCGACACCTGGTTCCGCGCCGAGGAGGTCGGCGAGTTCCGTGGCCAGTGCGCCGAGCTGTGCGGCAAGGACCACGCCTTCATGCCCATCGTGGTCAAGGTGGTTTCCGAGGAGGACTACGCCGCCTGGGCCGCCGGCGAGCAGAAGAAGCTGGCCGAGGCCGCCGACGATCCCAACAAGGAATGGACGCAGGAGGAACTGGTCGCGCGCGGCCAGCAGGTCTATGCTGCCAATTGCGTGGCCTGCCACCAGGCCAACGGCCAGGGCGTGCCCGGCAACTTCCCGGGGCTAGATGGCGACCCCGTGGTGCTCGGTCCCAAGGACGAGCAGATCAAGGTGGTGCTCAACGGCAAGCCGGGCACCGCGATGGCCCCCTTCGGCGGGCAGCTCAACGACGTGGAAGTGGCCGCGGTCATCACCTATACCCGTAACGCCTGGAGCAATGCCGGCAAGGGCCAGGATCCGGTCGTGATGCCCGCCGAGGTGGCGGCGGCCCGCTAAGGGCGCCGCGGTCTCCGGCAAGAAGAAACATTCGATAAGATTTCGCCAGCCCCGCCCAGGCGGGGCTGCCGCTCAGCAGGAAGGAGTCCCACATGAGCAGCGTCACCGCAGATCACGCCCCGGCCGGGCACGCCCACGGCCACGACGATCACGCCCACCACATGCCCCACGGCTGGCGCCGCTGGCTGTTCGCGACGAACCACAAGGACATCGGCACGATGTACCTGATCTTCTCGTTCGTCATGCTGATCAAGGGCGGGGTGCTGGCCCTGTTGCTGCGCACCGAACTGTTCGAGCCGGGCCTGCAGTTCTTCCAGCCCGAGCTGTTCAACCAGTTCACCACCATGCACGGCCTGATCATGGTGTTCGGCGCGATCATGCCGGCCTTCGTGGGCTTTGCCAACTGGATGATCCCCATGCAGATCGGGGCCTCGGACATGGCCTTTGCCCGCATGAACAACTTCAGCTTCTGGCTGCTGCCGGTGGCCGGCCTGCTGCTGGCGTCCTCGTTCTTCGTGGACGGCGGGGCCACGGCCGCGGGCTGGACGCTGTATGCGCCGCTGTCGGTGCAGATGGGCCCGGGCATGGACCTGGCCATCTTCGCCGTGCACATCATGGGCGCCTCGTCCATCATGGGCGCGATCAACATCGTCGTCACCATCCTGAACATGCGCGCGCCCGGCATGACGCTGATGAAGATGCCGCTGTTCTGCTGGACCTGGCTCATCACCGCCTACCTGCTGATCGCGGTCATGCCGGTGCTGGCCGCGGCCATCACCATGCTGCTGACCGACCGCCACTTCGGCACGGGCTTCTTCAACGCGGCCGCCGGCGGCGATCCGGTCCTGTACCAGCACGTGTTCTGGTTCTTCGGCCACCCCGAGGTCTACATCATGATCCTGCCGGCCTTCGGGATCGTCTCGGCGATCGTGCCGGCCTTCGCGCGCAAGCGCCTGTTCGGCTACGCCTCGATGGTCTACGCCACGGCCGCCATCGCCGTGCTGTCCTTCATCGTCTGGGCGCACCACATGTTCACCACCGGCATGCCGGTGACCGGCCAGCTCTACTTCATGTACGCCACCATGCTCATCTCCATCCCCACCGGGGTGAAGGTGTTCAACTGGGTGGCCACCATGTGGCGCGGCGCCATGACCTTCGAGACGCCCATGCTGTTCGCGGTGGGCTTCATCTTCGTGTTCACCATCGGCGGCTTCACCGGGCTGATCCTGTCGATGGCGCCCATCGACATCCAGGTGCACGACACCTACTACGTCGTGGCGCACTTCCACTACGTGCTGGTGGCCGGCTCGCTGTTCGCGCTGTTTGCCGGCACCTACTACTGGCTGCCCAAGTGGACCGGCCGCATGTACGACGAGCGCCTGGGCAAGATCCACTTCTGGTCGACGATGATCTCGTTCAACGTCACCTTCTTCCCCATGCACTTCCTGGGCCTGGCCGGCATGCCGCGCCGCTACGCCGACTATGCCGCGCAGTTCACCGATTTTCACCAGATCGCCACCATCGGCGCGTTCTGGTTCGGCCTGTCGCAGCTGCTGTTCCTGTACGTCGTGCTCAAGTGCTACCGCGGCAAGGGTGTGCAGGCCCCGGCCAAGCCCTGGGAGGGCGCCGAAGGACTGGAGTGGACGGTGCCCTCGCCGGCGCCCTTCCATACCTTCGAGACCCCGCCCGAGGTGAAGTAGCCTTGCCGGCCCGCACCGCCTTGCCACCAGGACCACCCAGCATGAAAACGCCCGAGCAGCGCCGACGCAACCGCAACACCGCCTTGGCGATCCTGGTCTTCGTGGCGGCGGTGTTCGCCTGGGTCATCGTCAAGCAGTACATCGCGGTGCACTAGGAAAGCGCCATGGCCGACGATCTGCGCGCCAGCTCGCGCCGCAAGCTGAACTTCCTGCAGACGCTCAAGGCGGTGCTGTGGGGCATGTTCGGCGTGCGCAAGGGCGCGGGCTACGACGAGGACGCGGCCAAGCTCAACCCGGTGCACCTGATCATCGCAGGGCTGCTGGCCGGCGCGCTGTTCGTGGCGCTGCTGGTCTTCATCGTGCGCTGGGCGGTCGCCAGCCTGAGCTAGCAGGGCATCGACCCGCCGATCAAAACATCCGACAATCAACCAGAACAACACACGTACCAGGGAGATCACCATGAGTGCCAGTCACTCGGTCAAAGAGGCCCCTTACTATTTCGTCCCCGGCGAATCGCCGCATCCGGTGCGCACCGCGGTGACGCTGCTGGCCATGGGCGTGGGGGCCGCCACCTGGATCAACGGCGTGGCCTTCGGCAAGTGGATCCTGCTTGTCGGCCTGGCCGGCCTGATCGCCTCGCTGTGGGTCTGGTTCGCCGATGCCATCCGCGAGTCCGAGGGCGGCCTGAACAGCAGGCGCGTGGACGTCTCCTACCGCTGGGGCATGAGCTGGTTCATCTTCTCGGAGGTGATGTTCTTCGCCGGCTTCTTCGGCGCGCTGTGGTACGTGCGCACGGTGACCACGCCCACGCTTGGCGACCTGGACCACCGGCTGTTCCTGTGGCCCGACTTCGTGGCGGTCTGGCCCAACCTGGGCCCGGCCGGCGTGGTCGAGGAGTTCCAGACCGTCGGCCCCTTCTGGCTGCCCACCATCAACACGGCGCTGCTGCTGACCTCCGGCCTGACGCTGACGATCTCGCACCACGCGCTGCGGGCCAGCCACCGGGCCAAGGCGATCTTCTGGCTGGCGGCCACCGTGCTGCTGGGCTTCATCTTCGTGGGCGTGCAAACCTACGAATACATCCATGCCTATGCCGACCTGAACCTGAAGTTCAATTCGGGCGCCTTCGGTTCGCTGTTCTACATGCTCACCGGCTTTCACGGTTTCCACGTGCTGCTGGGCGCCACCATGCTCACGGTCATCCTGGTGCGCCTGATGCGCGGCCACTTCACCGCCACCCACCACTTCGGCTTCGAGGGGGCGGCCTGGTACTGGCACTTCGTGGACGTGGTGTGGCTGGGCCTGTACCTGTTCGTCTACTGGTTCTGACGCCGCGGCCCGGGCGGCCCGCCGCGCCCGCCTGGACCGCAGCAGCCCGGGGGCCGGCCTTGCCGGCCCCCGGTCCATTCGGCGCGGCGGCTAAAAGCCCGTGCTCTGGATCCAGCCCATGTGGTGGGCCAGCAGCACGAACAAAAACAGTACGATGGACAGGCCGATGCGCACCGTCAGCGCGTTGACCGTGCGGTTGGTGGTGCCCTTGTCGCGCATCAGGTAGACGCCGGCCGAGGCCAGGCTGGCCAGGATGCCGATAAAGGCAAGAATGACGATGATGCGCATGATGCGCCTCCGGTCTCGTCGGATAAAGATGAAATTATTGCAGAGATGGCACAGCTAGGCAGGCACCCCGGAGCCGGACGCACCGTCGCGGCGCTGGCGCTGCTGGCGCTGGCGGTGGCCGTGTTCGTCTCGCTGGGGCGCTGGCAGCTGGGCCGCGCGCACGAGCGGCGCGCCATCGCGCAGGCCATCGAGGCCGGCCGGGCGCAGGCGCCGCTTGCGCTGTCGCCCGAGGTCGATGCCGGCGAACTGCGGCCCTGGCGCGCGGCCCGCGCCAGCGGCCGCTGGCGCCATGAGCTCAGCGTGCTGGTGGACAACCGCAACCTGGACGGGCGGCCCGGCCTGTGGCTGGCCACGCCGCTGGAATTTGACGGCGGGCGCGGCCAGGCGGTGCTGGTGCTGCGCGGCTGGATGGCGCGGCCCCTGGGCGGCGAGCCGCTGCCCGCCGTGCCCCGGCCGCAGGGCCGTCAAACCGTCGAAGGCGAGCTGGCCGCCCGGGTGCCGCGCATGTTCGAGCTGCCCGGCGCGCACAGCGAACTGCCCCAGGGCTGGCCGGGTCCGGCCGCACCGGACGGCCTGCCGCGCGTGCAGAACCTGGACCTGGACGCGCTTGCGCGCGCCAGCGGCCTGGCGCTGCTGCCCGCCGTGCTGATGCAGACGTCGCCGGCCGGCGACGGGCTGGCGCGCCAATGGCCGCAGCCTTCGGTGGATGCGGACCAGAACGTGGGCTATGCGCTGCAGTGGTTCAGCTTTGCCGCCATCGCGGCGATCGCCTGGCTGGCGGTGGCCGCCCGGGCCTGGCGCCGCCGGGCCTCGAACCGGATACCTGAACGGAGAGACAAAACGACATGACCGCTCAACCCGCGGGCTCGCCCCGCCCCCGGCGCTCGCTGGCGCCGCTGATCGCCATCCTGCTGGTGACCCTGGCGCCCATCGTGGGCGCTTTCGTGGTCTACTTCAACCCGCAGTGGTGGCCTTCGCAGGCCACCAACTACGGCCAGCTGGTCACGCCGCAGCGGCCCATGCCCGAGGCCGGCGCGCTGGCGCTGGCCACCCTGGACGGGCAGCCCTTCGACCTGAACTCGCTCAAGGGCGAATGGCTGCTGGTGGCCGCCGATACCGCCGAGTGCGACGAGGCCTGCGCCCGCAAGCTGTTCGTGCTGCGCAACAGCCATGCCAGCCAGGGCAAGAACGTCGATCGGCTGCGGCGCGTGTGGTTCATCCTGGATGACGGGCCGGTGCCCCAGAAGGTGCTCGACGCCTACCGGGGCACGGTGATGGTGCGCGCGCGGCGCGAGCAGCTCGAGCCCTTTCTTCTCGATGGCACGCCGCATGCCGGGCAGGGCCTGCGCGGGCCGATGTGGATCATCGACCCCAACGGCAACCTGATCCTGCAGTATCCCGACCAGGCCGATCCGCTGGGGTTTCGCAAGGACGTCAGCAAGCTGGTCTACAACTCCCGCATAGGCTGACGGCCGGCAAGGCCGTGACCCCCAAGGCAGCATGGATATCGATCGCATCAAGGCCCGCTACCGCAAGCTGGTTTTCTTCACCTGGTTCCTGACCCTGGACCTGATCATGTTCGGGGCTTTCGTGCGCCTGACCGATTCGGGGCTGGGCTGTCCCGACTGGCCGGGCTGCTACGGCAAGCTCAGCCCGCTGGGGGCGCTGGGCGAGATCCGCGAGGCGGCGCAGGCCATGCCCTACGGGCCGGTGACGCTGTCCAAGGCCTGGATCGAGATGATCCACCGCTACGTCGGCGCGCTGCTGGGCCTGCTCATCATCGCCATCGCCTGGTTCGCCTGGCGATACCGGCGCGAGCTGGGCCACAGCCCGCGCCTGGCGGTGCTCACCCTGGTGGCGGTCTGCCTGCAGGGGGCCTTCGGCGCCTGGACCGTCACCCACCAGCTGATGCCGGCCGTGGTGACGGCGCACCTGCTGGGCGGCATGGGCCTGCTGGCCCTGATGACCTGGCTGGCGGCGCGGGCGCGGCCGCACGAGCCCGTGCCCGCGGCGTCCCGGCATTTCCTGCCCTGGGCGGCAGGCGGCCTGGCGCTGCTTTTCGTACAGATAGCGCTGGGCGGGTGGGTAAGCACCAACTACGCCGTGCTGGCCTGCATGGACTTCCCCACCTGCCATGGCCGCTGGATTCCCGAGATGGACTTCGCCGGCGGTTTTTCGATCATCCGGGGGCTGGGGGAACTTCCGTCCGGCGAAATGATCTCCCAAAGCGCCCTGACAGCCATTCACTGGGTGCACCGCAACTTTGCCTTCCTGGTGTTCGCCTACCTGGGCCCGCTGGCCTGGCGCATGCGCGCCGTGCCTGGCCTGGCCGGCCCGGCGCGGCTGGTGCTGGCGCTGCTGGCCGCCCAGCTGTTCACCGGCCTGACCACCGTCGTCTTCCAGTGGCCGCTGCTGATCGCGGTGCTGCACAACGGCGGCGCGGCCGGCCTGGTGCTGGCCTGCGTGACGCTGGTGGTGCGGCTGGCGCGGTCCGGACGTGCCGCGGCCCCCCGTCCGGCGGCTGTTTCCCCGACGATCTAAAATAGCCTCATGACTTCCGCCCTTGCCCCCCAGCCCGGCCTGCTGCGCCAATACCTGGTGCTGACCAAGCCCCGGGTGACCCAGCTGGCCGTGTTCTGCGCCGTGATCGGCATGTTCCTGGCCGTGCCCGGCATGCCCGACCTGGGCCGGATGCTGGCGGCCACCCTGGGCATCTGGCTGCTGGCCGCGGCGGCCTTCGCCATCAACTGCCTGATCGAGCAGGAGGTCGATGCCCGCATGGCGCGCACCGCGCGCCGCGCCACCGCGCAAGGCACCATCACCGCCGCCCAGGTGCTGGGGCTTTCGGGCCTGCTGGGCGGGGCCGGCATGCTGGTGCTCTACCATGGCGTGAACCCCCTGACCATGTGGCTGACCTTCGCCACCTTCGTGGGCTACGCCGTCATCTATACGGTCATCCTCAAGCCGCGCACGCCGCAGAACATCGTGATCGGCGGGCTCTCGGGCGCCATGCCGCCGGCGCTGGGCTGGGCGGCCATGGCCAACGCCGTGCCGGCCGAGGCCTGGGTGCTGGTGCTGATCATCTTCATCTGGACGCCGCCGCACTTCTGGGCGCTGGCGCTGTACCGCAACCAGGACTACGCCAACGCCGGGCTGCCCATGCTGCCGGTCACCCACGGCGAGCGCTTCACGCGCCTGCACATCCTGCTCTATACGCTGGCACTGCTGGCCACCACGCTGCTGCCCTATGCCATCCGCATGAGCGGGCTGCTGTACCTGGTGGCGGCCCTTGCGCTGGGGCTGGTCTTTCTGGCCTATGCCTGGCGGCTGTACCGCCGCTACAGCGACGAACTGGCGCGCCGCACGTTCCGCTACTCCATCCTCTACCTGGCGCTGCTGTTCTTTGCCCTGCTGATCGACCATTGGCTGCAGCTGATCTAGTGCGCTGCCTTGCCGCCGACTCTCGGAGCCTGCCATGACCTACCGTTTTTCCCTGCGGCGCAGCCTGCTGCGCGCCGTCCTGGCCCTGGGCACCTTGTCCCTGCTCGCCGCGTGCGGCAAGGACAAGCCCGAATTCATGGGCAGCGACATCACCGGCACCCGCCTGGGCCAGCAGATGTCCCTGGTCGACACCGCCGGCCAGCCGCGCACGCTGGCCGACTACCAGGGCAAGGTGATGGTGGTGTTCTTCGGCTTTACCCAGTGCCCGGACGTATGTCCCACCGCGCTGGCCGAAATGGCCCAGGTGATGCAGCAGCTGGGCGATGACGCCGACCGCGTGCAGGTGGCGCTGGTGACGGTGGACCCCGAGCGCGACACGCCGCAGGTGCTGCGCGAATA
Organism: Orrella sp. JC864; assembly: GCF_037026685.1. Taxonomy (NCBI): domain Bacteria; kingdom Pseudomonadati; phylum Pseudomonadota; class Betaproteobacteria; order Burkholderiales; family Alcaligenaceae; genus Orrella; species Orrella sp. JC864. The sequence goes on along the minus strand of NZ_JBANET010000003.1, from coordinate 232,222 downwards.
CGTGACCGCCTTCGATCCGCGTTTCGAGGGCCTGACCGGCACGCCCGAGCAGGTCAAGCAGGCGGCCCAGTCGTTCAAGGTGTATTACGCCAAGTCGCCGCGCCCGGACGGCGACTACAGCATGGACCACACGGCGGCGATCTACCTGCTCGATGCCAAGGGTGAATCGCGCGTGCTGGTCAACAACACCGCCGGGGTCGACGTCCTGGTGCACGACGTCAGGACGCTGCTCGAACTGGGCTGATCAGTCCATCCCCGCCGCCTGCAGCGCCTCGCGGGCCTGCGGGCCCAGCTCCGAGAGCGCGATTTCGTGTCGATGGGCCATGATCATGCCCGCGTAGGGCTCGGCCAGCGCGGCCGCCTGCGGGCATAGCCGGTGCGCCTCGCCTTGCGAGGGCGAGCGCCTGCGCCAGTGGTTGATGGCCTCTTCCAGCTCGGTCAGGGTCACGGTGCTTTTCATGCGGCCATTGTCCCAGAATGCCGGGCGTTTGCGCGCCGGGCTGGCGCCTTGCAAACGGTCACGTTCGCAACCTCCCGATACCATGCCCCGGTGCTATACAGGCACCGAGGTTTGCTTTCAGGAGCCGAGCATGAAGATTACGCCCATCCAGACGCAGCGCGAGCGCGCCGCGCTTGCCCTTCACCCGCTGGTGGCCGCGGCCGCCCTGGCGATCATCGCGCTATGCGTGGTGGCCATCGCGGCCCTGGCCGGCTGGCTGCCCGGCTCGCAGGCGCAGCAGGCGCCGGATGCCGGGCCGCCGGCGGTCCCGGCCGAACAGCAGGCGCCGCCGGCCGGCGCGCCCGCCGCCCAGGGCGCGCCCGCGCCGGTGCAATCGGCCCCGCCGGCCGCGCCGCGCCAGGCGGCGGCCGACTGCCGCAACTGCGGCACGGTCGAGAGCGTGCGCCAGATCCAGGTGCCGGTGGGCGATCGCAGCAACGGCCTGGTCGGCACCGTGGCCGGCGGGGTGGTCGGCGGCGTGGTCGGCAACCAGTTCGGCGGCGGCAGCGGCAAGACGGCGCTGACCATCCTGGGCGGGCTGGGCGGCGCTTTGGCCGGCCGTGAAATCGAGCGTAATATCCAAGGGCAACGAACCGTGACACGCCACGAGATGCGGGTGCGTATGAGCGACGGGTCGCTGCGCACCTTCACCAGCCAGGAGCCCTTCCATCTGGCCTCGGGCGACCACGTGCTGGTACAAGACAACGGCCGGGTCGTGCTGCGCTAGGGCCGCCCGACACCGCGCCGCATCCGCCTCTGGGACAACGCATGACCGCTAGCAATCAAAACCCCTTCGTCCTGCCCGGCATGGGGCAGGGGCCCGAGCTTTCGGGCAACCCCCTGCTGGCCAGCATGGAGATGATGCGCCACGCCTGGTCCAGCCTGGCCGGCGCCGGCGGCCTGGCGCAGAGCATGCCCATGACGCCGCCGCTCAATCTCGAGGAGCTCGAGCGGCGCATCGCGGACTTGCGCACCGTCGAGAACTGGCTGCAGATGAACCTGTCGCTGCTGAGCAGCACCATCCAGGGCCTGGAGGTGCAGCGCGCCACCATCGCCACCTTGCGTTCCTTTGCCGATGGCATGGCCGCCGGCGCCGAGGCCTCGCCGCTGGAGGTCCTGCTGGGCATACGGCCGGGGCAGGCCGGGCCGGGGCAGGCCGCCGGCAAGAAGGCGGCGCCGGAGCAGGCGCCCGCGCGCGAGCCGGCGCAGCCGCCCGAGCCCCAAGCGGGGCGCCCGGGCGAGCCAGGCTCGTCCGAGGCCGGCAAGTCCCAGGACTTGCCGCCGCCGGCCGCCGGCATGCCCGATCCGGTCGCATCGGCCTCGCAGGCCTGGTGGAGCCTGCTGCAAAAACAGTTCGACCAGATCGCCGCGGCGACCGCCGCCTCCATGCCCGCCTCGGGCGGCAAGCAGGACGCGGCCGGCCAGCCCCGGGCGCCGGGCGCGGGCGCCGCATCGGCCAAGGGCACGCCCGCCGCGGGGACATCCGCCGCAGGCGCGCCTGCCGCAGCTTCCCCTGCCGCGCGCGGCAAAGCCAAGCCGGCGGCCAAGCGTACCGCCAAGCCGGCGGCCAAGCGCGCTGCCGCCCGCAAGCCCGCCACCTGACCGACTTCGCCTCTTCTCGCGGCATGCGATCGGGCGTGCCGCGGCCAACGACTTTCCGGAAATCTATGCTGAACATCGTCATCCTCGCCGCCGGCATGGGCAAGCGCATGCAATCGGACCTGCCCAAGGTGCTGCACACCCTGGCCGGCAAGCCCATGCTCGATCACGTGCTCGACGGCGCGCGCGCGCTGTCGCCCGGGCGGATCATCGTGGTCGTGGGCCACGGCGCCGACCGCGTGCAGGCGGCCTACGCCGGGCAGGAGGGCCTGCACTTCGTGCTGCAGCAGCCCCAGCAGGGCACCGGCCATGCGGTGCAGCAGGCCGTGCCGCTGCTGGGCCAGGGCGATGCCGACGATGCCACGCTGGTGCTTTACGGCGACGTGCCGCTGGTGCAGCCCGAAACCCTGCGCAGCCTGCTGCAGGCGCGGGGGCGGGGGCTGGCCGTGCTGACCGAGCACCTGGCCGATCCCACCGGCTACGGCCGCATCGTGCGCGATGCGCAGGGCAAGGTGGTGCGCATCGTCGAGCACAAGGACGCCAGCCCGGCCGAGCGCCGCATCGGCGAGGTCAACACCGGCATCGTGGCCGCGCCCACCGGCCTGCTCAAGGACTGGCTCTCGCGCATCAGCAACGACAACGCGCAAGGCGAGTATTACCTGACCGACATCATCGGCCTGGCCGTGGCCGACGGCGCGCCGGTCAGCACCGCGCATCCTGGCGCCGCCTGGGAGACGCTGGGCGTGAACAGCCGCCTGCAGCAGGCCGAACTCGAACGCATCTGGCAGCGCGAGCTGGCGCGCCGCCAGCTCGAGGCCGGCGTCACGCTGGCCGATCCGGCCCGCTTCGACCAGCGCGGCTCGCTCAAGTGCGGGCGCGATGTCTACATCGACGTGGGCTGCGTCTTCGAGGGCGAGGTCGAGCTGGCCGACGGGGTGCGCGTGGGCCCGCACTGCATGCTGCGCGACGTGCGGGTGGGCGCGGGCGCGCGCATCGAGGCATACAGCCACCTGCAGCAGGCCGAGGTGGGCGCGCAGGCGCAGGTCGGCCCCTATGCGCGGCTGCGCCCGGGCGCGCGGCTGGAGGAGCAGGCGCACATCGGCAACTTCGTCGAGATCAAGAACAGCCGCATCGGCAAGGGCAGCAAGGCCAATCACCTGGCCTACGTGGGCGATGCGGACGTGGGCCAGCGCGTGAATATCGGCGCGGGCACCATCACCTGCAACTACGATGGCGTGAACAAGCACCGCACCGTGATCGAGGACGATGCCTTCATCGGCTCGGACACGCAGCTGGTGGCGCCGGTCACCGTGCGCCGCGGCGCCACGCTGGGCGCGGGCACCACGCTGACGCGCGAAGCGCCCGCCGGGCAGCTGACGCTTTCCCGCTCCCCGCAGACCACCATCGCCGGCTGGAAACGACCGGTCAAGAAGTCTTGAGCGATCCGCAGCCAGCGTCCGCGCAGGCCGGCGCCGCCAGGGCCTGCGCGCCGGACGGCTTGCCCGCGCCGCGGCGGCACTGGGCCGTGCTTACCCTGCTCACCGGCATGGCGCTGGCGGTGCTGGACGCGACCATCGCCAACGTGGCGCTGCCCACCATCTCGGCCGACCTGGGCATTTCCTCGGCCTCGGCCGTGTGGATCGTCAACGCCTATAACCTGACCGTGGTCACCATGCTGCTGCCGCTGTCGGCCGTGGCCGAGCGGGTGGGTTTTCGGCGCATGTTCGCCTGCGGGCTGGGCCTGTTCCTGTGCGGCTCGCTGGCCAGCGCCCTGGCCGGCTCGCTGGCGATGCTGATCGCGGCGCGCACCTTCCAGGGCGTGGGCGCGGCCACGCTGATGTGCCTGTTCGGCGGGCTGGTGCGCAACATCTATCCCATGCGCATGCTGGGCCGCGGCATCAGCGTGAACGCCATGGCCGTGGGCGTGCTGACCGTGATGGGGCCGACCATCGGCTCGGCCATCCTGTCGGTGGCCTCCTGGCCGTGGATCTTCGCGGTGAACGTGCCGATTTGCCTGGCGGCCTTCTTCGGCGTGCGCATGCTGCCGGACGTGCCGACCACGGCCAAGCCCTTCGACTGGCTCAGCGCCCTGCTGTGCATGCTGGCGCTGGCGCTGTTCATCATCGGCGTGGACCACCTGGCCGCGCGGCCAGGGCGCGCGCTGGGCCTGATGGCCGCGGCCGCGGCGCTGGGCTATGTGCTGGTGCGCCGCTCGCTGCAACGCCCCGCGCCGCTGGTGCCGGTGGACCTGCTGCGCGTGAACACGATTGCCTATGCGGTGGCGGCATCGGCCCTGTCCTTTGCCGCGCAGATGGCTTCGTTCGTCAGCCTGCCTTTCTATTTCCAGCAGGTGCTGCAGCGCGACCATCTCACCACGGGCCTGCTGATGGCCGCCTGGCCGCTGGGCGCGGCGGCTACCGCGCCGCTGGCCGGGCGCCTGTCCGATTCCCTGTCTGCCGCGCTGCTGGCCGGCATCGGTGCGGCGGCCATGGGCCTGGGGCTGCTGGCCCTGGTGCTGCTGCCGGTGGATGCGGGGCTGGGCTGGGTGGTGGCGGCCATGGTGGTGGCCGGCGTCGGTTTCGGCTTTTTCCAGACCCCCAACAATCGCGCCATGCTGACCGCCGCGCCGATCAGCCGCAGCGGCGCGGCCGGCGGGCTGCAGGCGGTGACGCGCGTGTTCGGCCAGAGCTTCGGCACGGCCCTGGTGGCGCTGGGATTCGGCCTGAGCGCAAGCGGCGGGCCTACCCATGCCCTGGCGCTGGGCAGCGCGTGCGCTTTCGCGGCGCTGGCGGTCAATGCCTGGCGCTATCGCCGCATGGGCTGAGCGGATGCAGGTTGTGACAACTGCGCCGGACCCCGCCACCTATAATCGCCCCGGCTGCGCAGGGAGCGACCGGGCTAGTCCGCAGCGTGCTTGAACCCTATTTGAACGAAGGCTGATGAGTCTATGAAAATCACTGTGATCGGCACCGGCTACGTGGGCCTGGTAACGGGCGCCTGCCTCGCGGACATGGGCAATGACGTGATGTGCCTGGACGTCAACGAGGAAAAGGTGCAGATGCTGCGCGAGGGCCGCATCCCGATCTACGAGCCGGGGCTGGACGAGCTGGTCGAGCGCAACGTGCGGGCCGGCCGGCTGCAGTTCACCACCGACGTGGCCGCCAGCGTGGCCTTCGGCGAGGTGCAGTTCATCGCGGTGGGCACGCCGCCGGGCGAGGACGGCTCGGCCGACCTGCAATACGTGCTGGCCGCCGCGCGCAATATCGCCGCGCACATGACCGAGCGCAAGATCATCGTGGACAAGTCCACCGTGCCCGTGGGCACGGCCGACAAGGTGCGCCAGGCCGTGGCCGGCGTGCTGGCCGAGCGCGGCCTGGACCTGCCGTTCAGCGTGGTGTCCAACCCGGAGTTCCTCAAGGAAGGCTCGGCGGTCAAGGATTTCATGAGCCCCGAGCGCGTCATCGTGGGCGCCGACGAAGAGCACGCCATCAGCGTGATGCGCCGCATCTACGGTCCTTTCCAGCGCACTCACGAACGCGTGATGGTGATGGACGTGCGCTCGGCCGAGCTGACCAAGTACGCGGCCAACGCCATGCTGGCCACGCGCATCTCGTTCATGAACGAGATCGCCTGCCTGGCCGAGGCGCTGGGCGCGGACGTCGAGCAGGTGCGCCGGGGCATCGGCGCGGACTCGCGCATCGGCCATCACTTCCTGTACCCCGGCGCCGGCTACGGCGGCTCGTGCTTTCCCAAGGACGTGCAGGCGCTCATCCGCACGGCCCAGGAGCATGGCGTGCCGATGCACGTGGTCAGCGCGGTCGAGGTGGCCAACCACGCGCAGAAGCAGCGCCTGGCCCAGAAGGCCATCAAGCGCTTTGGCGAGGATCTCTCGGGCAAGCGTTTTGCCATGTGGGGCCTGGCCTTCAAGCCCAATACCGACGACATGCGCGAGGCGCCCAGCCTGGAAGTGATCGCCGCGCTGGCCTCGCGCGGCGCGGCCATCGCCGCGCACGACCCGGTGGCCATGCACGAGGCGCGCAAGGTGCTGGCCGGGCAGCCGGCGGTCAGCTTCGTGGACGATATGTACGCGGCGCTCGATGGCGCCGACGCGCTCATCATCATGACCGAATGGAAGGTCTTTCGCGCGCCCGACTTCGAGCGCATCAAGTCGCTGCTCAAGACGCCCGTCATCCTGGACGGGCGCAACCTCTACGATCCGGCCGAGATGCGCGAAATGGGCATCCAGTACCAGGGCATCGGCCGCGGCTGATGCCCTGGCGGGCCGGCGTCACTGCATCTTGATGCCGGCGCGCTCGACCACCGGCCGCCATTTCTCGATCTCGGCCTCGATGAACTGGCCGAAGGCCTGCGGCGTGCCGGGCGTCACGCGCGCGCCCATGTCCGCCAGGCGCGACTGGATGTCCGGGTCCGACAGGGCCTGGGCAAAGGCTTCGTTAAGCCTGGCGATGGCCGGCTCGGGCGTGCCGGCCGGCACCAGCAGGCCGAACCAGGCTTGCGTGTCCATGTCCTCGTAGCCGGCCTCGCGCAGCGTGGGCACATCCGGCAGCGAAGGGCTGCGCTGCGGCGAGGTGACCGCCAGCGCCCGCAGCTTGCCTTCGCGCACGTTGTTGCGCACCGCCACGATGTTGTCGAACATCACGTCCACCCGGCCTCCCATCAGGTCCACGTGCGCCGGGCTGCTGCCCTTGTAGGGCACGTGCAGCATGTCCAGGCCCGAGCGCGCCTTGAACAGCTCGCCGGTCAGGTGATGGCTGGTGCCCGGGCCCGACGAGGCAAAAGTGATCGCGCCCGGCCGGGCGCGCGCCTGCTCCACCAGGGTCTTGACGTCGCGCAGGCCGGACTCGGGCGCGGTCACCAGCACCAGCGGCATGGCGGTCATGAGCAGCACCGGCGCGAAGTCCTTGCGCAGGTCGAAGGGCAGGTTGTCGTAGGTGTTGGCCGAGATCGGCAGCGCGGCGGTGGCCAGGGTCAGCGTGTAGCCGTCCTTGGGCGCCCGCGCGCCCACGTCGGTGCCGATGTTGCCGCTGGCGCCCGCGCGGTTCTCCACCACGACGGGCTGGCCCAGCGACTTGGCCGCCTTGGCGCTGATCAGCCGCATGATCAGGTCCGAGGCCTGGCCCGGCGGATAGGGCACGATGACGGTGACGGGGCGATTGGGAAAGTCCTGGCCGGCGGCGGCGGGCGAGGACAGGAAGGCGGCGGCCAGCAGCGCGCCGGCCAGTCCGATGGCATGACGACGATTCATGGTTTGTCTCCTCGGGCGCTTCGAGGACGGACGGCCGGCGTGTCGGAGGTTTCGAGCGCGTCTAGCCGTGCTTGCCCTGCGGGCCCGTTCTCTGGCGCATGCGTTCGAGCATGATCTGCCGCGCATGGTCCAGATGTTCTTTCAATAAGGTCAGCGCCGCGTCCAGGTCCTGCGCGCGTATCAGTTCGACCAGCCGCGCATGATCCGCATTGCCCGCCTGGGCCCAGCCTTCGCTTTGCAAGGTCTGGTGGCGGTACAGCGAGATCAGGTTGTAGATGGTCCGGAACTGTGCGATCAGGCGCCTGTTTCCGAGCGCGGCCACGATGGTCTCGTGGAACCGCTCGTTGGCCGCGGCGAGTTGGCGGCGGTCCTGCTGCGCCAATGCTTCGCTTCCTTGCTGGCAATGCCGTTGCAGCTGGGCACAAGTGCGCTCGCACAGCGGCGGATCGGCCGCCAGCCGGCGCAGCGCCTCGGCCTCGAGCAACCAGCGCACGTCGTAGATTTCCCGGACGTCCTGCGGATCCGGTACGGCCACGCGCACCTTGCGCCCGGGCATCATCTCGACCAGTCCTTCGTCGATCAGGATGCGCAGGGCCTCGCGCACGGGCGTGCGGCTGACGCCGAACTCCTGTGCGAGCTGGTTCTCGGACAACAGCTGCCCGGGAGGGATTTCGCCCTCCACGATGCGGCGCCGCAGCGGTTCGGCGACGCTTACCCACAAGGGATCGAAAGCATTGGCGCTAAACATGTGTCTCCGTTCGGTGGGCAAAGGCCTCGCCCAGGTATACGCGGTTCTTCAACAGTTCGTCTTGCAGGGCCTGGACCGCCAGCGTGCCGGCCTGGCCGCCCGCGGCGCTGGCCATCGCCGCGGCCGTTCCCGCGGCTTCGCCCATCACCAGGCATGGCGCCATGTTGCGCGTGGCGCCGTGGGCCACGTGGGTCGCCGAAACGCAGCGCCCGGCCACCACCAGGTTGTCGTAGTCCGCGGGCAGCATCGTACGATACGGGATGTCGAACGCGCCATCGCCGCCGATCTGGTGAAAGATCGCCTGGCTGCTTTCGGGCGCGTGGATGTCCACCGGAAAGCAGACCTGGCCGATGGTGTCCTCGAACTTGCGGCCTTCGAGCACGTCCTCGTCGCTGAGCTGGTAGCGGCCGTTGATGTTGCGCGATTCGCGCACGCCGGGGATGGCCGCCGGGATGCAATAGCTGTGCTCGAAGCCCGGCACGTGGCGCTTGAGGAAGTCGCCGATGCGCGCGCACTGCGCGGTCAGTTCCACCGTCGCGCGCGAGAGCTGGACCGGGTCGGTGCCGTCCAGGTCCAGCACGGCCGAGGTGTTGACGTTGATCTGGTCGGGCCAGACGGTGTTGAAGAACACGTGCCGGTCGCGGTTGGGGAACAGTCCTTCGGCCATGATGGCGTCGTTCCACTTCGAGAACGAGCCGTTGAAGTACACCGGGATGGGCTCGCCGCCTTCCGGCCGGCTCGCCATGGCCGGCGCGATCTCGCCCAGCTCGGCCGCGATGCGGCGCGTGTCCACGTTGTGAAAGTGCAGGATCATCGAGATCGGCTGCATGCGTTCCCGGGGGCCGTCGCCCTTGCGAAACGGCACGCCCGCCATGGCCGCGATGTCGCCGTCGCCGGTGGCGTCGATGACATTGCGCGCGCGCAGGGCATGCAGTCCGCCCTTGGCGGCAAAGCGCAGGCTCTCGATGCCGCGCCCGCGCGTCTGCACGTCCACCACGGTGGCGCCGTAGAGCACCTGGACGCCGGCGCGCGCCAGCATCTCGGTGGTCTTGATGCGGAAATAATTGCCGTCCACCGGCGTGACCGCGCTGGTGAAGCCCTCGTAGGGCACGTGGCCCACGGCCCCGCCCATGGCGATCAGCTCGTCCACGATCTCCTGGGCCAGGCCGAACACCACCTGCCGTCCGTAGCGGGTGACGTAGTTGTGCAGGCACAGCCCGGTGGTGGCATTGCCGCCCACGAAGGGGCGCGGTTCGAGCAGCAGGGTCCTGGCGCCCTGCCGGGCGGCGGCGATGCCGGCCGCCACGCCGGTTACGCCCCCGCCGATGACTGCGACGTCGCAATCGAATTCAGCCATGTCTTCCTCCTGTTTGGCTAATCTGTATACTTGTATACAGGTATGCAAACTGTAGAAGAAACGGAGGCCCCATGCAAGAGGCGCTGTTTTCCGGCTTTCGGCGCGGCACCGTGGTCTGCCGCGAGGCGGACGAGGAAATCGCCATCCCCTACGTCACGGGCGGCAGCGGCCCGCCGCTGCTTCTGCTGCATGGCTTTCCCCAGACCCACGCCATGTGGCACAAGGTGGCCGGGCCGCTGGCGCGGCGCCATACCGTGGTGGCGACCGACCTGCGCGGCTACGGACAGGCCGGCAAGCCCGCCAGCCGGGGCGGGGCGCGCTATGCCAAGCGCGCGATGGCGGCGGACCAGCTGGCGGTCATGCGGGCGCTGGGCCACGCGCGCTTTGCCGTGATGGGACACGACCGGGGCGCGCGGGTGGCGCACCGCCTGGCGCTGGACCATCCGCAGGCGGTTTCCCGGCTGGTGCTGCTGGACATCGCACCCACGCTGGCGATGTATGAACAGACGGACATGCGTTTTGCCAGCACCTATTGGCACTGGTTCTTCCTGATCCAGCCCGAGCCGCTGCCCGAGACGCTGGTCGGCGCGGACCCGGAATTCATGCTGCGGCGCTTCATGGGCACGCGCCATGCCGGCATGGATGCCTTCGATCCGCGCGCCTGGGATGAGTACGTGCGCCATGCGCGCGAGCCGGCGGCCATCCATGCGATGTGCGAGGACTACCGGGCCGCCGCCGGCATCGACCTGGAACACGACCGCGCCGACCGGTCGGCCGGCCGCCGGCTGGCCATGCCGGTTGCCGTGCTCTGGGGCGAGCACGGCGGCCTGGCCCGCTGCTTCGATCCGCTGGCCTTGTGGCGGGACTACGCCGCGGACCTGTGCGGCGAGGCGCTGCCTTGCGGGCACTATCTGGCCGAGGAGATGCCCGAGGCGTTGGTGGATGCGTGCCGGCGCTATCTGGAATGAGGCGCGCGCGTGTCAGCCCGATACCGCCCGGCCCGCTTCTATAATCCCCGCTTTGCCCGGCGCCGGGCGGAGCGCGCATGAGGATCCTGCAGCTGAATTTCGAGAAGGGCTGGCGCGGCGGCGAGCGGCAGACGCTGTATTGCATGCAGGCGTTTCGCCGCGCGGGCCACGCGGTCGAGCTGCTGACGCGCGCCGGCGGGCAGATGGCCGAGCGCGCCCGCGCCGAGGGCTTCGCGGTGCACGAAGTGCGCCGCGCGCCGGCCCAGCTGGCCTGGCTGGCGCGCCACGGCCGGCGCTACGACATCATCCACGCGCAAACCGCCAATACCCTGACCTGGGCGGTGCTGGCCAAGCCCCTGCACCGCGCCAAGGTGGCGTTCTCGCGCCGCACCTCCTTCACGGTGCGGCCCGGCGAGCAATGGAAGACCGGCTGGAAGTGGCGCCATGCCGACCTGATCGTGGCCGTCAGCGACATGGCGGCCGGCGAGCCGCGCCGGCTGGGCCTGGCGCCCGTGGTCATCCGCAGCGCGGTCGAGCCGCGCGCCATCGACCAGGCCAACGTCCAGGCCCTGGTGGCCGAGTTCGGCCTGCAAGGCAAGCGCGTGCTGGCGACCTCCGCCGCGCTGATCCAGGACAAGGACCCGCTGACCCTGATCCGCGCGGTGGCGCTGCTGGCCGGGCAGCGCCAGGACTTTGTCTTCCTGCACTTCGGCGGCGGCGGCAACCGCGAGCAGGCCGCGCGCGAGCTGGTGGCGGCCAGCGGCTTGCAGCAGGTCTACCACTTGGCCGGTTTCCGGCGCGGCGTCGAGGACTTCTACAGCATCATGGACGTGTTCGTGATGGCCTCGGAGGAAGAGGCGCTGGGCAGCAGCGTGCTCGATGCCTTCCTGCTGCGCGTGCCGGTGGTTTCCACCGACGCCGGTGGCCTGCGCGAAAGCGTGGGGGAAGGGCGCGGCTGCCTGGTGCCGGTGGGCGATCACCAGGCCCTGGCCGCCGGCATGGCGCGCATGCTGGACGATGCGGCCTATCGCGCGCAGGCGGTGGAAAAGGCCTACGCCTACGTGCGCAGCGAACACGACGTGACGCAGATGGGGCGGCGCTATCTGGCGCAGTTCGAGCGGCTGCTGGGGCAGTGAGGCCGCCGTCAGGCCCTGCTATGCGGGGCCGATGGCCTCGATCGGCATGCGCGTGTCGAACTTGGCCCGATGCACCGAGAAGAAGGTGCGCACGTTGCGCACGTTGGCCTGCGCCGTGAAGGCCCGGTGCACCAGCGCGTGATAGGCCGGCATGTCGCGCAGCTGCGCGACCAGCACGAAGTCCGGGCCGGGCGAGACGCGATAGCACTGCAGCACGGCGGGTTCGTCCTGCATCATGGCTTCGAAGTCGGCCATGCGTTCGGCCGCCTGGTTGTCCAGCGTGATCTCGATGATGGCGGTCAGCGTGCTGGGCAGGCGCGCCGGATCCAGCAAGGCCACTTGCCGCGCGATGATGCCGGCCTCGGTCAGGCGGCGCACCCGGCGCAGGCAGGTAGGGGCCGAGGCATGCACGCTTGCGGCCAGGTCCTGGTTGGTCAGGGCGCTGTTCTCCTGCAGCTGGGCCAGGATGCGCCAGTCCAGTTCGTCCAGTTGCAGGGATGCGGCGGCGGTTTCGCGCATGATTAGTTCATTCTAAGGCTAAACAAGAAAGAATATTTAATCACAAACATGTAAGGGAATAATCATTCAAATATACGATAAATAAGACATCAAATTTCTTGGTGCCTCCTGCACAATGCCCCCAATTCAATCGTTATGCAGGAGATCCCACCATGTGCGGCATCGTCGGCGCCGTCGCCCAGCGCGACATCACTCCCATCCTGGTCGAAGGCCTCAAGCGCCTGGAGTACCGGGGCTACGATTCGTGCGGCGTGGCCGTCTACCTGGACGGCAAGCTGCGCCGCACGCGCAGCACCGCCCGCGTCTCCGAGCTCTCGGCCCAGATCGGGCAGGACAAGCTCAACGGCTTGACCGGCATCGCCCACACCCGCTGGGCCACGCACGGCGCGCCGGCCACCCACAACGCCCACCCGCACTTCTCGGCGCAGGGCAAGGACGAGCCGCGCATCGCACTGGTGCACAACGGCATCATCGAGAACCACGACGAACTGCGCGAGGAATTGCAGGCGGCCGGCTACGTCTTCGAAAGCCAGACCGACACCGAGGTCATCGCCCACCTGATCAACCACCTGTACCAGGGCGACCTGTTCGACGCCGTGCAGCAGGCCGTGCGCCGCCTGCATGGCGCCTATGCCATCGCCGTGTTCTGCCGCGACGAGCCGCACCGTGTGGTGGGCGCGCGCCAGGGCTCGCCGCTGGTGGTGGGCGTGGGCAAGCACGAGAACTTCCTGGCGTCCGACGCGCTGGCGCTGGCCGGTACCACCGACCAGATCATCTACCTGGAGGACGGCGACGTGGCCGACCTGCAGCTGGACCGCGTGTGGATCGTCGACCGTGACGGCCGCCAGGTTGAGCGCAAACAAAATACCGTGCAGGTGCACAGCGGCGCCGCCGAGCTGGGCCCCTATCGCCATTTCATGCAGAAGGAAATCTTCGAGCAGCCGCGCGCCGTGGGCGACACGCTGGAAGACGTCGAGCGCATCACGCCCGAGCAGTTCGGCGACGGCGCGCACAAGGTCTTCAAGGAGATCGATTCGCTGCTGGTGCTGGCCTGCGGCACCAGCTACTACGCCGGGCTGACCGCCAAGTACTGGATCGAATCGATCGCGCAGATCCCGGTGGCGGTGGAGATCGCCAGCGAATACCGCTATCGCGACAGCGTGCCCAATCCGCGCACGCTGGTGGTGACCATCTCGCAATCAGGCGAGACGGCCGACACCCTGGCCGCGCTCAAGCACGCGCGCGCGCAGGGCATGAGCCACACGCTGACCATCTGCAACGTGGCCACCAGCGCCATGGTGCGCGAATGCGAACTGGCCTTCATCACCCGCGCGGGCGTGGAGATCGGCGTGGCCTCGACCAAGGCCTTCACCACCCAGCTGACCGGCCTGTTCATGCTGACGCTGGCCCTGGCGCAGGTGCGCGGGCGGCTGAGCGACGCGCAGGAGGCCGACCACGTCAAGGCGCTGCGCCACCTGCCGGCGGCCATCGGCTCGGTGCTGGCGCTGGAGCCGCAGATCATCGCCTGGGCCGAGCGCTTCGCCACCAAGGAGAACGCGCTGTTCCTGGGCCGCGGCATGCATTACCCCATCGCGCTGGAAGGCGCGCTCAAGCTCAAGGAGATCAGCTACATCCACGCCGAGGCCTATCCGGCCGGCGAACTCAAGCACGGTCCGCTGGCCCTGGTCACCGACGAGATGCCGGTGGTCACCATCGCGCCCAACGACGTGCTGCTGGAGAAGCTCAAGTCCAACATGCAGGAAGTGCGCGCGCGCGGCGGCGAGCTGTACGTGTTCGCCGACGCGGACAGCAAGATCGCCAGCGGCGACGGCATGCACGTGATCCGCATGCCCGAGCACTATGGCGTGCTCTCGCCGATCCTGCATACCATCCCGCTGCAGCTGCTGGCCTACCACACGGCCTGCGCGCGGGGCACGGACGTGGACAAGCCGCGCAACCTGGCCAAGAGCGTGACGGTGGAGTAGGGCGCGGCCAAGCCGTTCAAGGCAGCGCCACGCTCATGCCGCCGTCGGCCATGAGCACCGCGCCCACGATGTAGCTGGCCTTGTCCGAGGCAAGAAAGGCGATGACCTCGGCGATCTCGCCGGGCTGCGCCGCCCGGCGTATCGGCGCCTTCTTGCCATGTTCGGCAAGGAAGGCGGGCCCATCGGGGTGTATGTGGTTGGTGATGTTGGTCACCACGTCGCCGGACCCGCCGCCCCCGGGTTCTCCGTGACCGGCCGGAGTTCCCGGCTACACTGCCCGCGTTCTCCACCTGACAAGCAGCCCTGCGTGCCCAAGCCTTCCTTGCCCGACACCGCACCTACGCACGACCCGGCGGAGGCGGCGCTCTCGCCGCAGGCGCAGCGCGGCAATATCGCGCGCCTGACCATCGCGCAGGCGCTGGCCGGCGCGAATTCGGTGGTGGTCTACGCCACCGGGGCCATCGTCGGCGACATGCTGGCGCCGGCCAGGGCGTTGGCCACGCTGCCGCTGTCCGTCTTCGTGGTCGGCATGGCCGCGTGCATCCTGCCCGCGGGCGTGATCGCCCGCCGCCACGGCAGGCGGGCGGCCTTCCTGGCGGGAACCGGATGCGGCGTGCTGGTCGGGTTGCTGGCCGCGCTGGCCGTCATGCTGGGCTCGTTCTGGCTGTTCTGCCTGGCCACCTTCTTCGGCGGCGCCTATGCTGCCGTGGTGCTGTCGTTTCGCTTTGCCGCCGCGGACGGCGTAGCGCCGGCGCGGCGCGCCCGCGCCCTATCCTTCGTGATGGGCGGCGGCGTCGCGGCGGGCGTGGTGGGCCCGCAACTGGTGACGCACACCATGTACCTGTGGCCTGCCCACATGTTCGCCGCCACCTTCGTCGTGCAGGCGGCCGTGGCGGCCTTGTCGGCGATGGTGCTGGCCGGCGTGCGGCTGCCCCGGCCCACGCCGGCCGAAGCGGCGGCCAAAGGCCGGCCGCTGGCGGTCATCGCGCGCCAGCCGCGTTTCGTCATCGCGGTGGTTTGCGGCGCCGTGTCCTACATGCTGATGAACTTCCTCATGACCGCCGCGCCGCTGGCGATGCGGCTGTGCGGCCATTCCCAGGAGAGCGCCAATCTTGGCCTGCAATGGCACGTCATCGCCATGTACGCGCCGAGCTTTTTCACCGGCCGGCTGATCACGCGTTTCGGCGCCGGGCGCATTGTTGCGCTCGGGTTGCTGCTTACCGCGGTTTCAGCGGCGATCGGGCTCACCGGTATCGAGGTGGCGCATTTCTGGGTAACCCTGGTGCTGCTGGGCATAGGCTGGAACTTCGGATTCGTAGGCGCATCGGCGCTGGTGCTGGAATGCCACCGCCCCGAGGAAAAGACCCGGGTGCAGTCCTTCAACGACTTCATCGTGTTCGGCACCATGGCGATCGGCTCGTTCGCCTCCGGCGGGATACTGGCGGCCTATGACTGGGCCACGGTGCTGTGGGTGTCCTTCGTGCCCCTGGCGCTGGCCGCCGCCGCGCTCGCGGTGGGAGCGGGCGCGGTGCGCTGGCGGGGCTGAGGCCAGCGGCCTTCGCCGCCTGCCGCCTGCCGGCGGGCGGCATGCCGCCCTTTCACCACCGTCCCGTCGCCGCACGCGCCCCGCGGCCGCGGTGTCCGGCAAAACGCGCCAGCAGGAAATCCACGATGGCCCTCACCCGCTGCGCCCGGTTGTTCTGCGACGGGAACACCAGGTAGATGTCGGCGGGCGCCATTTCCCACTGCGGCAGCACTTGCCGCAGCGCGCCGCTGCGCAGGTGCTCGGCCACGTCCCAGGTCGAGCGCGCGATGATGCCCTGGCCGGCCAGCGCCCAGGCCACGGCCGATGCGCCGTCGTTGGTGCTCATGGCCCCGCGCACCTTGACCGACTCCTGGCGCGTGCCGTTGCGCAGGTGCCAGGTGCCGAAGGTGTCGTCGCTTTCGCGGATCACGATGCAACGGTGGCTGGCCAGCTGGCGGGGCGTATCGGGCATGCCCGCGGCCTCCAGGTAGGAAGGCGCGGCGCACAGGATGCGGCGGTTGTGCGCAAGCAGCCGGGCGGCCAGCCGCACGTCGGGGATTTCGCCGAAGTGCACCACCAGGTCCAGGCCCAGGTCCACCAGGTTCAATTGCCGGTCGCTCAGGTAAAGCTGCAGTTCCACCTTCGGATAAAGCCGCGTGAAATCCGCCAGGGCCGGGGCGATGTGCTGCCTGCCGAAGCCCAGCGTGGCGCCCACCTTCAACAGGCCATACGGCATATCGCTGCTATCGGAGATGCTGCGCTCCAGTCCTTCCAGCGCCTCGATGATGCGCGTGCCCTCGACCAGATAACGCTCGCCTTCGGGCGTGAGATGGATGCGCCGCGTGGTCCGGTGCAGCAGGCGAACGCCCAGGCGCGCTTCCAGCGCGGCCAGCCGCTTGCTGACCGCCGGGGGCGTGACGCCCAGTTCCTGCGCGGCGGCCGCCAGGCTGCCCAGGCGGTTGATGCAGGCGAAGAAGGACAGGTCGGACAGGTTGTTCATGAATTAGTAATTTGGAGTTACCTAAGAATTAAAAACTGGTGAATTAAGTTCCTGTGGGTGAATGATACGATGGTCCGCACAACAACTAGTCCAACGGAGACATCGATGAAATTCGCACCTTTGGCCGCGCTCGCGGCTTGCGTCCTTGCCGTCGGCACGGCGGGCGCCGCTGCCTATCCCGAACGTCCTGTGCGCCTGATCGTTCCCTATGCGCCCGGCGGCAGCGCCGACATCGCCGCGCGCCTGGTGGCCGATACCTGGGCCAAGGAACTGGGCGGCTCGCTGGTGATCGAGAACCGTGCCGGCGCCGGCGGCAACATCGGCGTGGACGCCGTGGCCAAATCCGCGCCCGATGGCTACACCATCGGCTTGCAGACGGTTTCGCTTGCCATCAATCCGGCGCTGTTCGCGCAAATGCCCTATGACACGCTCGAGGACCTGGCGCCCATCGGCATGGTGGCCAGCTCGCAGCACGTGCTGGTGGTCAACGAGAAAGTGCCGGCGCAGGACCTGCAGGCGCTCATCGCCCATGCCAAGGCCCACCCCCGCCAGATGAACTACGGCTCGGCCGGCGTGGGCAGCACCTTCCACATGTCTGCCGAGCTGTTCAAGGCGGTGGCCGGCGTGGACATCGTGCACGTGCCGTATCGCGGCGGCGGGCCCGCCCTGGTGGACACCATCGGCGGCCAGGTGGACATGAGCTTTCCGGTGGTCTCGGCGGCGCAGCAGCACGTGCAGGGCGGCAAGCTCCGGGCCCTGGCGGTCACCGGGCCGCAGCGCTCGGCAATGCTGCCGGACGTACCCACCGCCAGGCAGGCCGGCCTGCCCGATTACGTGTTCGAGACCTGGTTCATGGTCTTTGCGCCGGCCGGCACGCCGCAGCCCGTGATTGACAAGCTCAACGGGGCGCTGAACGCCGCGCTGGACTCGCCGGCGCTCAAGGCGCGGATGGCCAAGGAAGGCTTCGACCCCACGCCGGGCACGCCGCAAGCGGCGCGCCAGCGCCTGGAGCAGGAAATGCCCAAGTGGGCGCAATTGATCAAGGAACGCGGCATTACCGCCGACTGAGCATGCATGGCAACGAGACAGTGAGAATGGCTCCCCGAACGCTCTACCAGAAGCTGGTCGATTCGCACACGGTGGCGACGATCGACGAAGACAACGTGCTGTTGTATTGCGACCTGCACCTGATGAACGAGTACACCAGCCCGCAGGCGTTCGCGGGCCTGCACGAGCAGGGACGCGGCGTGCTGGCGCCCGGGCAGAACGTGGCGGTGGTCAGCCACATCATCCCGACGCACCCGGGCCCCGTGCGCGTGATCGCCGATCCGGCGTCAGCCCTGCAAGCCGCCAACCTGCGCGCCAATTGCGAGCGCCACGCGATCCCGCTGTTCGACACCAATGACAGGCTGCAGGGCATCGAGCACGTCGTGGCGCCCGAGCACGGCATGATCCGGCCGGGCATGGTGGTCATCTGCGGCGATAGCCATACGACCACCTATGGCGCGCTGGGCGCCCTGGGCTTTGGCATCGGCACCTCGGAGGTCGAGCATGTATTGGCCACGCAGACCCTGGTCTACCGCATGGCCCGCACGATGCGCATCCGCGTGGACGGCCGGCTGCCCCGGGGCACCACCGCCAAGGACCTGGTCCTGATGATCATCGGGCGTATCGGCGCGCAAGGCGCGCGCGGCTATGTGGTCGAATATTGCGGCGGCGCCATCGAGGCCCTGAGCGTCGAGGCGCGCTTCACGCTGTGCAATATGACGGTGGAGGCGGCAGCCCGTGGGGCATTGATCGCGCCCGATGCCGCCGCCATCGATTACGTGCTGGATCGCGCGCCGGACATGGATGCGGCGCAGCGCGCGGCCGCCCGGCGGCATTGGGCCGGCCTGCGCAGCGACGAGGGCGCTGTCTTCGACCAGGAATACCGGTTCGATGCGGCCCAGGTCGAGCCGCACGTCACCTGGGGCACCAGCCCGGACCAGGTGCTGCCCATCTCGGCCCGCGTGCCCGGCGTGGCGCCCGGCATGGACGAGGCCGGGCAGCGCTCCACGCAGCGGGCGCTGGCCTATACCGGGCTGCAGCCCGGCCAGCCCCTGGACGGAACCGCCATCCAGCACGTGTTCATCGGCTCCTGCACCAACGGCCGCATCGAAGACCTGCGGGCGGTGGCCGAGGTGGTGCGCGGCCGGCGCGTGGCCCGCGGCGTGCGCGCGATGGTCGTGCCGGGCTCGGGCGCGGTCAGGCGGCAGGCCGAACAGGAGGGCATCGCCGCTGTGCTGGTGCAGGCCGGTTTCGAGTGGCGCCAGCCGGGCTGTTCGATGTGCCTGGCCATGAACGACGACGTGCTGGCCGAGGGCGTGCGCTGCGCCTCCACGACGAACCGCAATTTCGAGGGCCGCCAGGGGCGCGGCGCCATTACCCATCTGATGAGCCCGGCCATGGCCGCCGCAGCGGCAGTGACCGGCACCATCACCGACGTGCGCAAACTGGAGCCCAGTCATGCCTGAGACCACGCTGCTGTCCGGCAAGGCCGCCGCCATCCGCTTCGAGAACCTGGACACCGACCAGATCATGCCCAAGCAGTTCCTGCGGGGTATCGACAAGGCCGGGCTGGCCGCCGGCGTGCTGCACGACCATCGGTTCGACGCCTCGGGCAAGCCGCGCGACGGATTCGTGCTCAATCGTCCCGAATATGCCGGCACGCGCATCCTGGTGGGCGGGGCCAACTTCGGCTGCGGATCGAGCCGCGAGCATGCCGTCTGGGGCTTGCAGCAGTTCGGCATCGACGCGGTGATCGCGCCCAGCTTCGGCGAGATCTTCTATTCCAATGCGATGAACAACCGGCTGCTGCTGGTGGCCTTGCCGCGCCGGGCCGTCGAGCAGCTGATGGACGACGTGGAGGCCGACAGCGGCAACGTCGTGACGATCGACATCGAGCGACTGCGGGTGCAGGCGCCGGCCGGCGAGCATGCCTTCGAGCTGTCCGCGCGGCATCGGCGCATGTTCCTCGAAGGGCTGGACATGATCGGCCTGTCGCTCAGGCAGCGGCCCGAGATCCTGCGTTTCATGCAGGACTACTGGGATCGGTATCCGTGGAACCGCGACGTGGCGCGGCGCACGCGGGAGCGGCTGGGGCCGGCCTGAACGGCAGGCGGGACGCTGCTTGGCCGCCGCGTCTCAATGGCCCGCGACCGCGCCGAATTTCTCGGCATACAGCTCCCGCACCCAGTCGATGAACACGCGGACGCGGGGCGAGAGCTGCCGGTGGAAAGGATAGAGCGCGCTGATGGGCAGCGCCGGGCAGGTCCACTCGGGCAGCACCTGGACCAGCCGCCCGGCCTTCAGGTCGTCTTCCAGGCGGTAGCGCGGCACCTGGATCAACCCGCAGCCGGCCAGTGCCGCGCTGGTATAGCAGGCGGCGTCGTTGACCGAGATCCAGCCGCTGGCTTGGTATTCGTGCACCTTGCCATCGACGATCACGGTGAACGGATAGCGGTAGTCGTGGCCGCGCGAGAAAAAGCCTATCCCTTGGTGCTGTTCCAGCTCGCAGGGATGCCGGGGCGTGCCGTGCCGGGCCAGGTACTGCGGGCTGGCGCAGATGATTTCCGGCAATTCGGCCAGCTTGCGCACGACCAGCGAGGAGTCGCGCGGCTGGCCGGCCCGCACCACGCAGTCGATGCCTTCCCTGACCAGATCGACCAGGCGGTCGCCGCTGCTCAGGACCACCTCGATGTTCGGATAGCGCTCGTGAAACTCGGCGATGCGCGGCAGGATGATCATGGTGGCATGCATGCCGTGCACGTCCAGCCGCAGCGTGCCGTGGGGATTGGCCACGCGGGTGCTGAGCGCGGACTCGGCATCCTCCAGCTCGGCCAGCACGCGCTTGCTGCGTTCGTAGAAGGCTTGCCCGTCCAGGGTCGGCTTGACGTGGCGGGTGGTGCGGTCGAGCAGCCGCGCGCCCAGCCGGTTCTCCAGCTGCTTGATCGCGTGCGTTGCCGTCGCGCGGGGGATGTCCAGGGCAAGCGCCGCTTGCGTGAAGCTGCCTAGCTCGACGATCCGATTGAACAGTTGCAACGCAAGAAAGCGGTCCATAAAAGGGAGATCGCCGATCATGATGGGACAGACACGCCGATTTCAACGCACCGTGGCCCGGCGGTCAATGCGCGTGCGGCCCGGCCGCGCCCTTGCCCGCGCCCGGCTGCTGGCCAGGCGCGGGCAAGGTGCGGGCAAGGCGCTAGCTGTCCAGCAGGGCCTTGATCCGCTCGGGCGTGAAGGGCATGGCGCGCAGCCGTTTGTCCGTCAGGGCATGGACCGCATTGGCCACGGCCGCGCCCGTCATCGGCACGCCGATCTCGCCGGCGCCCGAGGGCGTGGCCCCGGACTCGACGATCTGCACCTGGATCTGCGGGATCTCGTGGATGCGCAAGGGCTCGTAGTCGTAGAAGTTGTTCTGCTGGACCTCGCCCTGGGCGATGGTGATGCGTTCCTTGAGCAGGCCGGACAGGCCGAAGATGATCCCGCCTTCGACTTGCGCCTGCAGGTTGTCGGGGTGGATGGCCAAGCCGGGATCGACGGCGGCCCAGAACCGGTGCACATGGATCTGTCCCGATTCGGCGTCTATCGAGATTTCGGCGACCCCCGCGCCCAGCGTGGCCTTGTAGCCCGCAAAGGAAATGCCGTGGGCGCGCCCGCTGGGGGCCTTGCCGAAGTTGGACATGGCGACCACGGCCTCGAGCACGGCCAGGGCGCGCGGGCTCTTGGCCAGCAGGCGGCGCCTGAACGCCACCGGATCGCTGCCGGCCGCCGCGGCCAGCTCGTCGATGAAGCATTCGCGCGCGAAGCAGTTCGGCACCCAGCCGATGCCGCGCCAGGCGCACACGCGCGAGCGCCGCTCCAGTATGACGTGCTCGGCAAGAAAATCGGCGATGTCGTAGTCGCTGCTCTCGGTTCCCTCCATCACGAGCACGTCGCGGTTCTTGGCGTTTTCCCAGCGCGCGGGCGCCGCGAAGGCCAGGATGGAAGGGCTGGCCACCCGGTGGCGCAATGCCGCGACATTGCCCTGCTCGTCCAGCGTCGCCTGCAGCGCATGGGCGCTGAGCGGACGCAGCCAGCCGTTCTTGACGTCGTCCTCGCGCGTCCACATCAGCTTGACGGGCCGCTTGAGCTGGCGCGAGAGCAGCAGCGCATCGCCCAGGTTCTCGCGTGCGAAGAAGGTGCGGCGGCCGAAGGCCCCGCCCATCTGCATGGCGTGAAAGCGGATCCGGTCCGGCGTGGTCTGCAGCGTTTGCGCGGCCGCCGCGATGGAGGCGGTCTGGCTTTGCGTGCCCAGCCAGACTTCGGCGCCCTTGCCGTCGGCATCGACGGCGGCCACGGCGTTGAGCGGTTCCATCTGCGCGTGATAGAGGTACTCGGTCACGAACTGCGCTTCGATGCGCCGGTGCCGGCCATCTTGCAGGGCCGCGGAGGCATCGCCGCGCGACTCCCATGCCGTGGCCTGGCGTCCGGGGTCGTTGACCGCCGCCACCGTCGCCGCCAGGTCCGCATCGTTGTCGGCCGAGCGAAAGGGCGAATCCGTGCTCCATTGCACCGCCAGCAGGTCCCTGGCCCGCAGCGCCGTTTCCCAGCTCGTGGCGACCGCGGCCACCGAGTGGGGCAGCTGGATGATGTCGACCAGGCCCTCCAGGGCCCTGGCCTGCGCATCGTCCACGGCCAGCGGCCGCTCGCCCTCGACCGGGGCGAGCAGTTGGGCGGCATAGACCATGCCCGGCAGGCGCACGTCGATGGAATAGACGGGTTCGCCGCGGGTCTTGCCCGGGATGTCGCGCCGCCCCGGATCCGTGCCGATCAGGCGGTAAGCCGAGCGGGGCTTGAGATCGGCCGGCGTGACCTGCGGTACCTGCTCGACGATGCGCGGCAGGGCCACGACTTCGCCAAATCGCATCCGGCGGCCGCTGCGCGCATGGATCACCACGCCCGGTTCGGTGCCTACTTCGTTGGGCGGCACGTTCCATGCCTGGGCGGCCGAATGGATCAGGACGCGCCGCGCGCCGGCGCCGGCGCGCCGCATGATGTCGAAATAGCCCGCCACCGACGAGCTGCCGGCGGTAAAGAGAATGCCGCCGGTATGGGGATTGCCGTAGACCTCCAGCGGCCCCTGGTCGACCTGCTCGACCCGGACCTTGGACCAATCGGCATCGAGCTCTTCGGCAAGAATCATGGGCAGCGAGGTCATGACGCCCTGGCCCATTTCGGTCGATCCGAAACGGATCGTGACCGTATCGTCGTGGCCGATGCTCACCCAGGCGTTGGGCGCGAGCGGCTCGGCCTGCCGGGCCAGCGCCGTGCCTTGGAAGACCTGCAGGGCGCCGCCGGCCATGACGGCAAAGCTCAGGGCCGAGCCGGTGCGCAGGAAGTCCCGGCGCGAACTGTTCATGGGCATGCCGTTCATCACGCCTGCCCGGCGGCGCGCTCGACGGCGCGCACGATGCGATGATAGGTGCCGCAGCGGCACAGGTTGGCCGCCATGGCATCGACGATCTGCTCGCGCGAGGGCTGGGCGTTGGCCGCCAGCAGCGCCGCGGCGCGCATGATCTGGCCGGACTGGCAGTAGCCGCATTGCGGCACCTGCTCGGCGATCCACGCGCGCTGCACGGGATGGCTGCCGTCCGCGGACAGGCCCTCGATGGTGGTGATCCTGCGGCCTTCGGCGGCCTGCAGCGGGACCTGGCAGGAGAAAACCGCCTCGCCGTCCAGGTGCACGGTGCAGGCGCCACAGGTTCCCGCCCCGCAGCCGTACTTGGTGCCGGTCAGGCCCAGGTGTTCGCGCAACACCCAGAGCAGCGGCGTCTCGGGGCCGGCCTGCACCTGCAGGCTGCGTTCATTGACGGTCAGTGTGGCCATGGAAGCTCCTTTCGATAGACGGTACGGCGCCGGCCTAGGGCAATGCGATGAGGTAGTCCACCAGCGCCTTGCGCTCGCCGGCATTGGGCATGGCCAGGTTCATCGTCGTGCCGGGGGCGAATTGCCGGGGGTTGGCCAGGAAGCGGTCCAGCGTTTGCGCGTCCCACACGGCCTGCGTGTCGCGCAGGGCCTGCGAATACCGCGCGCCGTCCACGCTTGCCGCCTTGCGGCCGGCCAGGCCGGCCAGATGCGGGCCGATGCGGTTCTGTCCGGGTTCGATCGCGTGGCAGGCCGCGCAACGCTGCTGGAACAGGCGGGCGCCGTCGAGCTGCTGGGCCGTGCCGGCCGGTGGCGTCGCAACCAGCAGCAAGAGCGCGATGGCCGGGCACCAGGATGTGGATGGTTTTGCCTGCATGAAATGGCACCTTGCAGTTGCCTTAAGAACATGGGGCGAAGCCTATCAGCTGCAAAACCGGAAAAAATTCACCTCAATTGCCAACAGCATTCAACAACGGACAACAATGGACCTTTCACGCGGCAGCGCCCGCTCCGCTACGCCTGTATCCCCAGCGCCGCCAGGAACGACCGGATCAGCGGGCTTTCCTGCCTTTCCCGGGCGAAATAGATGTACGTGCTGGTGGTGGCGGGGTCGCCCTCTATCCGGATGGGCACGAACCGGGCGTCGGGGATGAACTCGGCCTCGGAGACGATGCCCACGCCCAGGCCCCGGGCAACCGCTTCGCGCAGGGATTCGCGGCTGCCGACCACCAGCGAGCACTCGGTGTGCACGCCGGCCTGGCGCAAGGCCTGGTCCATCGTGGCCTGCGTGGTCGAGCCGGCTTCGCGCCGGATCAGCTCCACGCCTTGCAGGCGCTCCAGCGGCACGCAGCGGTGCCGCGCCAAGGGGTGGTCCTTGTGCGCGAACAGGATGATGGGATGCTGCGCATACAGCAAGGCCTGCAGGTGCGCGTTGTCATGCAGGCCCGCGAGCACGCCGATGTCGATGGCGTAGTGCGCAAGGTCGCTTAGCACCTGCTGGGAGTTGCCTATGCGTATGGACAGCTTCATGCCCGGGCGCTGGCGCCGGTAGGCGGCCACCATCTCGATGACATGGAAGGGCCCCACCGCGCCCAGCTGCAGCGTGCCCTGGTTCAGCTGCCCGGCGTCGCGCAGGAAATATTCGGCCTCGGCCTCCAGGGCCAGCAGCTTTTGCGCGATGGGCAGCAACTGCTGGCCGGCCGAGGACAGGCTCATCCGGTAGCCGCGGCGGTAGAACAGCTCCACTTTGCTTTGCTGCTCCAGCGCCTGGATCTGCGCCGACACGGTGGGCTGGCTCAGGTTGAGCGAGCGGGCGGCGGCGCTCAGGCTGCCCTGGTGGGCCACGGCCACGAAGGCGCGATACCTGGCGGTCGTCATCTATAGGTTCCATCTTGAGAATCAGGGGAAAACAAATTTAATTTCTTAACATGAAGGCAATGTGTCGTCCCTACCATGGCCGTGTTCGCTCCCCCCCGCTGGATCTGTTCAGCCCTACTCGGAACACCCGCCATGAAAATGACCCGCAAGACCTGGATCAACGTTGTCAGCGCCGCCGTATTCGCCGCGAGCGCCAGTGCCGCCCTGCCGGCCGCCGCCGCCGAATTGCGCGTGGGCCTGATTCCCTCCGAAGACGCGCAGGCGATGATCCGCGCCAGCCAGCAGGTGATGGACCAGCTGGCCGAAAAGACCGGCATGACCGTGCGCCCCTTCGTGGCGAACGACTACAACGGCGTGATCGAGGCGCTGCGCTCGAAGAAGCTCGATATCGCCTACCTGGGGCCTTTCTCGTATGTGCTGGCCAGCCAGGTCGCCGATGCCGAGGCCTTCGCCGTGGCGGTGACCAAGAAAACCGGCACCAGCGCCTATCACAGCCAGGTCATCACCCGCGCGGATTCGGGCCTGGACAGCATGGCCAAGCTCCAGGGCCGCACCTTCGCCTTCGTGGACCCCAGCTCCACCTCGGGGCACCTGTTCCCCAAGGCCGGCCTGCTCAACGAGGGCCTGGATCCCGACAAGTACTTCTCGCGGGTGATCTTCTCGGGCTCGCACGACGCCAACATCATGGCCGTGGCCAACGGCAAGGTGGACGGCGCCGCCGTGGCGGACCGCATCCTGGAGTCGGCCTTTGCCAAGGGCGTGGTCAAGCGCGAGGACATCCAGGTGGTGTGGCGCTCGCAGCCCATCCCCGAATCGCCCATGGCCTGGCGCAAGTCGCTGGACGAGGACACCAAGAAGAAGGTCGCGGCCGCGATGGCCGGGATCAAGGACCTGCCCTGGGGCGACCAGGGCGTGCTAGACGCCTTTGCGCCCACCGACGACAAGGCCTATGACGTGGTGCGCCAGACCGCCAAGGCCCTGGACCTGGACCTGGGACGCATGAAATGATCGAGCTGCGCCAACTGCGCAAGCGCTATGGCCAGAACCACGTGCTGCACGGCATCGATCTCGATGTGTCGCCGGGCGAGTTCGTGGTGATGCTGGGCCTGTCGGGGGCCG
This sequence comes from Orrella sp. JC864, assembly GCF_037026685.1. Lineage (NCBI taxonomy): Bacteria > Pseudomonadati > Pseudomonadota > Betaproteobacteria > Burkholderiales > Alcaligenaceae > Orrella > Orrella sp. JC864. Next base: position 206,179 of record NZ_JBANET010000003.1, on the reverse strand, counting down.
GCAAGTCGACGCTGCTGCGCTGCATGAACGGACTGGTCCGGCCCGACGGCGGCAGCCTGCAGGTGGGCGGCATCGACCTGATGCGGCATCATTCGCGCCGGGCGCTGGCGCGCCAGGCCGCCATGGTGTTCCAGCACCACAACCTGGTGCCGCGCCTGTCGGTGCTCAAGAACGTGCTGACCGGCAGGCTGGGGCAGCTGGGGACGATCCCCTCGATGCTGCAGCTGTTCCGGCAAGCCGACCTGGAACTGGCGCGGGCCTGCCTGGAGCGCGTCGGCCTGGCCCACAAGATCCATGAGCGCACCGAGGCCTTGTCGGGCGGACAGATGCAGCGCGTGGGCATCGCCCGCGCATTGGCGCAGCAACCCAAGGTGATCCTGGCCGACGAGCCGGTCGCCAGCCTGGATCCCAAGACCGCCCGCACCGTCCTGCAATACCTGCGCGAAGCCACGCGCGGGCTGGGCATCACGGTGGTCTGCAACCTGCACCAGGTCGAGTATGCGCGCGAGTTCGGCGACCGCATCGTCGGCCTGGCCCAGGGGCGCGTGGTGTTCGACGGCACGCCCGGCCAGCTGGACGAAGCCGCCTTGCAGGCCATCTATCACGCACAGCCCGCGGCGGACGGCCAGGCCACGCCGCAGGGCTGGCACGGCGCCGCCGCGGTGGCCGCAGGAGGCTTGTCATGAGCCCCATCGCTGAAAAAGGCCCGTATCGCTGGGTCGTGCAGCGTCCCGAAGGCAAGGCCGGCTGGCTCGGCTACGCCGCGCTGGCCCTGGTGCTGGGCTGGGTCATCCAATGGAGCGCGCAGGGCGCGCAGATGAGCTGGGGCGAGCTGGCCAGCGGCATGCCGCAGATCGGCGACTTCATCGCGCGCTCGGTGCCGCCGGACTGGAGCATCCTGCCGCGCCTGTGGGCGCCCGCGCTGGAAACCATCCAGATCGCCATCTGGGGCACGCTGCTCAGCGTGCTGCTGGCCTTGCCCCTGTCCTTCGTTGCCGCGGGCAACCTGCACGGCTGGAACGGCCTGCGCAGGCTCACGCGGCAGTTCCTGAACGTCGTGCGCAGCATCAACGAACTGATCCTGGCGCTGGTGTTCGTCTCGGCGGTGGGCCTGGGGCCTTTTCCCGGCGTGCTGGCGCTGGCCCTGCACGGCATGGGCATGCTGGGCAAGTTCTTCGCCGAAAGCATCGAGGAGATCGACAACGGTCCCCTGGAAGCCTTGCGCAGCGCGGGTGCGAACCCGGTGCAGGTGATCGTCTTCGGCGTGATTCCGCAGGCCATTACCGCCTGGATCGCCGTGGTGCTGTACCGCTTCGAGGTGAACCTGCGCTCGGCCACCGTGCTGGGCATGGTGGGCGCGGGCGGGCTGGGCTTCGAACTGGTCGCCAGCCTCAAGCTGTTCCGCTACCAGGAGACCGCCACCTGCATCATCCTGATCACCGTCATGGTGATCGCGGCCGACCTGGCATCGAACATGTTGCGGCGACGCATACAGCGCGGCAGCCGGCACTGAGCCGCGCGCTGCCGGGCCGGCGGTCGGCCGCCCGGTAGCGCGCCATCTCTCCAATCCCTTTTCACGGCCGAAGGCATCCCGCTTCGCCCGCGGCCAGTCACGCCCTTTTTTTCCGGACTTTCATCATCGTGTGGACCTATCACAACCCCGTCGGCATCCATGCAGGCCAGGACAGCCTGGCGCGCCTGCCCGGTATCCTGGGCGGGCGCGACTGCGTGCTCGTCACCTTCCCGGAAGCGCCCGCGCTGGGCCTGGTGGACCAGGTGGCGGACCTGCTCGGGCCGCGCCTGCGCGGGGTGGTGGCCCAGGCGCGGCCCAACCCGGACGTGCAATGGCTGGCGCCGCTCTACGACCGGGCGCACAGCCTGTGGGCCGACGTGCCCTGCCTGGTAGCCCTGGGCGGGGGCAGCGCCATCGATACCGCCAAGGCGCTGATGTGCGCCACACCCTCGGGCACCTTCGGCGAACTACTGCAGGCCTTGACCCAAGGCACGGTCCTGCCGCCCGGGCGCCACAAGGCATTGATCGCCGTGCCGACCACGGCAGGCACCGGCAGCGAGGTCACGCCCTGGGCCACGGTGTGGGACCAGGACGCCGGGCGCAAGCATTCGCTGCACCAGCCCTGGACCTGGCCCGAGGCCGCCATCGTCGATCCGGCGCTGATGCTCAGCCTGCCGGCCGGCGCCACGCTGGCCAGCGGGCTGGACGCACTGTCCCACGCGCTGGAATCGATCTGGAACGTGCACCGCAACCCGGTCTCCACGGCCCTGGCCTGCGATGCCGCCCAGCGGATCCTGCGCGTGCTGCCGACGCTGATGCAGGACCTGGAAAACGCCGCCCTGCGCGCCGAGATGGCCCAGGCGGCGCTGCTGGCGGGCCTGGCCTTCTCCAATACCAAGACCGCGCTGGCGCATTCGCTTTCCTACGAGATCACGCTGCGCCATGGCGTGGCGCACGGCATCGCCTGCTCGTTCAGCCTGCCGCTGGTGCTGGAGATGGCGCTGGGCTCGGACCCGCAGGCCGACCGGGCCCTGCTGGCGATCTTCGAGGCCGCCAGCCCCGAGGCGGCGGTGGCGCGGCTGCGCCAGTTCCTGCACGGGCTGGGCGTGGCCACCGATCCGGCCGACTACGGCGTGAGCGCCGCCGACTGGGCGCAGATGGTGCGGTCGGCCAGCCAGGGGCCGCGCGGGCGCAACTTCATCCGCGCCATCGCCTGAACCGCAACATGCTGCTGGCCTGCCTGCTGCCCCTCTTTTGCCGGCCCGACGCAATTTTTTCCTACGGACATTACCACCATGCCTTCGACTTCCATGACCCTTTCCCCCCCGGACCTGGCCTTGCCCGCCGATGGATCGCTGACCGGCCTGCAAGCCGTCATTTTTGACTGGGCGGGCACGCTGGTGGACTTCGGCTCGCTGGCGCCCACGCAGATCTTCGTCGAGGCCTTCGCCAGCTTCGGCATCCGGGTGACGCTGGCGCAGGCGCGCGGCCCCATGGGCCTGTCCAAGCGGCAGCACATCCACCGGCTGCTGCAGGAGGACGCGGTCCGGCAGCAATGGCGCTCGGCGTTCGGCCGCGAGCCCGGCCAGACGGACGTGGACGCCATCTATGCCCGCTTCATGCCCCTGCAGATCGCCAAGGTCGGCGAGTTTTCCGCGCCCATCGCGGGCGCTGCGCAGGTGCTGCGCTGGCTGCGCGGACAGGGGGTGAAGACCGGCTCGTGTTCCGGCTATCCCCGCGCCGTGCTCGAGCGGCTGCTGCCCCTGGCCGCCGAGGCGGGCGTGGCGCCCGACCATGCCGTGGCCGGCGACGAACTGCCGGCAGGCGGGCGGCCCGGTCCCTACATGGCGCTGGCCAACGTGCTGGCGCTGGGCGCGGGCGACGTGCGCGCCTGCGTGAAGGTGGACGACACCTGCCCGGGCATCGAGGAAGGGCGCAACGCCGGCATGTGGTCCGTGGGCATCAGCCTGTCGGGCAACGAAGTCGGCTATTCGCCGCAGGAGCACGCGCAGGCCCGTCCGCAGGACGTGCAGGCCCGCGTGCAGGCGGCGCAGGCCAAGCTGCGCGCCAGCGGCGCGCACTACGTCGTGCCCAGCATCGCGGCGTTGCCGCAGGTTTTGCAGGCCATTGCAGTGCGGATACGGGCGGGCGAAGGCCCCGATTCGGCGAGATCTACCTGACCCTCATGAACATGGGCGATACGCGTGCCGAACTGACGGTGCGCGCCAACGCGTACCGCAGCGACGGGCCCTGGACCTATGTGGTGGATCCCGGCATGCAGGTCGAGCCGCGCTGGACGCTGGACGAACACCGCTGGTACGACTTCACGGTTTCCGCGGGCGTGGGGTTCGAGCGGCGCTTCGCCGGCCGGCTGGAAACCGGACAGGACGGCGTGAGCGATCCGGAGATGGGGGTGGATTGAGGGCTCAGCCAACCCGCCCCGTCAACGCCCGCGCCGCCTGGCGCACCGCTTCCAGATGCCTGGGGTCGTACCGGTGCGCCGGCGCGGTCAGGGTGACGGCCGCGGCGATGGCGCCCGAGAGCAGGAATACCGGTGCGGAGATGCCCGCCACTTCGTCGAGCCGGTCGCCCACGGCCGCGAAGTAGCCGTCGGCGCGGATCTTGTCATAGAGCTTGCGGTCAGGGCCCGGCGCGCGGCCCAGCACCTCGTCGTAGGCGGTGAGCACCCGCCCGCCGCTGCCCCGGTTCAGCGGCAGCAGGTCGCCGGCGCGGATGTGGTCGCGCACCGGGTGCGGCGAATCGACCCGGTACAGGCACAAGCGCGCGTCGCCCTGGCGCACGTGATAGGCGGCGCTTTCGCCTGTGGCGGCCACCAGCTTGCGCAGCACCGGCGTGACCACCCGTTCCAGCGAGAACGATGCCGCATACACCCCGTGCAGCCGGGCCACTTCCGGCCCCAGCGCATAGCGCCCGTCTTCCAGGCGCTGGATCCAGCGCGCGTGCTCCAGCGAAGCGAGCAGGCGCAGCACGGTGCTCTTGTACAGGCGCGTGCGCTCGGCCAGTTCGGCCAGCGACAGCGTCTGCTCGTCATGGGTGAACACCGACATCAAGCTCAAGGCCCGGTCCACCGCGGCGACCCCGCCTTGGGCGGCGTCGGCGTCGGCCAGTGATTGGGTAGCGGCTTTGCGAGGCATTTGTTCCGAAGGCCTACTGGAAGAGGGCGCGTTCCGTGCTTTGGAACGGCTCGCGCCATTGTAGGGGCGCGCCGGGTGGCCTTGTCGCGGCGCGAGCGGTGTTGGCGGGCGGATTGACAGCCGGCTCGCCCTTGTATTTAAATTTCATTGAAAAGAACATTATTCTATAAGATAGAACGAATAGGGACAAGCATGGCGAGTATGCAGACAGACGTGCTGATCAGCGAAGTGGGCCCGCGCGACGGCCTGCAATCGGTCAAGGCCACCATGCCCACCGCGGACAAGCTGGCCTGGATCGATGCGCTGGTGGCCGCCGGCGTACGCGAGATCGAGGTGGCCTCCTTCGTGCCCGCGCGGCTGCTGCCCCAGATGGCCGATGCGGCGGATGTGGTGCGGCATGCCGTCCGGCACGCCGGCCTGACCGTGATGGCGCTGGTGCCCAATCTGCGCGGAGCCGAGGCCGCGCTGCGCGCCGGTGTGCACAAGCTGACCATGCCCGTGTCGGCCAGCCGCGCCCATTCGCTGGCGAACGTGCGCAAGACACCCGGGCAGATGGTCGAGGAAGTGCGCGCCATTGCTCGGCTGCGCGACGAACTGGCGCCTGCCGTGAAGCTGGAGGCCGGCATTTCCACCGCCTTCGGCTGCACCCTGCAGGGCGAGGTGCCGGAAGACGAGGTCATCCGCCTGGCTGTCGCCTGCGTGGCCGCGGGCGCGGACGAGTCCGGCCTGTCCGACACGGTGGGCTATGCCAATCCGGCGCAGGTTCGCCGCCTGTTTCGCCGGCTGCGCGGCGAGTTGGGCGGGCATGCCGGCGCGGCGCATATGCACAACACCCGCGGCCTGGGACTGGCCAACTGCCTGGCGGCCTGGGAAGAGGGCGTGCGCACTTTCGACAGTTCGCTCGGCGGGCTGGGCGGCTGCCCCTATGCGCCGGGCGCCTCGGGCAACGTGGTCACCGAAGACCTGGTCTTCATGTTCGAAGCCATGGGGGTGCGCACCGGCATCGACCTGCAGGCGCTTGTGGCCGCGCGCGCGCCGCTGGCCGCCGGGCTGCCCGGCGAGCCGTTGTACGGCATGACGCCGGATGCCGGCCTGCCCAAGGGCTTCGTGCAGCCGCGCGCGCCGCGCCCGTAGCCGCGCTGACCTTACTTCTGCCCGCGAGGGCGCAATCTCATCAAGCAAGGGCCTTCCATGCCAGGTAGTACCGCCTCGCGCCTTCCCTACGAAGGCATCCGCGTCATCGAATTCACCCATATGGTGATGGGCCCCACCTGCGGCATGCTGCTCGCGGACCTGGGCGCCGAGGTCATCAAGGTCGAACCCGTGGGCGGGGACAGCACCCGCCGGCTGCTGGGCTCGGGGGCGGGCTTCTTTCCGATGTTCAACCGCAACAAGAAGAGCATCGTGCTGGATCTCAAGCAGCCCGAAGGCGTGGAGGCGGCGCTGCGCCTGATCGATACGGCGGACATCGTCAGCGAGAACTTCAAGGCCGGCGTCATGGAAAAGCTCGGTCTGGGCTACGAACGACTGAAGGCGCGCAACCGGCGGCTGATCTACGTCAGCCACAAGGGCTTTCTTCCCGGTCCTTACGAGCACCGCACGGCGCTGGACGAGGTGGTGCAGATGATGGGCGGGCTGGCGTACATGACCGGCCGGCCGGGCGACCCCTTGCGCGCAGGCACCAGCGTCAACGACATCATGGGCGGCATGTTCGGTGCGATGGGCGCCATGGCTGCGCTGGCGCAGCGCCAGGCCACCGGGGTGGGCATGCAGGTACAGACCTCGTTGTTCGAGAACAATGTGTTCCTGGTCGGCCAGCACATGATGCAGTACGCAGTGACGGGCCGTGCGCCCGCGCCGATGCCCAGCCGTATCTCGGCCTGGGCAGTGTATGACGTCTTTACCGTGCAAGACGGCGAGCAGATCTTCCTGGCCGTAGTCAGCGACAAGCAATGGGAGATCTTCTGCCGCGCGTTCGGATTGACGGAGATGCTGGGCGATCCCCGCCTCGGGACCAACAACGACCGGGTCCAGGCCAGGCCGTGGCTGATGCCGCAACTGCGCGCGCGCCTGGCCGGCTACCGCGTTGGCGAACTGGCGGCGCTGTTCGAGCGCGAAGGCCTGCCTTTCGCGCCCATCACGCGGCCCGAGCAGTTGTTCGACGACCCGCACTTGCGGGCTACCGGCGCGCTGGCGCCAGTCACGCTGGCCGACGGCCGGACGTCGAAGGTGCCCCTGGTTCCGCTGGCATTGGACGGCGCGCAGCCGCCTATCCGGCTGCAACCGCCCTCGATAGGCGAACACACCGACGAGCTGCTGCGCAGCATCGGCTATAGCGATGACGAAATCGCGGCCTTCAAAGCAAGGCAAATCACACAAGGAGACAAGCCATCATGACTGCCTTTACTCGCCGCGCCTTCCTGGGCGCAACCCTGTGCGCCGCCAGCCTGCCCTTGCGGGCGCAAATGGCGGGCGCCTATCCGCACGGCAGGCCGGTGCGCCTTATCGTGCCCTATACGCCGGGCGGCGGCACTGACTCGGTGGCGCGCGCCATCGCGGCTCGCATCACGCAGCAGGCCGGCTGGTCGATCGTGGTGGAGAACCGCCCGGGCGCAGGCGGCAACATCGGCATGGACGTAGTGGCCAAGGCCAGGCCGGACGGCCTGATGCTGGGCCTGGGCCAGACCGCCAACCTGGCCATCAATCCCGGCCTGATGCCGCAGATGCCTTTCGATGCCAAGAAGGATTTCGCGGCGGTGGCACTGGTCGCTTCGCTGCCGGTGGTGCTGGTGGTCAAGGCCGATGCCCGCTGGCGGACGCTGGCCGAACTGGTCAAGGAGGCACGCGACCAGCCCGGCGCGCTCAAGCAGGCGTTGGCCGGCTCGGGCACGGTGGGTCACATGGCCGGCGAACTGTTGGCGCACCAGGCTGGCTTCAAGGTGCTGAACGTGCCGTACCGGGGCGCCGCGCCCGCGTTGAACGACCTGATCGGCCAGAACACCGACTATATGTTCGCCACGCCGCAGGCGGCCCAGGAGATGCTCAAGGGCAAGGTGCTGCGCGCCCTGGCCGTGACATCGGTTGCGCGGCTGCCCATTCTCCCGGATGTGCCCACCGTGGCCGAGTCCGGCTTCGAAGGCTTCGAGGCGGTGGACTGGAAGGCGCTGGTGGCCCCGGCCGGCACGCCGCGCGAAGTGGTGCAGGCCGTCAACGGCGTGGTGCAGAAGGTGCTGGACGATCCGGCCACCGTTGCCATGTTCACGGCCGAAGGCAGCACCGCCATGGGCGGGTCGGCGCAGGCGGCGCAGCAGTACATCCGCGACGAACAGCAGAAGTGGGCGCGCCTGATCCAAGAGGCCGGCATCCAGACCGCTTCGTAAGACGACAAAAAAACAGAGAGACATGAGCATGACTACGTCCATGATCCGCAGTATTGGTTTTCTGCTTTGCGCCTTGGCGGCGGGCGCCGTCGGGCAGGCTGCGCATGCGGCCGATTCCACATCCGACTGGCCGCAGGCGCCGGTGCGCCTGGTCGTGCCCTATGCGCCGGGCGGCACCACCGACTATGCGGCCCGCCAGGTCGCGCAGAAACTGTCCGAGGCCACCGGCAAGACCTTCATCGTGGAGAACAAGTCGGGCGCCTCGGGCACCATCGCCACGCAGGACGTGGTGCGTTCCGCTTCCGACGGCACCTCGTTCCTGGTCACCGACACCACCTATGCGATGCTGCCGCTGTCGTTCGCCAAGCTGCCCTGGGACTACGAGAACGACCTGGTCCATGTGGCGCAGATCATCGAGACGCCGCTTGTGCTGCTGGTACCCGCGAACTCGCCGTTCGGCACGATGCAGGATCTGACCGAGCATGCGCGTGCCCATCCGGGCCGGTTGAACTTCGGCTCGGGCGGGCAGGCCAGCTCCACCCACCTGGGTGCGGAGATATTCAAGACCGAGGCGGGCATCGACATCACGCACATTCCCTATCGGGGCGCCGGCGCCGCGCTGGCCGACGTGATGGCCGGCCAGATCGATCTGCTGGTGACCGCAGCGCCCACGGCCATCCCGCCTGAGCAGGGCGGGCGGGTCCGGGCGCTGGCAGTCAGCGGCGAGCAGCGCCTGGATTCCCTGCCCGAGGTGCCGACCTTCGCCCAGGCTGGCTTGCCTTCGTTTGACGTGTACAACTGGTTCGGGCTGGCTGCCCCCAAGGGCACGCCCGCGCCCATCGTCCAAAAGATGAACGCGCTGGTCAACCAGGTGATGGCCGAGCCCGCCATGCGGCAGGCCATGGCCCGACAGGGCGCGCGCCATCGCTCGCTGAGCGTGCAGCAGACCGACGACTACGTGCGCGGGCAGGTCGGCTTCTGGGCGGACATCGGCAAGCGCGTGGGTATCAAGCCCGAATAAGGAATCCAGCCATGTGGAACCTGTCTTTCACGCCGCCGACGGTGATTCAGGCGCGCGTGTTCGCCACCGTGCCGCCCGGCTTGCGCCGCCCGCGGCGCAGCGCATGGGCCGATGCCAACAAGGCCGGGCAGCCGGTGGATTGTTTCCTGGAAGGGCCGGTGTTCGACGCGTCGGGCACCCTGTACGTGACCGACATTCCGCACGGTCGCATCCTGCGCGTGGACGGGCCGGACAGCTGGCATACCGTCGCGCAGACCGATGGCTGGCCCAACGGCCTGGCCTTGCACGCGGATGGCAGCCTCTGGGTGGCCGATTACCGCCACGGCATCTTGCGCTGCGAGGTCGGCAGCGGACGGGTGGAGACGGTGCTGGGCCACCGCAACAGCGAATCCTTCAAGGGCGTGAACGACCTGGTGTTCGATCGCGCCGGCAGGCTGTACTTTACCGACCAGGGGCAGACCGGCCTGCACGATCCGCACGGCCGGGTCTATCGCTACGATCCAGATGGCGGCCGCCTGGACCTGCTGCTGGCCAACGCGCCCAGCCCCAACGGCATCGCCCTGGATGGGCACGAAAAGGTGCTGTTCCTCGCCGTGACCCGCGCCAACCAGGTGTGGCGCGCCCCCCTGCTGCCCGACGGCTCGCTGAGCAAGATGGGGGCTTTCCAGGCTTTCTTCGGCACCAGCGGACCCGATGGGCTGGCCACCACGGCCGACGGCCGGTTGCTGGTGGCCCACGCCAGCCTGGGCGCGGTGTTCGTGCTCAGCCCGCTCGGAGAAGTGACGCATCTCATCAAGAGCCCTATCGAAGGCAGCACCGTGACCAACGTGGCGCTGCGCCCGGACGGCAGGTCGGTGGTGATGACCGAGTCGGGCAGCGGCGCGATCCTGGAGGCTGTGCTGGAGTGAAGGCGGCAGCGCCTCCTGCCTGAACTGCGCGGCTTCGCGCATTTCCCGGAAGACAGGGTTCATGGCGCGCGCGGGCGACCCGCGCGCGGCCGGCCGTGCATAGAAATCCCTCATGGGCGGCCTCGAAATTTATCGTTTGCTTGCCTGCGCGCCACGCCGCTACGCTGCACCGGATACATCGATAAGAAATCGGTTCAGCGGAGACAAGCATGAAATCCAGCCTCGTCGGGGGCTTGGCGGCGTTGCTGCTAAGCCTGCCCGCATTCGCCCAGACATATCCTGATAAGCCGGTTCGCATGGTCGTGCCTTTTGCGGCCGGCGGCACCGTGGACATAGCCGCGCGTCTGGTAGGCCAGGCCCTGTCCAGGACCTGGGGCCAGCCGGTGATCATCGACAACAAGCCGGGCGGCAACGGCTTCATCGGCACCACGGCGGCAGCGCAGGCGCCGGCCGACGGCCACACCTTGCTTATGGCGCATACCGGCGAGTTCTCGGTCAATCCGGCCTTGTTCTCCAAGCTGCCGTACGACCTGGAGCGCGACTTCATTCCGGTGTCCCTGGTCAGCGATACGCCGCTCACGCTGGCCGTGCCCGCCGCCTCCAAGATCCATACCGTGGACCAGCTTGTGGCACAGGCCAAGGCCGACCCGGGCTCGGTGACCTTCTCCACGCCGGGCACTGGCAGCTTCAACCACTTGGCCGGCGAATGGTTCGCCAACCAGGCCGGCGTGCAATTCACGCATATTCCCTATCGCGGCGGCGCGCCGGCCGCCACGGCGGTGGCCTCGGGCGAGGTGGCGCTGGGCGTGCTGGGCATCTCGGCCATCAACGAATACGTGAAGGCTGGCCGCATCCGCGTCGTGGCGGTGCTTGCCAAGGACAGGCTGGCCGCCTATCCCGACTGGCCCACGGCCGAGGAGGCCGGCGTGCCGGGGGTCTATGCCTCGAACTGGGTGGGGCTGTTCGCCTTGAAGGGCACGCCGCCGGCCATTGTGGAACAGCTCAACAAGGATGTCCAGGCGGCCGTGCAGACAGAGCAGGTGCGGTCCGCTTTCGAAGCCAGCGGGGGAGCGGCGGTGGGCACGAGCAGCGAGGCATTTGCCTCGCGTATCAAGCAGGAACTGAAGCAGAACAAGGCAATCGCCGCGCGTGCCGGCGTCAAGGTGGAGCAATAGATGGCCAAGCTGGACAAGGTGGTACCCGGGCAGGCGCCCACGAAGATGGAATGGGGCAGCGACGTGGCGGCGGAGATGCTGCGGCGGATCGGCATCAAGTACGTGGCCTTGAATCCGGGTGCCAGCTATCGTGGATTCCACGACAGCCTGGTCAACTACCTGGGCAACGAAGACCCGGGCATGCTGCTGTGCCTGCACGAGGATCACGTGGTGTCGATCGCGCATGGCTACGCCAAGGTCACCGACAGCCCCATGGGTGCGGTGCTGCACAGCAACGTGGGGCTGCTGCATGGGTCCATGGGCATCTTCAACGCCTATTGCGACCGCATGCCGATGGTGGTGGTGGGCGCGACCGGCCCGGTGGACGGCCATAAGCGGCGGCCCTGGATCGACTGGATCCACACGGCCAAGGACCAGGGCGCGCTGGTGCGCGACTTCATCAAGTGGGACGACGAACCGCGCTCGGCCCAGGCCACCGTCGAGGCCTTCTGGCGCGGCGCGCAGCTGACGCGCGCCGAGCCCCGCGCGCCGGTCTACATCTGCCTGGACGCCGGCCTGCAGGAAACCCGCCTGGACACCGGGATCGCGCTGGGCCAGGCGCAGCGCTACCAGCCTTCCGAACCGCCGCGCGCCAGCCAGCAGGCCATCGAGCACCTTGCCGACACGCTGCTGGCCGCCCGCCGGCCGCTGCTGCTTTTCGGCCGCGGCTCGCGGGACATGCAGGCGTGGGACCTGCGGATCGAGCTGGCCGAGTTGCTGGGCGCTTCGGTGATGACCTCCATCCGCGACCGTGCGGTCTTTCCCACCGAGCATCCGCTGATGGCGGTGCCGCCGGTGTACTGGCTCAATCCCGAGGCCAAGGCCGCGGTCGAGCAGGCCGATGTCATCCTGAGCCTGGACTGGGTGGACTTGAACGGCTTGCTCAAGCAGGTGTGGGAGGATACCGGCGCGATGACGGCGACCCTGGCCCACGCCTCTCTGGACAGCCAGCTGCATCGCGGCTGGAGCATGGACTACTTCGGCTTGCCGCCGACGGACATCCCCCTGCAGGCCAGCCCGGACGCCGTGGTCGAGCAACTGGTGCAAGTGCTGCGCGTGCGCCTGGGCGGGCAGCCCCGCTGGCAGGGCGAGCGCAGCAGCCAGCCGGCGCTGCCCGAATACAGTGCCGGCAGCGCCGACGAAATCGCCCCGCGCGACATCGAAGTGGCGCTGCAGCGGTTGCGCGGCGACTTGCCCATCTCGCTGGCGCACGCCACCTATGGCTGGGCGGGCGACGCCTTTCATTGCCGCGGGCCGCTGGATTTCCTGGGCAGCGATGGCGGGGCGGGCCTGGCGGCCGGGCCCGGCCTGACGGTGGGCATCGCGCTGGCGCTCAAGGGGTCCGGGCGGCTGGTGGTATCGGTCATGGGCGACGGCGACTTCCTGCAAGGCGCCACGGCATTGTGGACGGCGGCGCGCTACGAGCTGCCGGCCTTGATCATCGTGTCCAACAACCGCTCGAACTTCAACGACGAAATGCACCAGGAGGCCGTGGCCCGGATTCGCGGCCGGCCGGTGGAAAACCGCTGGATCGGCCAGCGCATCGACGATCCGGCGCCGGACCTGGCGGCCCTGGCGCGCGCGCAGGGCGTGGACGGCGAAGGCCCGGTCAGGAACGTGCCCGACCTGGAGCGGGCCATCCTGCGCGGGCTGGAGGCGGTCAAGCGGGGCAAGCCCTATTTCATCGACGCCCACGTCGCGACGGGCTACGCCATCGCCCCGTTGTCGCGGGGCAAGTGACGCCACCATCGCGCAGAAGAAGGCAGAGTCATGAACATCGATGCCGCGATCAACGTGGACGATATCCGCAAACTGGCGCGCAGCCGGCTGCCGCGGATCATATACGAGTACCTGGAAGGGGGCGCAGAGGACGAGAAGACGCTGCGCGGCAACCGCGCCTGCTTCGACGAGATCGACCTGGTGCCCAGGGTGACGGCCGGGCACAAGGCCATCGCCATGCAGACAGACCTGTTCGGCGAAACGGTATCGTTTCCCGCCGTGGTGGGCCCGACCGGCATGAACGGGATCTTCCACCGCCATGCCGACCTGGCCCTGGCGCAGGCTGCCTCGCAGGCCGGGCTGGCGTTTGCGCTGGCCACCGCCTCCAACGATTCCATCGAGCAGGTCGGCGCGGCCTGCAAGGGCGTGAAGTGGTTCCAGCTCTATCCCTGGGGCGAGCCTCCGGTATGGAAGCGCCTGCTCGAGCGTGCGCGCGGCGCGGGGTTCACCTGCCTGGTGCTGACGGTCGACACCCCGGTGCCCGGCAACCGCGAGCGCGACCGGCGCAACCATTTCGCCCACGACGTCACGATCAAGCCCAGGACGGTGCTCGACGGCCTGATGCATCCGCGCTGGCTGCTGGGCGTCTGGCTGCGCGGCGTGCCGCGCTTCGAGAACCTGCTGGAGTTCGTGCATCCGCAGGCCAACGTGCACGAGATCGCGGCGTTCACCCGCAAGCACAGGCACCCGGACCTGTCCTGGGACGACGTCCGGCACATCCGCCGGCTCTGGCCGGGCCCGTTCGTGATCAAGGGCATCCTGTGCGTGGAGGATGCCAGGCAGGCCCTGGCCGTGGGGGCCGACGGCATCGTGATTTCCAATCACGGCGGCCGCCAGCTCGATGGCGTGGCGCCGACGCTGCGGATGGTCGAGCCGATTGCCTCGGAGGTGGGCCACGCGCTCACCGTGCTGGTCGACGGCGGCTTTCGCCGCGGTTCGGACATCGTCAAGGCGCTGGCGCTGGGCGCGCGCGCCGTCACGCTGGGACGCGCGCCGCTGTATGGTGTGGCCGCTGGAGGGCAGGCGGGAGCGTCCAGGGTGCTGCAGATCCTGGTGGAGGAGACGCATCGCGTCATGGCGCTGCTGGGTTGCGGCTCGACCGCGGACTTGTGCGTCGACCACGTACAAGCCTCTCAAACGATATGGAGACAAGCATGAAAAACTTCGCCACTACGCTGGAGCGGGCCGCCAGGCTCGGGGTTCTTGTGCTGGCCTGCGCCGCGGCCGGACTGGCGCGCGCCGAGCCGTTTCCTTCCAGGCCGGTCTCGCTGATCGTGCCCTACGGGCCTGGCGGCGTCGTGGACATCACCGCCCGCGCGCTGGCCGAGGGTCTGGGCAAGCATTGGGGGCAGCCCGTGATCGTGGAGAACAAGCCCGGCGCCGCCGGGGCCCTGGGCGCGGCCGCGGCGGCCAAATCCAAGGGCGACGGCTATACGCTGTTCTATGCTGACGATGGCGTGCTGGTCTCGATGCCGCATTTCAATCCCAACCTGACCTACGACACGCTGGGGGACCTCAAGGCGGTAGCCATGACCGGCACCTATCCCTATGTGGTCATGGCAAATGCCAACGCTGGCTTTCGCTCGCTCCAGGAGCTGGTGGACAGGGCCAGGCAGAAGCCGGGCGGCATCGACTATGCCACCAACGGCATCGGCAGCACTCACCACCTGGCTTGGGAACGGTTCCAGCGGCAAGCGGGCATCAAGCTGAACCATGTCCCCTACAAGAGCGCCGCGCCGGCCGTGCAGGACGTCATGGCCGGCCACCTGCCCGTGATGACGGTATCGATAGGAACGGTGGTGCCCCTGCTCAAGGACGCGCGGGTGGTGTTCCTGGCCAGCCTGGGCGAGCGGCGTTCGGCATTGCTGCCCGAGGTGGCTACTGCCACCGAGCTGGGCTATGAGCGCTTCAGCGCCACCGGCTGGCTGGGCCTGTACGCCCCGGCCTCGGCCGACGATGCGCTGGTGCAGCAGATCAACGAGGCGGTGCGGGCAGTGGTGCAGACGGAAAAATTCAGGCAGGCCATGCACAACGGCGGCATCGAGCCACAATCGCCGCCCGTGGCGCAGGTGGCCGCGCGTTTCAGGCAGGAATACGAGCGTAACGGCAAGGACATCAGTGCCATGCAACTGAGGGCGCAATAGCCGCCTTGCTGGCTTTCACCAAGTGCGCGCGCGCCGGGGGCTTGCTATATGTCGTCCACAGGAGGAGGACCCCCATGCCCAAGCATTTGCCCAAGCTGAACGCGCTGCGCGCATTCGAAGCCACCGCGCGTCACCTGAGTTTTACGCGCGCCGCCCGCGAACTGAACCTGACGCAGACTGCCATCAGCCACCAGGTCAAGGAACTGGAAGCGCTGGTGGGCGCCCAGCTGTTCGAGCGGCGCACCAACAAGGTCATCCTGACCGACAGCGGGATGACCTACCTGCGCAAGATCAAGCCGGCGCTGGTCATGATCGGCACGGCCTCGGACGAGGTATCGAGCGTGCGCCGCTCACGGCTGCATATCGCCAGCCTGTCGACCTTCGCGTCCAAGTGCCTGATGCCGGCGCTGAAGGATTTCCGGCAGCGGCATCCGGACATCGAGATACGCCTGACCCCGGTGATCGGCGTGGACCGGCTGCAGGAGCAGGATTTCGACGTATGCATCGGCTACGGCATGAACACCATTGCGGGCCTGGCCGTGTATCCGTTCTCGCCCGAGTACATATTCCCGGTATGCAGTCCCACGCTGCTGCAGGGTGGCCGGTTGCGCACGCCGGCGGACCTGGTGGAGCAAACCATCATACGGTCGCTATCGCCGCTGGTGGGCGACGATTGGTCGGTGTGGATGTCCTATGCCTGCCAGGAACCGCTGGCGTTCAAGGACGAGATCAGCTTCGGCGGCCTTTACCTGACGGTGGAGGCCGCCGTGGCGGGCATGGGGGTTTGCATGGGGCGTTCCTGGATCATCCAGAAGGAACTGGAGAACAAGAGCCTGGTGGCGCCTTTTGACCAGCAGGTCTGCCTGGACGTGAGCTATTTCCTGGGCCATCGCAAGGACCTGGCCGACGTGCCCAAGATCCGGTATTTCAGGGAGTGGGCGCTG
Organism: Orrella sp. JC864; assembly: GCF_037026685.1. Lineage (NCBI taxonomy): Bacteria > Pseudomonadati > Pseudomonadota > Betaproteobacteria > Burkholderiales > Alcaligenaceae > Orrella > Orrella sp. JC864. Next base: position 190,121 of record NZ_JBANET010000003.1, on the reverse strand, counting down.
GGCAGGTTCTGCGGGCCGGCCAGGCGATGAGGCCCGGCCGGTTCGCCGCGCGCCCTGGCGGCGCGGCTATCCCAGCTTGAACGGATCGCGCGGCGCGCCGCTCAGTTCGACGTAGACCGATTTCGTTTCGGTGAACTCGCGGATCGCGTCCACGCCGTTTTCGCGGCCCAGCCCGCTTTCGCCGTAGCCGCCGAAAGGCGCCGCGAAGGACACCACCCGATAGGCGTTGATCCACACCGTGCCGGCCCGCAGCCTGTGGGCCACGCGGTGGGCGCGATGCACGTTCTGGGTCCAGACCGCGGCGGCCAGGCCGAAGCGGGTGTCGTTGGCGATGCGGATCGCCTCTTCCTCGTCCTTGAAAGGGATGACGCTCAGGACGGGCCCGAACACTTCCTCGCGGGCGATGCGCATGGCGTTGTGCACGTTGGCGAACACGGTCGGCTGCACGAACAGCCCGCCCAGCGCCGGATCGACCTGGCCGCCGTACTTCAGGCTTGCGCCTTCCTGCCGGGCGACGTCGATGTATTCCAGCACCTTGCGCAGCTGGGGTTCGTTGGCGCAGGGGCCCATCTGCGTGGCCGGGTCCATGGGGTCGCCCAGCTTGATGGAGCGGGTCTGCTCGACGATCCTGTCCAGCAGCGCATCGTGCACGTCCTGCTGCACCAGCAGGCGCGACCCGGCCATGCAGGTCTGGCCGGTGGCGGCAAAGATGCCGGCCACCGCGCCGTTGGCCGCCACATCCAGGTCCGCGTCGGCAAAGACGATGTTGGGCGATTTCCCGCCCAGCTCCAGGGACACGCGAGTCAGGTTGCGGGCCGCCTGCGCCGCGATCTTCTTGCCGGTTTCGGTGGCGCCGGTGAAGGCGATCTTGTCGATCCCGGGATGGCCGACCAGCGCGGCGCCCACCTCGGGCGGGCCGTTGACGACATTAAAGACGCCGGGCGGAAAGCCGGCTTCGTGGATGCGGCGGGCCAGCTCGACGGTGGACACCGGCGTGTGTTCGGACGGCTTGACCACGAAGGTGCAGCCGGCGGCCAGCCCGGCTGCCAGCTTGAAGATCAGCAGCAGGCCCGGGGAATTCCAGGGCGTGATGGCGCCCACGACGCCGAGCGGCTCGTGGCGCGTGTAGATCATGAAGTTCGGCCGGTCCGAGGGAATCACGTCGCCTTGCAGCTTGTCGGCCAGGCCGGCGTTGTAATAGAACCATTCGGGCAGGTATTGCCACTGCCCGAGCATTTCCTTGTACAGCTTGCCGTTGTCGGTCGATTCGATGCGGGCCAGCTCCTGGGCGTCGCGCTTGATGATGTCGCCCAGGCGGCGCAGCAGCGCGGCCCGTTCGGTGGCCGTCATGGCGGCCCAGGGGCCTTGCTCGAAGGCGGCGCGGGCCGCGCGGACCGCGCGGTCCACGTCCTGGACGGTTCCCTGCGCCACCGTGGCCCACGGCTGCTGGTTATAGGGATTGAGCGTCTCGCATGTGGCCCCGGAGGCTTCTTCCCGGCCGTTGATCCAGTTTCCGTAGGCCGGCATGGCCGGCGCTTTGCTTGCATTCATCTTCCTTTGTCCCCTGTTGGTGCTTCCCGCGCGAAGGCTTGCGGGCAGGCATGTATCCGGATGAAGGATAGTGGCCGCCGGCATCCGGGCCAAACGAAAATTCCCGCTACGGTCCATGAGCCGTTTTCATGGCCCGGGGCCAGCGGGGCAGGCAGTCCGCTCAGGGTAGTCCCGGTGCTAGCCGGCGGGGGTTTGTGCGATGCTATATGCTTTTTTTTGCACATAGATTCGCCAGGGCTGGGGGGCTGTCCGCCGCCTGCACGCCGCCGCAGGAGGCGGAAACGATGCCAAAACACCTTCCGAAACTGAACACCTTGCGCGCCTTCGAAGCCACTGCCCGCCACCTGAGCTTCACGCGTGCGGCCCGCGAACTGAACCTGACCCAGACGGCGATCAGCCACCAGATCAAGGAACTGGAAACGCTGGTGGGCGCCCAATTGCTCGACCGCAGCACCAACAGGGTCGCGCTGACCGATACCGGCATGCACTATCTCAGGAAGATCAAGCCTGCGCTGGTGATGATAGGGACGGCTTCGGACGAGATATCCAATCTGCGCCGCTCGCGCCTGCATATCGCCTGCCTGTCCAGCTTCGCGTCGCGGTGCCTGGTGCCCGAGCTGCAGGATTTCCGGCGCAGGCACCCGGAGATCGAGATCCGCCTGACGCCGGTGGTGGGCGTGGACCGCATCCAGGAGCACGACTTCGACGTGTGCATCGGATATGGCATGAACACCATGCCCGACCTGGCAGTGCACCTGTTTCCGCCCGACGATATTTTTCCGGTATGCAGCCCCGCCCTGCTGGCGGCAGGGCGGCTGAACACGCTGCAGGACCTGACGCGGCACACCATCCTGCGTTCGGTATCGCCCCTGGTGGACGACGACTGGGCTACCTGGATGTCCTATACCTGTCCGGAGCCGCTGGCGTTCAAGGACGAGATCAGCTTCAGCGGCCTGTGCCTGCCGGTTGAAGCGGCCATGGCGGGCATCGGCATCTGCATGGGCCGCTCCTGGATCATCCAGAAGGAGCTGGCCAGCGGCGCGCTGGTTATTCCCTTCGACAAGAAGGTCAGGCTCAGCGTCAGTTATTTCCTGGGCTATCGCAAAGACCTGGCCGAAGTGCCGAAGATCCGGCACTTCAAGCAATGGGCGCTGGGCAAGTTCGGCCGCCGCCCGCCTGGCGCCTAGCGCCCGGGTTGGCCGGGACGGCTCAGGCGGCCTGCCTCAGGGCCGCGACCACCTGCAGCTCGACCAGGGCGCCGTAGTGCAGCTCGGCCACCGGCACCACGGTGCGGGCCGGCTTGTGCGCGCCCAGCACTTCCTTGTAGATGCGGTTGAAGTCGGGCCAGTTCTCGACGCCGACGATGTAGGCGGTGCACTGGACGGCATGGTCCAGCGCGCTGCCGGCGTTGTGAAGGACCTCGTCGGCCTTGGCCAGCACCTGCCGGACCTGCTCTTCGAAGCTGCCTTGCGGTGCGGCCGGCAGGATTCCCGACAGGAAGACCAGGCCATTGACGACGACCGCCTGCGAATAGTGGCCGGCGGGCGGATTGCCGGGATCGTTGATGAATTGCATGTTTGCGTCTTCCGTGGGGGCCGCTGGGTCAGTTCAGGTAGATGATAAGGCCGATGATGACGGCCGCGCCGGCCACGGCGGGCCAAAGCAGCGAGCGCCTGGATGCCGGGGCGCGGGCGGGCGGGCTGGCCGCCTCGGGCTGCGGCGCGGGCGCCTGGGCCTGCGCCGGTTCGAGCAGGGCCTTCAGGCGCGAGAAGAACTGGTCGGCCATCTTCTTTGCCACGCCATCGATCAGGCGCGCGCCCACCTGGGCCAGCCGTCCGCCGACGGTGGCCGAGACGGCGTACGACAGCAGGGTGCCCTCGGGAACCTCGGCCAGCTGCACGGTGGCGTTGCCCTTGCCCGAGCCGGCCGCCCCGCCCGAGCCTTCGAAGCTCAGCGTGTACGACTCGGGCGGCACGATGTCCGACAGCTGCAGCTTGCCCGTGAACTTGGCCTGGATGGGACCTACCGACGCGGTCATGACCACCTTGTACTGGTTCTCCCCGACCGGCTCGAAGGTGTCGCAGCCCGGCACGCATTGCTGCAGGATGGCCGGGTCGTTCAGCGCGGCCCAGACCTGCTGGACCGGCAGGTTGATGATTTGTTGATCCTTGAGCTGCACTACATGGCCTCTTTGGAAGCGTTGATGCGGGTCGCGGCCAGCTGGACCGCCTCGATGATCTCGGGATAGGCCGCGCAGCGGCACAGGTTGCCCGAAAGATAGTTCTTGATTTCCGCCTCGCTGGGACGGGGATTCTCGGCCAGCAGCTGCTGGCTCATCAGGATGAAGCCCGAGGTGCAGAAGCCGCACTGGAACGCGTCGCAATCGATGAACGCCTGCTGCACGGGGTGCAGCTCGCCGTCGGCGTCCAGGCTCTCGATGGTCCGCACTTCGGTGCCATCCAGCGCCGCGGCCAGGTACAGGCAGCCGCTGACGCTCTTGCCGTCGACGATGATGGTGCAGCAGCCGCACAGGCCCTGGCCGCAGCTTTCCCGCGCGCCGAACAGGGCGAAGGTGTTGCGCAGCACGTCCAGCGCGTTGTGGTGCGTCTGGATGTCGGCCTGGACGGCCTGGCCGTTCAGGGTGAATTGGATGCGGGTCGTCTGGCCATTCATGGCTGTTCCTCCGGCTGGCCGGCCCGGCGCGCCTGCAGCGCCTGGCAGACCGACTCGTATTTGATGGGCATGCTGAACAGGCGCACGCCGACGGCGTCCTCGATGGCCGCGGCGATCGCCGAGGCCACGCCGAAGGTGCCCGACTCGCCCACGCCCTTGGCGCCGAATGGGCCGTTGCGCTGGCAGGCATCGACGATCTCGGTGCCGAAGTCCTGCGGCACGTCGTGGATGCCCGGGATCTTGTATTCGGCGAACGAGGCGTTGCGCAGCTGCCCGTTCTCGTCGAAGTCCATCTCCTCGTACAGCGCCGCGCCCAGCTGCATGATGGCGGCGCCCGAGAGCTGGGTCTTGACGATGCGCGGGTTGATCGCCGTGCCGCAGTCGCCCACGTTGAGCATGCGCACCACGCGGAACTTGCCGGTCTCGGTATCGACCTCGACTTCCACGCCCGTCGCGCCCACCATCCAGTTGGGCGTGATGTTCTCGGACTGGCCGGTCTGCTTGTCCGGCGAGATGTATTCGGGCACGAAGCTGCCTATGCCGATGATGTTGCCGGCCCGCATGCCGTAGCGCTTGACCAGCAGCTGCGCGGCATCGGGCTTGTCCTGCGCGGGCAGGCCCAGCTCGGCCTGCAGCGCCCGCATCTTGGCCAGCGCATCCTCGGCCGCCAGGCGCACCGCATGCCCCATATGGAAGGTCGAGCGCGACCCCAGCGTCGCCATGTCGTAGGGCGTGACGTCGGTGTCCGGATGGATCACGCGGATGGTGTCCGGGTCCAGGCCCAGCACTTCGCCGGCGATGATGGCCATGGCCGTGTCCGATGCCTGGCCCATGTCCACGGTGCTGGAATAGACGAAGCAGCTGCCGTCGGCCGACAGGCTCACCATGGCCATCGAGGTGGTCGGCGCGACCAGGGCCTTGAAGCCGATGCCGATGCCGCGGCCGCGGCGCAGCGTGCCCTGGCCCCTGGGCAGGGGCTCGTCCCACTTCATCAGTTCGGCCGTGCGCTCCAGCGCCTGGATCAGCGCGGCGTCCTTCATGACCGTGCCGGTCGCATGAGGGCGGCCTTCGCGCAGCAGGTTCAGGCGGCGGAACTGCACGGGATCCATGTCCAGGGCCCGCGCGATGATGTCGGCCTGGCTTTCGTAGGCCCATACCATCTGGGTAATGCCGAAGCCGCGAAAGGCGCCGGCCGGCGGCAGGTTGGTGTAGACCTGGTACGAGTCGATCCAGACGTTGTCGATGTCGTACGGACCGGCGGCGGTGAATCCCGATTTTTGCGTCACCCGCGGGCCGATGTCCGCGTAGGCGCCGCCGTTCCACCAGACTTCGCAGCGGCGCGCGGTGATGCGGCCTTCACGGGTGACGGCCGTCTTGATCTTGAAGGTGGTGCCGTGCTTGGTGATGGTGTAGAACTGCTCTTCCATGGTCAGCGCCACCCGGACCGGCCTGCGCGCTATCAGCGCGAGCGCAGCGGCCAGCGCCTCGAGCTTGATATACAGCTTGGCGCCGAAGCCCCCGCCCAGCAGCCCCGTGCGCACGCGCACCCTGGCTTCGGGCCAGTTCAGCAGCCGGGCGATCTCCAGCCGGACGAAGGAAGGGCTCTGGGAAGCCGTATGCAGCGTCAGGCCCGCATCGGTTAGCTCGGCCACGGTCACCATGGGTTCGAGCGGGGTATGCATGACCTGCTGCGTGCGGAAGGTATGCTCGAACACGTGGTTGGCCTGGGCGAAGGCCGCCTCCACGTCGCCCTTGCGCACGCTGAAGTCCAGGGCGATATTGGTGTCGCGCCGGCCCGCCAGGTGCTTCAGATCGGGAAACGTGCCGGCCGGCCGCAGGGCCTCGTGCACGACCGTTTCGGACTTGGCGGCCTGCACTTCGTCGAACACCGCCGGCAGCTCGTCGTACTCGACGTAAACGTGATGCAGCGCTTCCTCGGCCACGTAGGGGTCGTGCGCCAGCACCACGGCCACCGGTTCGCCCACGTAGCGGACCTTGTCGATCGCCAGGATGGGCTGGTCGTGGAAGGCCGGGCCGAAATAGGGCTCGGGAATCACCTTCAGGATGTCCTGCGCGGTCACCACGGCCTGCACGCCGGGCAGCCGTCGCGCCGCCTCCGCGTCGATGGACACGATTCTTGCGTGCGCCACCGTGCTGCGCAGGATCTTGGCGTGCAGCATGCCGGGCAGCGCCAGGTTATGCGTGTAGTCGGCCCGGCCCGTCACCTTGGCCCGGCTTTCCAGCCGGTGCCGGGATTTGCCGACCTGCGCGCGGGCCAGGCCGGGGTCGTCAATGCTGTTCATGATCACCGTCTCCTTGCCGTTCGGCCAAGGCCGCGCGCACCGCGCGGCCCAGGTAGACGCCCAGCAAGTGTTTCTTGTATTGCGCCGAGCCGTGCTGGTCGCTGGCGATGTCCAGTTCCCGGGCCGCGGCCAGCGCCGCCTGCCGGATCCCGTCTTCATCGAAACGCGTATCGCGCAGCGCTTGCTCGAGCGCCGGCAGGCGGGTCGGCCGGTCGGTGGCGGCTGCCACCACGATCCGGGCCTGGCGGATAAGGTCGCCCTGGGCCTGCAGCGTCACCGCCACGCCCAGGGCCGGCCAGTCGTGCGCCGCGCGGGTGGTCACCTTGAAATAGGCGCCGCGCGCCTGGCGCATGGGCGGCACGATGACTTCGGAGATGATCTCGTTGCGCGCCAGCACGGTCTCGTAGTAGCCGACGCACAGCTGCTCGACGTCGATCTCGCGCGCGCCGGCCGGGCCGCTGGCCACGACCCTGGCGCCCAGCGCGGATAGCACCGGCGGCATGTCCATGTGCGGATCGCAGTGCGCCAGGTTGCCGCCTATCGTGGCGACGTTGCGCACGCGGATGTTCGACAAGGCCTTGAACGTGCGCGCCAGCATGGGCCAGCCGCGCTGCACCAGGGGCGAGCGCTCGAGCTGGGCCAGCGTCGTCATGCCGCCCACCCGCAGCGCGCCTTCGCTGTCCACTTGGATCTGCCGGTACGTGTCCTGGACCTTGCCCAGGCTGACCAGGCGCGTGGGGCGCAGCACGCCGGCCTTCATCATCAGCATGACGGCTGTGCCGCCGCCCACCGGGCGGATGTCGGGATCCTCGGGATCCAGAAGCTGTATCGCTTCTTCCAGCGTACGGGGTGTCAGATATTCGAAAGGTATCACCGCGGGGTTCCTCGCTTGGCTGTGCGCGGGCTCATGCGGGCGCGCCCGATGCGCCGGCCAGCAGGCGCTCGAAGGCCTGCACGATCACGGCGGGCGTCTCCAGCGGGGTGAGATGCCGGGCAGCCGGGATCACGGTCAGGGCCGACCCGGCGATCGCGGCATGCAGGTCCTGGGCCATCGATACCGGGGCGGCATAGTCCTGCTCGCCGACCAGGACCTCGGTGGGGCAGGCGATGCGCCTGGCGCCTTCGCGGCCGTCGAAGCCGCCCATGGCGTGGCAGGTGGCCACGTAGGCGTCGGTATCGTTGGCCAGGAAGGTGTCGATGCATGCCTGCACGGTCTCGGGCTGCGCGGCGCGAAACGCGTCGCTGAACCAGCGCGTGGCCTGGAATTGCACCAGCGCGCCGAAGCCTTCGCTGGCGGCCTTGTGCGCGCGCCCGGCCCAGTCCGCCGGCGCGCTCGGGCCGTACCAGGCCGTGGTATCGATCAGCGCCAGGCCGGCCGTCATCTGGGGATGGTCGATGCCGAACTGCAGCGCGATGCACCCGCCCATCGAGGCCCCGCCCACGATGGCGCGCCGGTACCCCAGCGATTGCAGCAGCTCCTTCAGGTCGCGGGCGAACAGGGCAATGTCGTAGGGGCCGGCCGGCTTGGACGAGGCGCCATGCCCGCGTACGTCCGGACAGAGCACCGTGGCCTGGCCGGCCAGGGCCGGCGCCACCAGGCGCCAGAACCGATGGTCCATGGCCAGCGAGTGCAGCAGCACGATGCAGTGCTCGCTGGCCGGATTCTCGTGGATCTGGTAGTGCAGGCTCGCGCCGTCGCTGGCCTGGGCCTGGCCGTATCGGGGGGGTGTTTCCGGTCTGGCGGACATGCTGCCGACTCCTGGTTCTTGATGGCTTATGCGTGCGGTGCGGCGCGGCCCGCGGCCGGCCGCATCCGGCGGGAAAGGGATGTCACTCCTGGATCTGCACGCCGGCTCGCTGGGCGATTTCGCGGTTGGTCTGCAGATCCCGCGCGATGCGTTCGCGGAACTCCTGCGGGGTGGTGCCCACCGCCTCGCCGCCGCCCATGGCAAAGGTTTCCTGCAGCTTGGGGCTCCGGAGCGCCGCGTTGACGTCGCGGTTGATCTTCTCGAGGATCTCGGGCGGCGTGCCCTTGGGGGCGAACAGGCCGACCCAGTTGGCCGCGTCCACGTCCTTGACGCCGACCTCCTGCAGCGTGGGCCAATCGGGGCGCGAGGCGATCTTGCGCTCGGTCATCACCGCCAGGATCCTGACGTGCCCGGACTTGACGAACTGGTCCATGGACGAGGCGGCCACCACGCCCAGCGAGACTTCGCCGGAGGCCACGGCCGCCGCGGCCGGCGAGCCGCCGCGATAGGGCACGTGCATCAGCTCGATGCCGGCGCTGTTGGCGAACCATTCGCCCGCAAGGTGGTTGAAGCTGCCCGTGCCGGGAGAGGAAAAAGTCAGCGAGCCCGGCTTGGCCTTGGACAGCTCGATGACGGTCTTGATCGAATCGAGCTTGGAGTCCGACTTGGTGGCCAGCACCAGCGGCGTGTCGCTGACCAGGGTGATGGGCTCGAAGTCGCGCTCCAGGTCGTAGGGCACCTTGGGAAACACCGCGGGGTTGACCGAGAACTCGCCCGTGTGGGCCATGAGCAGCGTATAGCCGTCGGGCGCGGCGCGCGCCGCCGCGGTGGTGGCGATGAAGCCGTTGCCGCCGGGCCGGTTCTCCACGATCACCGATTGATTCCAGGTCTTGGACAATTGTTCGCTGACGTGGCGCGCGGCGATGTCCACGACGCCGCCGGGGGCGAAGGGCACCAGCATGCGCACGGGGCGTTCGGGGTAGTCCTGCGCTGCGGCAGGGGCGGATATCGTCGCGAGTGCGAGCAGGCATGCAAGCCAGGTTTTCATACGCTGTCCCAGATTTGTAAGAGTTATGCCAGCGGCCATGGCTGGCAGCTGATCCGGGAGCGTACGGCGGCCGGGGCGCCGGGGACAAATGATGAATATCGCTTCGGGCTATGAATAGTTTTCATGACGCCGCCGCGCGCGGCGGCGCCTGCCGGATCGGCCGCCTAGAAGCGGTGGCGCATGCCCACGCTGAACTGGGTGCGGCCTTCATCCTCGCCGCTATTGCGGTTGCGGGTCTCGGTATGGTTCACGAAGGCGTAGATGTCGGTGCGGCGCGACAGCACGTATTGGTAGCCGAGCGCCCCGCCCTGGATGTCCGAGCGCGTGGTCTGCTGCCACGAAGCCAGTATCGATCCCGGGCCGGCCGGCACGCGCACCCCGGCGGTCCACGCCACGTCCTTCTCCATCAGCCTGGCCGGGCCGCGCGATGCGTCGCTGATACGGCCCACGCCGCCATAGACCCGCACCACCTCGAAATCGTAGGAGCCGCCCAGCTGCCAGTTGGTGGCGTCGGTGGCGGGCCGCCCGCCGACCCTGCGGTTCTGGCTGGCATAGGCATGCTCGTAGGTCAGCGCCACGCGCACCGGGCCGCGCGCATAGCGCAGGCCGCCGGTCAGCACGCGATCGTTGTTGGCCGGCCCGGCCTCCTGCTCGCCGTTGGGCTGGAAGCTGTAGCCCAGGGCGGCTTCCCAGCCGCCCACGCGCGGCGAGCGATACATCACCATGTTGTCGGCGATGCCGCTGGAGCCGAAGTCGCCGTCGTTGTAGCCGAAGGTGGTGCCCAGGCCCGAGCGCATCCAGGCGATGCCGAACGGCGTGGCCGCACCGCCCCATTCGCGCCCCAGCACCCATTGGCGGCCAGCGCGGATCTCGCCATAAGGCCCGGCAAGGCCCAGGTAGGCCCAGCGGCCGAACAGCCGGTCGCCTTGCTGCGAGCGCCCATTGGTCATGTCGATGCCTCCCTCGACCTGGAACGTGGCTTTCCAGCCGCCGCCCAGGTCCTCCGCGCCGCGCAGGCCCCAGCGTGAACCTGCTTCGCCACCGCTGTTCACGCCGGTGGAAGAGCCGTTCACCTCGTCGCTGTCGTGCAGAAAGCCCACGTCGATGACGCCGTAGAGCTCGACCCGGGTCGAGGACTGCGCGGCGGCTGGTGCGCCGGCCGCCGCCAGGATGGTGCCGGCCAGCAAGGGATAGTTAAAGAACTTGGACATGATGTCTCCTTGTCGGTATGGTTTTTTCAGGCGCAAGCGGGGCGGCGGCACCTTGCGTGCCGCGCGCTGCCTGCGATACGGGGGGGGGATGGAACCTAGGGAGCGGGGCAGTGCTGGATGGCGGCGGCGACCGCGTCGACCATCTCGGCATTGCGGTGGCCCGCCCCGGCGACGGCTTGCAGCCGCCAGCCGCTGGGCACACCGCGCCGTGCGGCCAGCGCTTGCCCGTAGGCGAAGAAGTTCTCGCCGCGCGCCTTGCGGTCGGCACCTTGCGCGTCGGCGCCTTCGGTCACGCGGATCACGCCGCCGCGCGAGGTGTCTTCCTCGCCCAGCATCAACAGCAAGGGGGCGCCAAGCGCAGCATCCAGCGCCGCGTCGTCCAGCAAGCCGACGCCTTTCAGGCCATAGGGCCATTCGATTTCCCGGTCGGGAAAGGTGTACCAGCCCGGGTTGGCCGCGATGATGCGGCAAGCTAGCGAATGCGGACGGAACAGGGCATAGCGTTGCGCGAACTGCGCGCCCGCGCCGTGGCCGTACAAGGTATAGCCGGCGGGGGCCGCAGGCTGGCGGCGCGTGAAATCCCGAAAGACGGCATCGGGCAGTGCGAAGCTCCAGTCCGAGGGGGGATTGCTGCGCGCGGGCCGCGCACGGCCGCGGATCTCGTCGTCGGTCTGGGCATGAAAGACGTTGCCCAGCTGGTAGCCGTTCGCGCCGCGAAAGCGCTCGCGGGTGAACAGCGGCGCCAGTACGGTCAGGCCGTGCCGCCCGGCCGCTTCGATCCAGCCGTCCCGGTATTGCCCGGCATCGCGCTGCAAGCCATGCAGCACCAGCACAACCGGCGCGCCGGGCGCGGCGCCGGGCGGCACGTAGTAATAGACCGGGACCTCGCCGCCGTCGGCGTCCCGATAGACATACTGGCCCGCGCCTTCGGGCAAGGCTGCCTGCGATGCCGCCGCGCAGGCCAGCAAGCCCGCGGCCAGAAGCGATCGTTGCATGATGGTCTCCTCTTTGCTGCGCAGGCCGTTGGTTTTTCATTGATCGGGCGCTGCGGTTCTGGCATCCTAGCCTCGCCCATTGCACGGATTATTCGAATTAAGCAATGACCTGTTCGAAATTACGCAAGCGATCGCCCGTACACGCCGCATGCCCGGCGCCGGCGGCCAGCCTGGTGCCATGAACCTGAAATCGCTGCGGCTGTTTCGCCTGATCGTCCTGCGCGGCTCGCTGGCCGGCGCTGCCGAGCAGCTGCACCTGAGCCAGTCCGCGGCCAGCCGCCTGATCGCCTTGCTGGAGGACGAACTGCGGCTCAAGCTGTTTACCCGCTCGCGCCGGCGCCTGCTGTTGACGCCGGAGGGCGAGCTGTTCTTCCAGGAGGCCGAGCACATCCTGGTCGGCGTGGACGAGCTGCCGCGCATCGCCGAGGACATCCGCGGCAAGAACCGCGAGAAGTTCACGCTGGTGACCTCGGTTCCCCTGGGAACCTGCCTGGTGTCGCCGGCCATCAGCGACATGCGCAAGCTGCATCCCGGATTCGATTGCCGCATCCACATCGAAGGCCGGTTCGAAATCGAGAACAAGGTCGCGCGCAGGCGCTACAACCTCGGCTTGCTGTCGCTGCCCATTACCAATGCCACCGTCGACCTGCAGATCGAACCGGTGCTGCAGGCGCGCGTCGAGGCGCTGTTGCCGCGCAAGCATAGGCTGGCGGGCAGGCAGAGCGTGCATGCTGAGGATCTGCTCGAAGAGGACATGGTGACGCTGCAGCCCCACCAGCTATGGCGCCGCCGGCTGGACGAAGTGTTCGCCGCCGCGGGAGCCAAGCCGCGCGTGGCGATAGAGACCACTTCCACCATGATGGTTCATCAACTGGTGCGCGACGGCAATGGCCTGTCGCTGATGGACCGCACCTGCGCGCGGCTGCATGAGGACGATGCGCTGACGTTCATGCCCGTCGAGCCCGCGCGCTGGGTGACTTATGCCTGCATCTTTCCACCCGGCGGCCGGCCGCCGCTGGCGGACCTGTTCATCGACAGCCTGCGCGGCTACGTGCGCCGCCTGTGCCGCGAGCAGGGCGAGGCCGCCTCCAGTTTCCGCCTGCTGCCGCCGCCCGGACAGCAGGCCGGGCGGGAAACCGGCGCCGGCAGGCGCTAGTTCCCCGCCGGGGCGAGGGCCGGCTGGGAGCCCGGCCGCAGCCGGCAGGCCAGGGCATCGGCCATCTCGGCGGCCTGCAAGGCGGTCTCGCGGCTGTTGCCGGTATAGCGGGCCGGATCGAGCGCCTGCGCCAGTTCGGCTTGGGCGTAGTGGGCGTGGATCTCGGGGTCTTGCACCAGCACTTGCGGCAGCGGCACGCCGCGCTGGCGCGCGGTGCGGATCGCGGCATGGACCTTGTCGTGGGCGCGCTGGCGTCCCAGCCTGCCTGCCAGCAGCATCATGAGCTGCTCGGAGGCGATCACGTCGGCGGACAGGGACAGGTTGCGGCGCATGCGCAGCGGATCGAACCGCAGCAGGCTCAGCAGCTGCTCCAGCCGCACGGCCAGGTCGTAGGCCAGCGGGCACGCTTCGTCGATCAGGCCATAGAGCTGCTGGTTGCAGGCCGCGTCGCCTTCATGGCTGGGCTGGCCGGCCTCCAGCGCGGGTGCGGCCAGCGCGCGCAGCCGGGCCGCCCGCGCGATCAGGGTCACCACATGCTTGGGGTTGTCCTTGTGCGGCATGGTGCTGCTGCCGATCACGCCCTCGGGCAGGGACTCGGACACTTCGCCCAGTTCGTCGGTCATGAGCAGGTACAGTTCGTTGCCGATGCGCGAGCAGGTCATGCCGAACAGGGCCAGCACCACCACGTACTCGCAGAACGGATCGAGCATGGCGCGCGAATGCACCAGCGGATGGCTGAGCTGCAGGCGATCGGCCAGCGCGCGCGCCAGCCGGGGGCCGTCGGGGCCGAAGGTATGCATGGCTCCGATGGCGCCGCCGAACACTAGCGCGAAGGCGCGCGGCTCGACCTGCTGCAGTCTTTGCACGCAGCGCGCCAGTTCCTCGATCCAACCGGCCACCTTGAAGCCGAAGGTAATCGGCAGGGCGTGCTTGCGGTTGGTGCGTCCTGCCATGACGGCCTCGGCCCCCAGCCGCGCCAGCTCGGCCAGCCGCTCCAGCGAACGGCCGATGCGGGCCAGCAGCAGGCCGTGCGCACGGCGCATTTGCAGCAGGCGCCCGGCAAAGATGATGTTCTGCGTAGTGCCGCCCCAATGCACGTAGCCGCCGGCTTCCTCGCCGCACACGTGCGAGAGCGCGTGCACGACCGACAGCACAGGGGCCATGGTGCGGCCGATATCGGCGCGCAGCGCATCAAGATCCAGCTTATCGAGCACGGCCTGGCGGGCGATCTCCCTGGCGCAGTGGGCAGGTATCATGCCCAGCTGCGCCTGGGTCAGCGCCAGCGCGGCCTCGACATCCAGCCAGGATTGCCAGGTCTGCTCGGGCGAGAAGAGCTCGGCTACGGAGGCGGGCAGGGGCGCCGCGCCGGTCATTGCGCCGGCTCCGCGAAGGCCGTCTCCAGGCTGGGTACCGAAGCGAGCAGCTGGCCGGTGTAGGGATGCGAGGGGCGGTCGAGCACCTCGCCAGCCGGACCGTCTTCGACGATGCGGCCCTGGTGCATGACCACGACCCGGTCGGCGATCTTCCTGACGACGCCGATGTCGTGCGTGATGAACAGCATGGACAACCCGAACTCCTCTTGAAGGTCTTGCAGCAAGTTGAGAATCTGCGCCTGCACCGATACGTCCAGCGCCGAGGTCGGCTCGTCGCACAGCAGGATGCGCGGGGCCAGCATCAAGGCCCGCGCGATCGCCACGCGCTGGCGCTGGCCGCCCGAGAGCTGGTTCGGATAGCTGTTGAGCAGGCGCGCCGGCAGGCCGACGCGCTGGAGCATCCGGGCCGCCTGGTCCTGCGCCTGGTGCGTGCCGCAGGCGCGGTGCAGCACCAGCGGGCGGGCGACGATCTGGCCCACGGTGTGGCGGGAATTCAGCGAAGAATAGGGATCCTGGAATACCGGCTGGATCCAGCTGGCGCGCTCGGCCGGCGATAGTTCGCCGATGGGGCGCTCGCCCAGTTCGACCACGCCGCTGTCGGGCGCATCCAGCCCCAGCAGGATGCGCGCCAGCGTGCTCTTGCCCGAGCCCGATTCACCGACCACGGCCAGCGTTTCGCCCTGCGCGAGCGCCAGCGAGCTGTCCCGCACGGCCTGCACGGTATAGGGCCGGGCGAACAGGCCCTTGCGCTGCACGAAGGTGCGAGAAATGCGCCGGGCCACGAGCGTGGGCGCCTGGGTGCGGGCCGCCGCGGTCCCGGGGCCGGCGGCCGGTGCCGCGGCCGGCGGCGGGCCGGCCTGCGGGTTCAGGCAGCGGAACCAGGTCTGCGGTCCGCGCAGCGTCTTGTCGATGGGTTGGCCGCCGGTGCAGTAGGGCAGGGCGTGGCCGCAGCGAGGCGCGAAGACGCAACCGGTCCAGGGCTGCACCAGCGACGGCACGATGCCGGGTATGGCGCGCAGGCGGGCGTGGCGCGACGCCTGGCCGGGCCGGCACGCAAGCAGGCCGCGCGTATAGGGATGGCGCGGGTCCTGCAGCACGGCGCGGGTCGAGCCGCTTTCCAGGGGTTCGCCGCCATACATGACCATGACCCGGTCCACCGACCTGGCCACCACGGCCAGGTCGTGCGTGATCAGGATCATCGCCATCCCGAACTCGGCGCGCAGTTCGCCCAGCAGTTCCAGGATCTGGGCCTGGACGGTCACGTCCAGCGCCGTGGTCGGTTCGTCGGCGATCAGCAACTGCGGGCTGGTCATCAGGGCCATGGCGATCATCACGCGCTGGCGCTGCCCGCCCGATAGCTGGTGCGGATAGCTGCGCAGGCGCTCGCGCGGGTCGGGCAGGCGCACGCGATCGAGCAGGTACAAGGCGCGTTCGCGCGCCTGCGCCGCGCTGGCGCCGTCGCGGATCATCAGCTCGGTCATCTGCCTTTCGACGGTGTAGACCGGGTTGAGCGAGGTCATCGGCTCCTGGAAGATCATGGCGATCCCGCGGCCGGCCACCTGGCCTGCGAAGTCGGGCTCGGGCATGGCGAGCAGGTCGCGGCCGGCAAAGCGCATGGCCTGCGCGTGCCATTGCGCGCCCGCAGGCAGCAGGCGCATGAGCGCCAGGGCGGTCATCGACTTGCCCGAGCCTGATTCGCCGACGATGCCCAGGGCTTCACCCTTGCGCAGCGCCAGGTCCATGCCGCGCACGGCGCGCAGCGTGCCGGATTGCGTGGGCAGCCCGACGTTGAGGTTCTCTATTTCCAATAGCAGTTCAGACATGGCTGTTCCTTGGCTCAGCTGCGCTTGTCCGGGGCGGTCACGTCGCGCAGCCCGTCGCCCAGCAGGTTGGCGCCGATCACCAGCAGGAACAGGGCCACGCCCGGGAACACGACCAGCCAGGGGCGAAAGAAGATGGCGGCCTTGCCTTCGGCGATCATCAGGCCCCAGGACGGCGTGGGCGGCTGCACGCCCACGCCCAGGAAGGACAGGGCCGCTTCGGCCAGCACCGCGATCCCGACCTCGAAGGTGAACACCACGATGATCTGGTTGAGCATGTTGGGCAGGATCTCGTAGAACAGGATCTGCCGGCGGCTGCTGCCGATGGCCTTGGCGGCCGCGACGAAATCCAGCTGGCGCAGCCTGAGCGTGCTGGTGCGCGTCACCACCAGGTAGTACGTCCAGTGCAGGCCGCCGATGATGCCGATCACCACCCACAGCGAGGGGCCGATGATGAAAACCAGCGCCATGGCCAGCAGCAGCCCGGGCAAGGCCAGCTGGCAAGTCAGCAGAAAGCTGATGGCCGAGTCGATGCGTCCGCCGAAATAGCCGGCAAGAATACCCAGCGTGACGCCGACCAGGCAGCCGACGCTGGCCGCGCCAAAACCCACCAGCAGCGAGATGCGCGTGCCGTGGATCAGCCGGCTCAGGTAGTCGCGTCCCACCTGGTCGGTGCCCAGCGGATAGGTCCAAGAGCCGCCTTCGGCCCATGCGGGCGGCAGCAGCCGGTGGGTCAACGACTGTGCATAAGGATCGTGCGGCGCGAGCCAGGGTGCAAACAGCGCTACGAGCAGCAGCGTGAGGATGATGCCCGCGCCGATCTGCAGGCCGGTATGGCCGCGGACCCGCCGCCAGAAGTGCCGGCGGCGTTGCGCCAGCAGCTCGGTCGCGCTTTCCGGTTCGGCGGCCGCCAGGCCGGGCCGGGCCAGGGTATTTTCGGTTTGCATGTCAATTCATCCTGATGCGCGGGTCGAGCAGGGCATTGAGCAGGTCCGCCAGGAAGTTCATGACGATGAACACCATGGCGAAAATGAAGATCAGCATCTGGACGGTGGGGATGTCACTGCCCAGGATGGATTGCAGGGTCAGCCGCCCCAGCCCGTTGATGGCGAAGATGGATTCGACGATGACCGAGCCGCCGAACTTCTGGCCCAGCTGGACGGCCAGCACGCTGACGATGGGCAGCATGGCGTTGCGTATGGCGTGGCGCATGAGCAGCCGCAGGCCCCGGTAGCCCTTGGCTCGGGCGGTCCTGACGTAGTCCGAGCCCAGTACCTCGATCAGGCCGGTGCGGGTCAGCCTCATGACCGCGGGCACCGAACTGGTGCCCAGCACGATCGACGGCAGCACGTAGTGCAGCCAGGTGCCGTCGCCGGACACGGGAAAGATCGGCAGCATGACGCACAGCAGGATGACCAGCATCAGGCCCAACCAGAAGTTGGGCACCGCCTGGGCCGAGACGGCCACGCCCAGCGCCAGGCGGTCGACCGCCGAGTTGGGCCGCAAAGCCGCGGCCACGCCCAGCGGGATGGCCAGCAGCACGGTGATGGCCAGCGACATCAAGGCCAGGCGGATGGTGGCCGGCGCGTGCTTGAGCACCAGCTGGCTGACGGTATCGTGCCAGTAGTAGCTGCGCCCGAAGTCGCCGCGCACGGCATTGCCCAGCCAGCTGCCGTACTGTTCCAGGAAGGGCCGGTCGAAACCGTAATCGGCGCGGATCTGCGCGATGAGCTCGGGCTCGGCGTTCTCGCCGGCGATGGCCTGGGCCGGATCGGTGGCGATGTTCAGCAGCGCGAAGGTGGCAAAGGAGACGGCCAGGGCCACGAGCAGGGCCAGGCCCAGCCTGCGCAAGGCGAAACGCAACATGGGGTTCTCCGTTTCGGTCGCTCAGCGGGCGGCCCAGCTTGCCTCGTACAGGCGCGGCAAGCCGTCGGGCGGCACGGGAAAGGACAGGTCGGGCGAGGTCAGGTAATTGACCGAATAGGTGAACAGGGGCGCCCAATAGGCCTGCTCGGCGATAATGCCCAGCGCCTGCGAATAGGCCTGGGCGCGGGCCTGCGGATCGTTGGTGCGCTCGGCTCGCATCACCAGGTCTTCCACCTGCGCATCGCGCGCCATATTGCGGTCGGTATCGGCAAAGTGCACGCGGGCGATCATGGCGGTGTCGGCGGTCCCGCCGTTGGCCCACGAGCCGATGTACGCCTGGATGCGTCCGGCCGCCCGGGCCTGGTCCAGCGAGGCGAGCTGGCCATAGCGCAGGTTCACGCGCAGGCCCGCCGCGGTCAGGTCGGCCGCCACCGCCTCGGCCACCGAGCGTTCACGATAGGCCCACAGGTCGATAGGCTGTCCCTTGTAGCCGGCTTCCTTGAGCAGGGCGCGGGCGCGCTCGGGGTCGTAGGGATAGGCCATGACGTCCTGGTCGCAGCCAAACTGCGCCGGGTGGCAGGCGGTATGCAGCGCTTGCGAGACGCCGCCCACCAGGAACTTGCTGATCGCCTCCCGGTTGATCGCGTGGTTGACGGCGCGCCGCACCCTCAGGTCGTTCAGCACGCTCGGACCCGAGACGCCGGCCGCATCGAGCACGACGAAGCTCATCCGCAGGCTGGGGCCGGCGGTGTGCCGGATGCGCCCTGTGGCCGCCATGCTCTGGGCGACGTCCAGCGGCATGTCATAGGCCCAGTTGACGCCGCCGCTCATCAGTTCGGCCTGCTGGGTGCCCCAGTCGGGCAGGGTGCGTGCCACGATGCGTCCGATGGCGGGCCGACCCTTGGGGCTATCGGCGTAATAGTCCTCGAAGCGCTGCAGCACCGCCCGTTGTCCCGGCTCGAAGCTTTCGACGCGATACGGGCCCAGTCCATCGGGCTTGAGCGCCTGGGCGCCGCGGTCGGGCTTGCCGCCGGCCTCATAGGCGCCATTGCGGCGGATGGGAATGCGCCGGGCCATGTCGCGCAAAGCCAGGGGATACACGGCCTTCAGGTGAAAGCGCACCTGCATGGGGCCGGTTTTCTCGACCCGGTCGAGCCAGCGCGACAGGGCGCCGCTGGCGCGCGTGCCGCTTTCGGCGTCAAGCACCCATTGGTAGGTATAGACCACGTCATCGGCCGTGAACGGCGCTCCGCTGTGAAAACGCACGCCTTCGCGCAGCGTCACGTCGATGGTCCGGTCGTCCACGTAGGCGTATCCGGTGGCCAGCATAGGCCGGATCTCGTTGGTGTGCGGGTCCACGTCGAACAGGCGGTCGTCCGTCAGGTCCGACAGAATGATGTGTTCCTGCGAGGTGGTGTACAGATAGTCCAGATTGACGACTTCGCGCTGGAAGGCGACCACCAGCGTGTCGTCCTTGGCCGAGGCCCAGGCAGGTGCGGCCACGTGCGCTGCGGCCAGAAGGGCGGCTGCGGCCACGCGCCGCAAGGCAGGCATAGACATGTGCGTCTCCCGTCGTTGTTGTGTTTGATGGGCGATGCTAACCGCCGCCTAAACCGCATAACTTCGAATTAACGGGAAGAATGTTTGAATTATTCGAAGGGTCGCGCCCGGCCCTTCGGGCCAGGCCGCATACCTGCGCGCTCACCAGGCCGCGCGGTAGATAGCCAGGGCATCTTTCAGGGCCAGCGGGCGGGGATTGTTCACCAGCAGCCGGGTCTGCTTCATGGCTTCGCCTGCGAGCAGGGCGCAGGCCTGTTGCGGGATGCCCACCTCGCGCAGGCGCGACGGCAGGCCGATGTCGCGGCACAGCCGCCCCAGCTCGTCGATGAAGTCCTGGCAACCGGCCCGGCCTGCGTCCGCCAACTGCGGAAAAAGATGCGGGACCAGTTGCTCGTACACGCCAGCGCAGCGCTGCGCGTTAAACGCCAGCACGTGCGGCAGCATCAGCGCGTTGGACAGCCCGTGCGCGATGCCGTAGTGCCCGCCCAGCGGATAGGCCAGGGCATGCACGGCGGCGACCGGCGAGTTGGCAAAGGCCTGGCCGGCCAGCATCGAGCCCAGCAGCATGGCCGAGCGTGCCTGCAGGTCCTGGCCGTCGGCCACGGCGCGCCGCAGGTTGGCGCCCAGCAATTGCAGCGCCTGCACCGCCAGGCCCCGCGAGATGGGATTGTTGTTAGGGCTGGCCGAGGCATAGGCCTCGATGGCATGCACCATGGCGTCCACGCCCGTGGCCGCCGTGACATGGGGCGGCAGGCCCAGCGTCAGCACCGGGTCCAGCAGCGCGACGTCGGGCAGCAGCACCGGCGAGACCACGCCTTTCTTTTCATGCCGGCCGGTGGTGACGATGGAGATGGGGGTGACTTCAGAGCCGGTGCCGGCGGTGGTGGGCACCAACAGCAGGGGCAGGCGGCGCGTGCTGACATTGTCCACGCCGTACATCTGCGCCAGCGGCTGGTCGCCGCCGCGCAGCACGGCCACCAGCTTGGCCACGTCCAGCGATGAGCCTCCGCCCACGCCGATGATCGATTGCGCGCCCGCGTCGGCCGCCGCCTGGGCGGCCTGCAGCACCAGCTCCTCGGCCGGATCGGCCTGCACCGCGTCGAATACCGCGCAGGCCACGCCGTGGCCTTGCAGGCTTTCGCGCAGCGGCGCGATCAGGCCGGCACGCACCAGTCCGGCGTCGGTCACCAGCAGCGTGCGGCTGCCGAAAGGGCGGGCCAGCTCGCCCAGCCGCGACGAGGCGCCGGAACCGAAGCGGATCGACGCGGTGGTATTGAAGACAAAGGCTTGCAGGTTCGCGGTCATGGTCGCAGGGCTTCCCGTCGTGGCGCGCGGCCGATGGAAATAATATGCCGGCAATGGCGGGCCGGGGGGCAAGCCGGGGCCCCGCGCCGGCATGCTAACTTGAGGGCATTGCATACTTGCGCCCCCCGGGGCCAGAGAGCATGACAATCCAGGACTCCCCCCAAGACTTGGCCGACCTGCGGCGCGCCGTCGCGCTGCTCGAATCGCCGACCATCACCGCCAGGCTCGCCAACCTGGTGGGCAGCCCGCTGGAGCTGGCGCTCAAGAAGATGCCGGACGTGGTCACGCGGCAGATCAATGCGGCCGTGCACGCGGCCCTGGAAAAGTCCTCGCAGGTCGCGCTCTGGAGCCTGGGCAAGGGGCCGCAGAAGAGGTCCGCCATCCTGGCGCATAAAGTGGCGGCCGCCGCCTCCGGCGCGGTCGGCGGGGCCTTCGGTATGTCGGCGCTGTTCGTCGAGCTGCCGATTTCCACCACCATCATCATGCGGGCGGTGGCCGACATCGCGCGCGAGGAAGGCTTCGACCTGCAGGCCTTGCAGACCAAGCAGGCCTGCATCGAGGTGTTCGCCCTGGGCGGGCGCAGCAGCGCCGACGATGCCAGCGAGACCGGCTACTACGTGGCGCGCAGCTTCACGGCCGAAGCCATGCGCGGGCTGTCGCAGGAGCTGGCCGCCATCGCGGCCAAGAAGGCTGCCGGCGCGGCGGTGCACATGAGTCCGCAGCAGGCCGGGCGCTGGATGGCCCGGCTGATCGAGAAGGTCGCCTCGCGTTTCGGCGTGGTGGTCACGCAGAAGTTCGCCGCGCAGGCCGTGCCGGTGATCGGCGCCGTATCGGGCGCCACCATCAACACCCTGTTCACGTCCTATTACCAGGACATGGCGCGCGGGCACTTCATCGTCAAGCGCCTGGAAAACCGCTACGGCCACGAGGCGGTCAAGCAGGCCTACCAAGCGCTGGCGCTGGAAAGGCGCTAGCGCCCGGGCAGACGAAAGACCCGCGCCAGTGGGTGCCGGCCTGCGCCGCTTTTCCTGCGCATCCGCCTAGCCGTTTGCCTGTGGCGCCCCCGCCGGTCCATGACCCGCAAGGCCGCCTGCACCGCAAATATCCCCAAAACGTCGCATTCGCGCACCAAAAAAGAGCGCTTTTTCTTCGCACCCGCGCCGGTTGCGCGGGATACCCCTCGTCCTCCAAACCTGGCATGACATTTGCAAGTGGTTGAATTCTTGTTGTATACAGTGAGAATGCAACATGGATGTTGCATGGATTCTTTTTGGATGCTTAAATACCGAAAAAGGAAAAAGGACTACTGCCATGAAAAACGGTTTCAAGGGGATGTTGAAAACGCTACTGGCCTGCACCCTGTTGGGCGCCGGCGCGGCCACCGCGCAGGCCGCCTATCCGGACAAGCCGGTGAGGCTGGTCGTAGGGTTTGCGCCGGGCGGTCCGGTCGATGTGGTGGCCAGGCTGCTGGCCGAGGAATTGCGCCATTCGCTGGGCCAGCAAGTGATCGTCGAGAACAGGGTCGGGGCAGGTGGCCAGATCGCCACGCAAGCGGTGGCAAACGCGCAGCCGGACGGCTATACGCTGCTGATGACGAGCTCGAATGCGCACGGCGCCGGGCCGGCGCTGTGGCCGAAGGTGCCCTACGACCCCATGAAGGACTTCACGCATCTGGCGCTGGTGGCGCAGTCGCCGATCGTGTTGGTGGCCCGTTCGGATGCCCCCTATGCCACCGTCAAGGACGTGATCGACGCGACCCGTTCCAGCGGCAAGGGCGTGAACTTCGGTTCGGGCGGGCCCGGCGGCATGGGCCATCTGACCGGCGAACTGCTGCAATCGATCGGCGGCTTTCGCATGACGCACGTGCCCTACAAGGGTTCATCGGCGGCCTTGTCCGACCTGCTCGGCGGCCAGATCGACGTCATCAGCGATGTGATGGCCACCTACATCCCGCAAGAAAAAAGCGGCGCCATCAAGTTTCTCGGGGTCAGCACGGAAAAACGGGTGCCGCAGTATCCGGATCTGGCCACCTTCACGGAGCAAGGCTATCCCTCGGTATCGAGTTCCTGGTTCGGGCTGACGGCGCCAGCGGGCCTGCCCCCGGAAGTGGTGGCGCGCCTGGACGAGGCAATGCTGGCCGCCCTGCAAAGTCCGGCATTGCGCGAGCGCTTCGCTCCCTTGGGCTTCATCATCGATGAAAGCAAGGCGAATTCGCGGGCGTTCACCGAGTTCGTCCGCTCCGAACTGGATAAATGGGCCGGCGTCGCCAAAGAGCGCGGCCTGAAGATGTAGTGCTTTCCTTAACCGCACCATTGCAGGATGTTCAAGAGGCTGCCATGTCACAAGTCCAAGCCGGTTCGCTCAAGCAGTCGTTTCTTGCCGCAATGAGCCGGGCGGCCAGCACGGTCAATGTCGTCACCACCGACGGCGTCGCCGGACGGGCAGGGTTGACGCTCTCTGCAATGGTGTCGGTGTCGGCCGACACCGAGCAGCCTACGCTGTTGATATGTGTCAACGAGAACACGCACAGCAGCAAGCGCATTCTGGAGAACGGAAGGTTCTGCGTGAATGTGCTGCGCGAGGACCAGAGGCACGTGTCCGACTGCTTCGCCGGCCGAGGCGGTCCTGCGGGCGCGGACAAATTCCTGATGGGCGAATGGACCCGCTGCGTGTCCGGATGCCCGCGACTTGCAGATGCGCTGGTTGCCTTCGATTGCGATGTGGTCTGGACCCAGCAGGTCGGCACGCATTACATGTTCCTCGGCGCGGTGCATGACCTGCACTACGGCAGCGGCATGCCGCTGCTTTATGTCCAGCGCAGCTACGCCACCGCCGTCATGACAACCTGAGGCCCTTGTGCCTGTTTCCATCCCCCGATATCAAGGAATCCGCATGCAATTTCCCGCAGAGCACGAGCGGCTCATAGCGCTGGCCGACGAAGTCTCCAAGAACTTCTCCCGCGTGACGGCCGAGCACGATGCCGACGCGTCTTTTCCGAAGGAGAACTTCGAGGCGCTCAAGGCAGCCAATCTGCTCAGCCTGACCGTGCCCAAGGCGTTCGGCGGCCACGGGCTGTGGACCGGCCAGGCATACGGCGTGTTCTACAAGGTGCTCGAGACGATTGCGCGCAACTGTTCGGTCACCGCGCAGATGCTGCAGGTGCATTGCCATGCGGTGGGCATGGTGGCCCGGCTGGGCAAGGACATCAAGCAGTACATGGACATGGTCGTACAGGAGGGCGCCCTGTTTGCCTCGGTGGGTTCGGAGGCCAGCCTTCGGGCCGACGCGCCGCATGGCTACGACACCGTATTGGTCGGGCAGCAGGACGGCACATACCGCCTGTCCGGCTTCAAGGGCTTTGCCACCCTGGCGCCCGTTGCAAGAATCCTGCTGATCTGGGCCACCTTGCCCGGTGCCGCGACCACGCGCGAGGGCATGGTCCTGGTGGCCCTGCCCAGCGACCGAGACGGGATCGAGCTGATCGACAACTGGGACACCATGGGCATGCGGCCGACGGTAAGCTGGGCGCTCAAGCTGCACGAAGTCGCCGTGGCGCCCCAGGACCTGGTCGGCGAGCCGGGAGACTGGGTTGCCAAGGATCCTCGCACCTTCAGTCTCGGCTATGCCGCCAACCACGTGGGGCAGGCGCAAAGCGTCTACGACCTGGTGCTGGCTTACGCGTCCAAATACGGCGGCCTGGACGCCAATCCGGTGGTCCAGCTGTTCCTGGCCGAAGCGGGATGCCGGATCAGCGGCGCGCGCGCGCTCGTCTATGAAGCCGCGGGCCTGTGGGAGCGCGGCGACTACGACCAGGCCGAGATCCTGTCGATGCGCGCCATGCACCTGGCCAAGGAAGCGGCCAACTGGGCAGCCCATAAATCGTTCGACATCCTTGGTTCGCGAGCCACGCATAGAAGCTACCAGCTGGACCGCCTGTATCGGGATATCCGCACGTTCACGCTGCATTTCCGTAGCGAGTCGAACCTGTTCATGCTTGCCGATGCGGCCTTTGGCCGGCCGTTCCATTCCAAGACCCGCTATGACCGCAAGCTGGCAGGCAAGCCGGCGGCCGCAGGAGCCGGCCGATGAGCGCCCCCCTGCATGCCGAAGGCGAACGCACGCCGGCCCGTACGGGGCAAGCCAGCCGCATGGACAGCGCCGCAGGCCTGGCGCGCGTAGCCGCCGCCGTGGACGAGCAGCGCGTGGTCCAGCTCATCAGCGAATCGGCGCGCATCAAGAGCTATAGCGGCGACGAGCGGCAGATTGCCGACTACATGCAGGCCAGGCTGGCCGACCTGGGCCTGCAGGTCGAGCGCCAGGAGGTCTCGCCCAATCGATACAACGTAGTGGGAAGATGGCCTGGTTCGGGCGGCGGCAAGTCGCTCATGTTCAACGGCCATATGGATACCAACCCGGCCGGCATGGGCTGGACCAAGGATCCGCTGGGCGGCGTGGTCGAAGACGGCCACATATTCGGCATCGGCGTATCCAACATGAAAGCGGCCAATGGCAGTTTCCTGCACGCCATGGAGGCCTTGAAGGCGTGCGGCTACCAGCCCAAGGGCGATATCGTGCTGGCCTATGTCGTCGGGGAGCTGCAAGGCGGCGTGGGCACCTGCAAGCTGATCGAAACGGGCATCAGGACCGACTACTTCATCGTGGGCGAGCCCACCGATTTGTGCCTGCTCACTTGCCATGCCGCCAGCTTTGTCTTCCGTATCCACGTCCATGGCAAGACACGACACCTGTCCAAGATGGAGGAGGGCGTCGACGCGATAGCCGGCGCCATGAAGATCGCGGCGCAGCTGCGTGAGCTGAAGTTCTCGGGCGCACCCACGCAGGAGTCGCAGGACCTGAGCCGCATCAACATCGGCGTCATCCGCGGCGGCATGACGGCCGAGTACTTCGAGTGGCGTCCGCAGCAGCTGGCCGATGTCTGCACGCTCAAGTGCGCCGGCCGGTTCGGATATGGCCAGACGCAGGACGGGGCCATGGCCGACATCCGGGCACTGCTCGATCGCATCGAGCGCGATACGCCGGGATTGAAGGCAGAGCTTGAATTGTTCGAAGACAACAGGATCTTCATGCCGCCTTTCAAGGTCGGCGAAGATGCGCCGCCCGTGATCGCGTTGCAGGAGGCAGCCGCCGATGTGCTGGGCCATGTGCCGGCAACCGGCGCCATCGCGCCCTACAAGTTCCTGGGTTCGGATGCCGCGCACCTGGCCCAAGCGGGCATGACCGGCGTCGTGATGGGGCCGGGCGGAAAATACAATACCATGCCGGATGAGCGTGTATCCATCGTGGATATCGTAGCGGCAGCAAAGATTTACGCGATGGCCACTGCTCAACTGACGCAAGGTACCTTCAAGTAGAGGAGCAGTAGAGATGGCCGATTCCGCAGCAACGCAAGTCTATAAACGATTGAGGCGCATGATCCTGACCGGGGAGATTCCGGCGGAGCAGCAATTGATCGAGACCGCGCTGGCTGCCCAGCTGAAGGTCAGCCGCACTCCCATCCGGGAGGCGCTGTCGCTGCTCAAGCGAGACCGGCTCGTGATCCCGGTGCAGACCGGTGGCGTGATCACGCGCGACGTGGTCAGCGAGCTCAAGGACCTGCTCGGGGTCAGGAAGGCGCTGGAAACCTATGCGGTCAAGCAGGCCATCGACCTGATCACGCCCGGGCAGGTGGCCGAGCTGGAATATCTCTGCAACGAGTCGGCCATATGGACTTCCGAGGATGTCGAGCCGCGGGCCCAGCACAACAGCGAGTTTCACCAGCTCCTGGTCGCCGCGGCGCGCAATCAGCGGCTCTACCAGACCTGGCACGAATGCCGCACCTATTTTCTGATCGCACAGGAATCCTACGCCGACCAGTTCGAGCAGTTCTTCGACCAGCACAGGGAAATCCTGGAGGCCGTCAAGGCCAAGGACAAGGCTACCGCTGAAAGACTGGTCAATGAACACCTGGATCAATCATTCGCCGCCTTCATCGATGCGCGGGCAACCAGCCGGCGTCCCGATTTCATGAAGTCCTAGGGGACGTCAACGGCATTTACCAGCAGGAGCAGTCATGACTTTTTCCATCGCGGCCCGTTGCCCGGAAACGGGCGAATTCGGTATTGCCATCACGACGGCCAGTCTTTGCGTGGGCGCTCGCTGCCCGTTCGTCAAGGGCGGCGTCGGCGCGGTACTGACGCAGAACCGGACCGATCCCCGGCTCGGTCCGCGCGGGCTCGAGCTGCTCGAGGCGGGCGCCAGCGCCCAGGAGGCGCTGGACGAATTGGTGGCCAAGGGTCATGTCATCGGCTGGCGGCAGCTGGCGATCGTGGACCGCCAGGGCCGTACCGCCTTTTTTAACGGCGGCAGCATCGTGTCCAAGCATGGCGGCTACCAAGGCGAGCAGTGCGTGGCCATCGGCAACCTGCTGGTCTCCAGCACCCTGCCCAAGGCAATGGTGGACGGCTTCGGCGCGCGACCCGATGCGTCTTTCACCGATCGGTTGATCGATGCCTTGGAGGCCGGGTTGGCTGCAGGCGGCGAGATCAACCCGGTCCGTTCGGTGGCCGTGCTGGTGGCTGGGCCCTTCGATTTCGCCCACATCAACCTGCGCATAGACGACGCCGACGAGCCTGTCGAGAAGGCCCGGCAGTTGTGGCGGGCGTATGAGCCGCAAGTGGACAACTTCCTGCTGCGCGTCACCGATCCGGACGCTGCCGTCTGATCACGCGGGCCGCTGTCGCGCGGCCCGCCTGCCTTGTGGAGTCCATCATGGATACCCTCGATGCCAGCCGCCACATCAGCCTGGTCGACCGCTTCTACCGGCGCCTGTGGAATGACAACGCACGCGAGCTGGCTCCAAGCCTGCTGCATCCGGACTTGTCCTTTCGTGGCGCGATAGGCCTTGAAAAAAAGGGCATCGACGGCTTCCTGTCCTATATGGACACGATGCAGGCGACGTTCCCCGACTTCGATACGGAAGTGGTTTCGCTGAGCTACGGCCAGGGGCCGCAGGTGATTTCCCGGCAGATATACCGAGGCACTCACATGGGGGCGTTTCACGAAGTGCCTGCGACGGGCAGGCAGGTGGAGTATGCCGGAGTGGGATTCTTCAGCTTCGAGGACGGACTGATCCACAAGGTCTGGGTATTGGGCGATCTGCTTGCCGTCTACCGCCAGCTGGGATGGCGCCTGGCGCCTGGCGCCTGAGCCAGGCCCCTGCACTGCCGCGCGCCGCCATCATGCAATTGTATTTCGCGCCGACTTCTCCGTACTCGCGCAAGGTGCTGGTCTGCGCCCATGTGCTGCAAGCCTTCGAGGAAATCGCATGCATGGCAGTCGCGGCCAGCCCCATCCGCTATAGCGGCGTGGTGGGCGCGGTCAATCCATTGGGAAAGATCCCGGTCGCTGTGCCGGACTGCCCGGACGGGCCGGCGCTGTTCGACAGCCGCGTCATCTGCGAATACCTGGATGCGCGGCATGGCCCGCGGCTTTATCCGCCGTGCGGTCCGGCGCGCTGGCAGGCCTTGACGCAGCAGGCCCTGGGCGATGGCGTACTCGATGCCGCATTGCTCATTCGCTATGAGCACACGGCCAGACCCGCCGGGCTCCAGTGCCGCCAATGGACGCAGGGCCAATGGCAAAAGATCGAGGCGGCGCTGCATGGCATCGAGTCGCAGGCTCGCCAGCTGCGCGCCGACGACTTCTCCATAGGCGAGATCAGCCTGGCATGCGCGCTGGGCTACCTGGATTTCCGTTATCCCGAATTCGACTGGAGAGCGGCTCATCCGCAGAGCGCGGCCTGGTATGCCGATTTCTCGCGGCTGCCCGCCATGATTGCGACGCAGCCGCATTGACCCCGTTTCGAGCAGGAAAAACATGAAACAAGACATCGATGCCGTTGCGCTGGCCAGCCGGCTGATCCAGTACGACACGGTCAATCCGCCGGGCAACGAACTGGCCTGCGCGCGTTATCTTGCCGATATCCTGCAGCAAGCGGGCTTTGACGTCCGCCTGGTGCCGCTGGGCAAGGAACGGGCCAGCCTGGTGGCCACCAAGGGCAGGGCCGGTCCGCGCGGCCCGCTGGTTTTTACCGGCCACATCGATGTGGTGCCGCTGGGCGCCCAGGCATGGACGCATGCGCCGTTCGCAGGCGAGGTCGTCCAAGGCAGGCTCTATGGCCGCGGCGCCAGCGACATGAAGGGGGGCGTGGCCGCCATGGTCGCGGCAGCTGTCGCCCAGGCGGACAGCCTGGGCGAAGGCAAGCAGCTCACCCTGCTCATCACCGCCGCGGAGGAAACCGGTTGCCAGGGGGCCGAGGCCATCATCGCCGCCGGCATGCAGGGCACCGCGGGCGCGCTGATCGTCGGGGAGCCGACCGCCAACGTCCCTTACCTGGGCCACAAAGGCGCGCTGTGGCTGCGCGGGACCGCTCGCGGCGTTACCGCGCACGGCTCGATGCCGCAGAAGGGCGACAACGCGGTCTACAAGGCCGCCCGGGCCACCACCAGGCTTTCATGCTTCTGCTTTCATGCGCCGGCGCATCCTGAGCTGGGTTCGCCGACGCTGAACGTCGGAACCTTCCACGGCGGGCTGAACATCAATTCGGTGCCCGACAGGGCCATCATCGAGATCGACGTCCGGACGGTGCCCGGCATGGATCATGCCCAGGTGCGCCAGCAGATCGCCGATCACATGCAGGAGCAGATGGAGCTGGAGACGACGATCGATCTGCCCAGCGTGTGGACGTCGCCGCAGTCGCCTTGGGTGCAGCGGGCCGCAGCGATCGCCTCGCGCATTACCGGCGAAGCCTTCGCGGTGCGCACGGCCAGCTACTTCAGCGATGCCGCATTGCTGGCCGGCGCGTTGGGCGGCGCTCCCACGCTCATCCTCGGGCCTGGCGAACCGTCCCAGGCGCACCAGACCGACGAATGGTGCGCCGTGGACAAGATCGAGCAGTGCGCCGCCATCTATCAGGCACTCATTGCCGACTGGGAAACCGTCCAGGCGTGAGGTGGCGCCTGCGGCGGTAGCGGGCCGGCAGGGACGGGCTCCAGCCGATCGGCCCCGCTTGCCCGCGTGCGCTACTTGAACTCCGCAGCCGCGTCCCCGCCTCCATAGATGCCGCCGCCGTAGTCGCTCTGGACCTCGATCTTGATCTGGCTGGCATCGACGGGCGGGGCATCGCCCTTGTAGTGCATCACCAGGCTGGGGAAGGCCATCACCGCGGCGACCATGGCCAGCTGGATGACGATGAACGGCACCGAACCCCAGTAGATCTGCCCCGTGGTCACCGGTTCGATGGTCTGGCCGGTGATCTTGTCGCGATAGCGGTTCTTCGGGGCGACCGAGCGCAGGTAGAACAGCGCGAAGCCGAAGGGCGGGTGCATGAACGAGGTCTGCATGTTCACCGCCAGCAGCACGCCGAACCAGATCAGGTCGATGCCCAGCTTGTCGGCCACCGGCCCGAGCAGCGGCACGATGATGAAGGCCAGCTCGAAGAAGTCCAGGAAGAAGGCCAGCAGGAAGGTGAGCACGCTGACGGCGATCAGGAATCCCATCTCGCCGCCGGGCAGGCCGACCAGCAGGTGCTCGACCCACAGATCGCCGTTCACGCCGCGGAAGGTCAGGCCGAACACCGTGGAGCCGACCAGGATGAACACCACGAAGGTGGACAGCTTGGTGGTGGTGTCCATGGCCTGCCTGAGCAGCGGCAGGGTCAGCCGGCCGCGCGCCAGGGCCATGATGATGGCGCCCACCGCGCCCATGGCGCCGCCTTCGGTGGGCGTGGCCACGCCGATGAAGATGGTGCCCAGCACCAGGAAGATCAGGAACAGCGGCGGGATCATCACGAAGGTCACGCGCTCGGCCAGCTTGGACAGCAGCCCGAGCTTGAACACCTTGTTCGCGCCGGCGATGAGAAACGCGGTCAGGCCCCAGATGAGCAGCGAGAGCACGATCTGCTCGTCGACAGGCGCGGCGTCCGATTCGATCAGGTCGGTCAGCAGGTAGGCCGACAGCGCCGAAATGCCCATCAGCACCGCCAGAGAGCGGTCGCCGCGCCGGCCGTTGGGCTCGCGAAAGGCGCGGGCGGACTCGGGCAGGGCCGGGGCCGAGCCCGGCTTCAGGTAGGACATCACCACCACGTAGGCCACATAGGTGCCGGCCAGGATGAAGCCCGGCAGGATGGCGCCGCGGTACATGTCGCCGATGGAGCGGCCCAGCTGGTCGGCCAGGATGATCAGCACCAGCGAGGGCGGGATGATTTGCGACAACGTGCCCGAGGCCGCGATGATGCCGGTGGCCAAGCGGCGGTCGTAGCCGTAGCGCAGCATGATGGGCAGCGAGATCAGGCCCATGGAGATGACCGAGGCCGAGACCACGCCGGTGGTGGCCGCCAGCATGGCGCCCACGAACACCACCGCGATGGCCAGGCCGCCGCGCACGGTGCCAAAGAGCTGTCCGATGGTCTCGAGCAGGTCCTCGGCCATGCCGGAACGCTCCAGGATCAGGCCCATGAAGGTAAAGAAGGGGATGGCCAGCAAGGTGTCGTTGGCGATGATGCCGAACACCCGCTGCGGCAGCGCCTGGAACAGGGCCGCATTGAGCAGGCCCAGCTCCATGCCGATCAGGCCGAACAGGATGCCGTTGGCGGCCAGCGCAAAGGCCACCGGAAAGCCCAGCAGCAGGAAGACCACCAGGGTGGCGAACATGATGGGCGCCATGTTGGCGATGAGAAATTCCATGATCAGCGCCCCTTTCCGTCGCGCGGGTCCGTGCCGCCGGCGGCGGCCGGCGCCTGGCCGCCTGCCTGGGCGGCCAGGCGGGCTTCGCGCAGCCGCGCCTCTTCGGCGATTTCCCGCGCCAGCGCCTCTTCGGCGGACAGGGCCTCTTCGCGTGCGCCTGGATCGGCGCAGCGTCCCATCAGAAAGCCCACGCACTTGATCAGGTGCGACAGGCCGGCCAGCACCAGCAGGGCGAAGCCGACCGGGATCAGCAGCTTGACGGGCCAGCGCACCAGCCCGCCGGGATTGGAGGATTGCTCGTTGGTCAGGAAGGAATCCATGAACATGGGCCAGGATAGCCAAAGGATCAGCAGGCAGGCCGGCATGAGGAAGAAGACCACGCCGAAGATCTCGATATAGAGCTGCACGCGGCGCGGCAGGCGCGAGGCCAGCACGTCCACGCGCACGTGTTCGTTGCGCAGCAGGGTGTAGCCGGCGGCAAGCAGGAACAGCGCGCCGAACAGATACCACTGCAGTTCCAGCCAGGCGTTGGAACTGGTATTGAAGACTTTTCTGACGACGGCATTGCCGGCGCTGACGAGCACGACGATCAAGGTCAGCCACGTCACCGCACGGCCCACCGCCGTGTTGATCGCGTCGATCAACCGGGACAGGGCAAGCAGGGCGTTCATGATGCGATCCGGTCCGCAAGGCGGACGATGGGAAAAGGAAGGGGGCGCAAGGGGGCCGGCAGGCGCCGCCGCGCCGCGGCGGCGCCTGTGCCGCAAGGCTTACTTGCCGCGGCCGATGGTGCCCATGTAGCTGTCGTAGCTGCCTTCGGCGACACGGAACCAGGGCAGTTCGTTGTCGCGGAACTCGCGCATGCTTTCGTAGACCTTCTTGAACATCGGGCTCTTGGCGCTGAGCTCGTCGTAGAGCTTGACCGCCTCGGCGTAGCAGGCGTCGAGCACGGGCTTGGGGAAGGCCTTGAGCTGCGCGCCGCCGGCGATCAGGCGGCGCAGCGCCGCCGGGTTCTCGGCGTCGTACTTGGCGATCATGTCGTTGGTGGCCGCTGCGGTGGCCTGCGCCAGCACGGCCTGGTAACGCTTGGGCAGCTTGTTATAGGCGTCCTGGTTGACGTAGAGCGAGACCTGCAGCGTGCCTTCCCACCAGCCCGGGAAATAGTAGTGCGGTGCGACCTTGTTAAAGCCCAGTTTCTCGTCGTCGTAGGGGCCGATCCATTCGGCCGCGTCGATGGTGCCTTTTTCCAGCGCGGGATAGATGTCGCCGCCGGCGATCTGCTGCGGCACCACGCCCAGGCGCGAGAGCACGGCCCCGGCGAAGGCGCTGACGCGGAACTTCAGGCCCTTGAGGTCGTCGACCGACTTGATTTCCTTGCGGAACCAGCCGCCCATCTGCGTGCCGGTATAGCCGCAGGGGAAATTCACGATGTTGTAGGCCTTGAAGACTTCGCGCAGCAGGGACAGCCCATCGCCGTGGCGCATCCAGGCGTTCATCTGGCGGGTGTTCAGGCCGAAGGGCACGGCCGCGTCGAAGCTCAGGACCGGGTCCTTGCCGTAGTAGTAGTAAGAAGCGCTGTGGCCGGCCTCGATGGTGCCGTTCTGCACGCCGTCGAGCACCTGCAGCGCCGGCACGATCTCGCCGGCCGGGAAGGTGCGGATGGTGAACTTGCCGTCGGTGGCTTCGGCCACGTATTTGCCCACGCTTTCGGCGCCCGAGTAGATGGCGTCGGCGCTGCGCGGAAAGCTGGAGGCCAGCCGCCAGGTGACGGTGGGCGAGTCTTGCGCGATGGCGGGGGCGGCGATGGTGGCGCCGCCGGCGGCGGCGCCCAGGGCGGCTTGCTTGAGAAACGAACGGCGCTGCATTGAAAGGCTCCTGACAGGCTTTGGTAAGCGCGGGGTTTGAACTTCGGCGTTGTTGGTGGACGCTTGCGCCGGCTGTTCAGGATGGTGAACGACGGCTTTTGTTGTGGGCAGGAAATATATAGAGAAATTTCGTCGCGTCGTACCGGGTAAACCCTTGCCGTCAGTTTGGTGAAAGTTTTATGAAAGCTTATGCACCCAAGGCGGCACCACAAGCAAAAGAACTACTATGTCTGCCTGCCTTGCGCCTGCCCCGTCGATGCCTCGCCTGCCCATCCCCCACAGCCCCGCCGCCGCCATCCTGACCTTGATCGTGGCCACGCTTTGCCTTGCCAGCCACGACACCCTGGCCAAGTACCTGGCGCAGGGCTATCCCGTGCCCTTGCTGATCTGGGCGCGCTACCTGGTGCACCTGTGCGCAATGAGCGCCATCGTCGCGCCGCGCATGGGCGCGGCGGCCTTGCGCTCGAGCGCGCTCGGGCTGCACTTCCTGCGCGCGGTCTGCCTGGTCGGCATCGCCTATTGCTTCATGAACGGCCTGCGCTACGTGCCGCTGGCCGAATCCACCGCCATGGTGTTCCTGGCGCCGCTGTTCGTGCTGGTGATCTCGCGGCTGTTCTATCGCGAGCAGGTCAGGCCCGTGCAGTGGCTGGCGGTGGCCGCCGGGCTGGCGGGCGTGCTGCTGATCGTGCGGCCGGGCGGCGCGCTGTGGACGCCGGCCATCCTGCTGCCCGGTTCCTGTGGCGTGTTCTTCGCCGTCTACCAGCTGCTGACGCGCGCGACCGGCGCCGTGGACGGCGCGGCCAAGTCCAACTTCCTCGTGGGCCTGTTCGGCACGGCGCTGGCCTCGGTCATGCTGCCATTTTTCTGGCAGACGCCCGACGCGGCGGGCTGGGCCTGGATGATCGCGCTGGGGCTGCTGGGCATGATGGGGCACATGCTGCTGGCCTCGGCCTTCAAGCAGGCCAGCCCGGTGCTGCTGGCGCCTTTCGGCTATTTCCAGATCGTATTCGCCGTGCTGCTGGGCTATCTCGTGTACGACCAGCATCCGGATGCCTGGGCGCTGCTGGGCATGGGCATGATCGCGCTGGGCGGGATGGCGACCGTGCGCGCGCAGCAGCGCCGCCGGCGGGCCGAGCGGGCCGCCGCGCAGGGCTAGCGCACGTAGGGGCTGACGGCCTCGATGCCGCGCGAACCCAGGTACAGCAGCATGCCGATCAGCCCGCCCACCAGGGTGCCGTTGATGCGGATGTATTGCAGGTCCTTGCCGATGTCCAGCTCGATCTGGCGCGACAGCTCGCGCGTATCCCAGCGCTTGACCGTATCGCTGATGTGGCGCGCCAGAAAGCGCGCG
Organism: Orrella sp. JC864; assembly: GCF_037026685.1. Classification (NCBI taxonomy): domain Bacteria; kingdom Pseudomonadati; phylum Pseudomonadota; class Betaproteobacteria; order Burkholderiales; family Alcaligenaceae; genus Orrella; species Orrella sp. JC864. Next base: position 155,554 of record NZ_JBANET010000003.1, on the reverse strand, counting down.
AAGTCCGGCGCCACGGCGCGTGCGGCGCCTTCCAGGTGCTCGTTCAGCGATTGACGCAGGGCCGGGCTGCGCGCCAGCTGGCGGCCTAGCCACAGGCCCATGCCGGCGATGCCGGCGCGCAGGGCCGAATCCTCGGCGGCCAGGTCGCGTTCGAGCCATTGGCGCCAATCCTGCCAGAGCGCCGCGACATAGCGGTTGGCCGCCTCGCCCTCGGCCAGCGCGCGCTTGAGCTTCTCGCCCTGCTCGATGAAGGACGGATCCTGGCGCAGGCGCGCGATCAGGCGCTCGAGCGCCTGGTCGAACTTGCGCCGCAGCGCATGGTCCGGATCGCGGGCCACCTCGGCCAGCACCTTGTCCAGGACCGAGGCGACCAGTTCGGCGCCATTGCGGCCTGCCCAGCTGGTGGGCATGAGCTTCTCGATGGTGGGATATTCCCGCTTGAACCACAGCACCAGGCTCTGGGCGATCAGCGCGCGGGTCGGGGCGTCGCGCAGCAGGGCCACCAGTTGCGCCATGCCTTCGTCCAGCAGCTGCTGGTGCCTGCCGTCCTTGGTCAGCGTCTCCAGCACCGAGCCGGCCGCCTGCGACAGATCCAGCCGCCGCAGCAGCGCGCGCAGCGCCTCGGCCATCAGCCGCTGGATCCGGGCGTCGCCGGTCAGCGCCAGCATGCCGGCCGCCGCCTTGGCCAGATGCCGGCTCAGCCGCCGGGCGTTGCCGCGTGCGCGCAGCCACGCAGCCAGCCGGCTGGCCGGGTCGTGCTGGCGGATCAGCTGCACCAGCGATTGCTCGTCCAGGAACTTGTCCCGCACGAAGCTGGCCAGTTCGTCGGCGATGCGCGCCTTGTTGTTGGGGATGATGGCGGTGTGGCGCGTCAGAAAGGGGATGGGCAGGCCCAGGCCGGGCACGCCGATGCGATGGAACAGGGCCGCCACGGCGAACCAGTCGGCCAGCGCGCCGATCAGCGCTGCCTCGGCCACGGCCTTGGCGCCGCTGACCCAGAAGCCGGGCGGCAGGAAGGCGGTCAGCAGGAACAGCGCCGCGGACGCGAGCAGGAAGAACAGGGCGCGCCGCTGGTTGCGCCGAAGTTCCCGTTCCTTGTTGGGTGTGTCCATGATGTCCTGGCGGCGAAAGCGATACCAGGACTGTAGCGGGCGTATGGGTCGAGCGGTAGCGTGCCGGCGGCCTTGACCTGTGCCGGTCCGGGACGGCGCGGCTTGCGCGCCTCTCAGGCCAGCCCGCTGGTGGGCAGGTCGATCCGGTAGCGTTCGGCGCCCGCCAGGTCGGGCACCACGCCCAGGCCCGGCTGCGCGCCCAATGTCACGCTGCCTTCGGACAGCGTCCAGGCCGGCATGGCCAGCAGCTCGCGCAAGGGGTTGGGGTTGGCGTCGACCTCTACGTAGCCAGGCCCGCCGATGGCGGTCTTCAGGTGCATGGAGGCCATCAGGCCGATGCCTGCGCCCAGCCAGTGCGGGCAGTACCAGCGCCCGGCCTGCACGGCGCGCCGGGCCACTTCGGCGCAGCCGGTGAAGCCGCCCCATTTGCCCAGGTCGGGCTGGATCACCGCCATGCCGGCTTGGGCGAGGAAGGCGTCGAACTGCGCCAGACCGGCCAGGTTCTCGCCGCCGGCCAGGCGCACCGGTTGGCGCCGCGCCAGTTCGCTCCAGCATTGCGGCGGCTGATCCGCGCGCAGCGGCTCTTCCAGCCAGAGCAGGTCGAACGCGGCCAGGCGCTCGCCCGCGGCGCAGGCTGTCTCCATATCCCAGGCCTGGTTGGCGTCGGCCATCAGCACGGCGGCGGGGCCCAGCGCCTGCCGCATGGCCTGCAGGTTCGCCAGGTCGCGCTGCAGGCCGAAGCCCACCTTCAGCTTGAAGGCGCGGTAGCCCTCGTCGCGCTTGGCGGCGGCCAGCACCTGGGGGTCGGTCGGGTTGATGCCCGATGCATACAGTTGTACCGGTGCGGCGCGCTCGCCTCCCAGCATCTGCCATAACGGCCGGTTCTCGCGCCGCGCATGCAGGTCCCACATCGCCACGTCAAGGCCGGCCACCATTTGCTGCAGCGGGCCGGCTTCGCCGGTCTGCAAGGCCAGCACGGCAAGCTTGTCCGTCAGGTGGGCAAAGGCCTGGCCCGGGTGCGCCCAGGGCCGGCTGGTCAGCAGCGGCGCGCCGTAGGCCAGCGCCAGGCGGGCGCGATGTTCGGCACCCACGGTGGGAAAGTTGCACCATATTTCTCCCCAGCCCTGGGCGCCGTCGGTGTCGGTCACGCGTACCAGCACTGCGGGCCGGTCGCGCATCAGGCCGAAGGACGTCTGCACCGGCGGCTCGGCCGGGGCGCGATAGACGAAGGCTTCCAGGCGGTCGATCTTGATCATGCGAAGGCTCCGGCTGCGGGCATGGGCGTCTATTGCTGGCTGGCCAGCCCGGTTTCCTGGATCAGCCGGCTGTAGCGCTGCATTTCCTCGCGCACGAACCGGCCGTATTGCTGGCCGTCCCGATAGGCCAGGGGCGTGTTGATCTGGGCGGCGCGGCGTTGGTAGGCCTCGGTATGGGTGGCGTCGCGGCAAGCCTGCTCGAGCTTGGCGCGTACGGGTTCGGGCAGGCCGCGCGGCGCGATCAGCCCGCCCCAGACCGATGCCTTCAGGGGAAAGCCCGCCTCGGCCGCGGTCGGTACGTCGGGAAACGCCGGCAGGCGCTTGTCGTCGTAGACCGCCAGGCCCCGCAGACGGTACTGCGTCGAGATGGTCGGCGTGTCGTTGAAGACGTCCACCTGTCCGCCCATCAGCGCCGTCACCATCTCGCTGGAGTTTTTGTAGGGAACGTGCAGGCCCGGGGCCTGGTTGGCCTCGAGCAGCATGGTCATGGCAAGGTGCAGGACCGTGCCGGCGCCCGAGGATGCATAGGTCAGGCCGCCGGGCTTGCGCTTGGCGTCCTCGATCACGTCGGCCAGGCTTTTGTAGGGCGAGTCGGGCTTGACCATCATCATCAGCGGCACGTCATAGGTGCCGCACAGGTGCTCGAAGTCGTCGGGCCCGTAGCCGGTATTGCGCATCGAGGGCTGCAGGATCTCCGGCCCGATCACGGACAGGCCGATGGTGTAGCCGTCCGGCTTGGCGCGCGCCAGCGCGCTCATGCCGATGGCTCCGCCCGCGCCGCCCCGGTTCTCCACCACCACGGTGGTGCCCAGCGCTTCGGCCAGCGGCTGCTGCAGCAGGCGGGCCATGATGTCCGAGGTGCCGCCCGGCCCGAACGGCACCAGCAGCGTGACGGGATTCGTGGGATAGCCGGATTGCGCCAGGACGGGTTGGGCGGCCGTGGCGGCCAGGCCCAGCGCCGCGGTCGCGAGGACGGTGCGCAGCATGGGGTGTCTCCTTGAAGGGATATTGTTGGTTTTCAATAGACCGAGCTTTCGAAGCCGCCCGTCAAGGCCGGCTTCATGGTTTGCATCCAGGCGGTGGCTTGGCGCAGCATCATCGCCATGTCCGAGGCCACCGCCACGAAGGCGTAGCCGGCCTGGACGAAACCGCACACCACTTCGGGCGTGGGGCCGACGATGCCGCAGGGAATGCCCAGCTTGCGGCAGCGCTGCGCGACGTCCTTGATGATGGCCTGCACGTCGGGATGGGTGATGTCGCCGATATGCCCCATATTGGCCGACAGGTCGCCCGGGCCCAGGAACAGGGCGTCCACGCCCGGCACGGCGGCGATCTCCTCCAGCGCCTGCACGGCCGCGGGCGTCTCGATCTGGATGATGGTGTAGACCGAGTCGTTTGCCCGCCGGGCATAGTCCGCGGCGGTGCCGTAGCCGCTGGCGCGCACCACGGCGGCAAAGCCGCGAGTGCCTTGCGGCGGATACTTGCTGGCCGAGACGGCCCGGCGCGCGTCCTGGGCGCTGTCGACGAAGGGCACCATGACCGTGCGCGCGCCCAGATCCAGCGCGCGCTTGAACAGCACAGGGTCGTTGGCCGCCAGCCGCACCACGGCCGCCGTGCCGGCCGCTTCGATGGCCTGCAGCATCTGCATCGTGTCGCGCGCATCGATCGGCACGTGTTCCTGGTCTACCAGAAGCCAGTCGTAGCCCAGCCGGCCCAGCGCCTCGGCGCTGGCCGGCGCGCCGCTCATCAGCCAGGTGCCCAGCGGCACGCCGTCGGCCTGGGCCAGGCGTTGCTTGAAGGGGTTTTCGAGTATGTCTCGCGATGCTGCCATGGGGATCCGTCCTGTGCGGAAAGGGAGAAAGCCGGGCGGCCGGCGCTTGCGGTGCGCCGGCCGCGTTGGGTTCAGTAGATGGGCGGTTCGGGCGTGGGGGCGTTGCCGCTCAGGATCTCGAAATCGCAGCCTTTGTCCGCCTGGCTGACCTGTTGCTGGTAGATGCGCGTGTAGCCGCGCACATAGGCGGTCTGCGGTGCCTGCCAGGCCGCGCGGCGGCGGGCGAGTTCGGCTTCGTCGACCAGCATGTCCAGCCGGCGCCGGCCGATGTCCAGCTCGATCGTGTCGCCGCTGCGCACCAGCGCCAGCGGTCCGCCCACCGCCGATTCGGGGGCCACGTGCAGCACGCAGGTGCCGTAGTGCGTGCCGCTCATGCGAGAGTCGGAGATGCGCAGCAGGTCGCGCACGCCTTGCTTGAGCAGCTTCTTGGGAATGGGCAGGTTGCCCCATTCGGGCATGCCGGGCGCGCCCACGGGCCCGCCGTTGCGCAGCACCAGCACGGTGTTTTGATCCACGTCCAGGTCCGGGTCGTTGACCGCGGCCAGCAGTTCGGCATTCGAGTCGAACACCAGGGCGCGGCCCCGGTGACGCAGCAAGGCGGGGCTGGCGGCCGAGGGCTTGATCACCGCGCCGTCGGGGCACAGGTTGCCGTGCAGCACGGCCAGCGCCATGGCCGCCTCGGGGCAATCCGCGGGCGCGGCTACCAGCGGCCGGCAGCGGTCTCGGATGATTTCGTCGTCGGTGCTCAGGCGGCCCGCTATGTTCTCGCCCAGGGTCTTGCCGGTGACCGTCAGGCAGTCCAGCGCAAGTTCGTCGCGAATCTTGTTCAGCAGCGCGGGCAAGCCCCCGGCATAGTGGAAATCCTCCATCAGCGCATTGCCCGAGGGAAAAAGATTGGCCAGTACGGGCACCCGCCGGGCCACCGCATCCAGTTCGTCCAGGCCCAGCGCAAGGCCGGCGCGGCCGGCGATGGCGGGCAGGTGCACGGCCGCGTTGGTCGATCCGCCCAGGGCCATGTACGCGGCCACGCCGTTCATCAGGGCGGCCTTGTCGACGATGCGCGAAGGCTTGAGGTCTTCCCAGACCATTTGGACGATGCGTTGCCCGCAGGCCCACGCCATGCGGCTGTGTCCCGCGTCCATGGCCGGAATGCTGCTGGCGCCCGGCAGCGCCAGCCCCATGGCTTCGACGATGGCGGTCATGGTGCTGGCCGTGCCCATGGTGTTGCAGGTCCCCGGTGCGCGCGTCATGCGGGCCTCCAGGCCGATCCATTCCTGCTGGTCTATGTTGCCGACGGCGTATTGCTCCCAGTACTTCTTGGTGTGGGTGCCGGCGCCGACCGGCTGGCCCCGGTAGCGGTCATTGAGCATGGGCCCGGCCGGACAGAAGATGGCCGGGATGTCCATGGACAGGGCGCCCATGACCAGTCCGGGGGTGGTCTTGTCGCAGCCGCCCATGAGCACCGCGCCGTCCAGCGGCAGGCTGCGCAGCAGCTCCTCGGTTTCCATGGCCAGGAAGTTGCGGTAGATCATGGTCGTGGGCTTGACCATGACTTCGCCCAGGCTCATCGCGGGCAGCTCCAGCGGATAGCCGCCGGCCTGCAGCACGCCGCGCTTGACGGCGTTGGCGCGCTCGCGCAGGTGCGCGTGGCAGGGGGAAAGCTCGCTCCAGGTGTTCAGGATGCCGATCACCGGCCGGCCCATGAACTCTTCGCGCGCCAGGCCTTGCTGCTGCATCCGCTGGCGGTGCGCGAAGCCGCGGATGTCGTCGGCGGCGAACCAGCGCTGGCTGCGCAGCGACTGCAGGGTCTTGCGGGGAGATGTCTTCATGCGGTCAATCTATGCGTATATCGGCTTGCTCGATGGTCTGCGCCATCGCTTCGGAGTCTGTGCGGATCAGCGTCTGCATGGCCTCGGGTGTAGACCAGAGCACTTCGTAGCCCAGGGCTTGCAAGGGCGCCTGGAAGGCGGGATCCTGCAGCACGGCGCGCAGCTCGGCGTTGAGGCGCTGGACGATGGCGGGCGGCGTGCCCTGGCGCACCAGCAGCCCGTTCCAAACCGTCGTGACCACGCCGGGCACGCCCGCCTCGGCCATGGTGGGCACGTCCGGCAGCAGCGGCGAACGCTGGTCGGCCGCGACCGCCAGCACCCGTACACGGCCGGCGCGATGGAAGGCGACCACCGCCGGCAGGTTGTTGAACATCATCGGGATCTGGCCGGCCATCACGTCGTTCAGGGCGGGCGGGCCGCCCTTGTACGGCACGTGCAGCAGCTGCGTGCCGCTTTGCTGCTGAAACTGCACGCCGGTCAGGTGCATGGTGTTGCCGTTGCCCGCCGAGCCGTACACCAGGCCGCCCGGGTCGGCCTTGGCGGCCGCCACCACGTCGGCCACGCTTCGATAAGGCGTGCGGGGACCGACCACCAGCACGTTGGGCATCTGATGCGTGAGCGAGACCGGCTGCAGGTCTTGCAGCGGGTCGTAGCCCATCGACTTGTACAAGTGGGGGTTGATGGCCAGGGTGCTCAGCGAGCCCAGCAGCAGGGTATAGCCGTCGGCCGGTTGCTGGCGGGCCACGTATACCGAGCCGATGTTGCCATTGGCCCCGGCGCGGTTCTCGATCACCACCGGCTGGCCCAGCCTTTGGCCCAGGGCCTGGGCGATGGGGCGCGCGATCTGGTCGGCCACACCGCCGGCCGGATAGGGCACTACCAGGGTCAAGGGGCGTTCGGGATAGGCTTGCGGGGCCGCGGGCGCGGCGCCGGCGGCCATTGCCGCCAGGCAGGCCAACGCCAGGCGGATGCGATGCGCGAAGGTCATGGCTTGTCTCCTGGCCGGTGGATATTCGTGGGTCCGCCGCCGGCCTGCGGCAGGTTTCGCGGGACGGGAAGGGCGCGGCGCACGCCTTATGTCACCGGTAACATTGGTTTGAACTGTATAGTTGGGGGCCGGGATCGTCAACCGGCTAGAACCACGCTACGGGTAAACCATGACGCCACAGATCGACGGGCCCGCGCCCGATGCCGGACAGGAGCCGGCCGCGCCAAGACGCCGCTCGCCGCGCCGCAAGCTGGGGCAGTACACCATCCACGACGTGGCGGCGCTGGCCGGGGTTTCGTCCATCACGGTTTCGCGATACTTCCGTGCGCCGCACAAGGTCTCCGAAGCCATGCAGGCCCGGCTGCGCGAGGTCATCGCCGAGACAGGCTACGTGCCCAGCCAGATGGCAGGTCGGCTGGCCTCGGCACAGAGCCGGGTGGTCGGGGCGGTGATGCAGAACACCGCCACCGTCACCTTCGCGGAACTGGTGCGGGGCATGAGCGAAGGCCTGGAGGAAGGCGGCTTGCAACTGCTGCTGGCCAACACCAACTATTCGCGCCAGCGTGAAACGCGCGCCATCGAGGCGTTCGCAGGATGGCATCCCAGCGCCCTGATCGTGACGCGCGACGATCACGAGCCGCAGGCCGAGGCGGCGCTGCGCGCCTTGCGCAGCCCGGTCGTGGAAACCTGGGGCGTGGTGCCGGGACGGCCGTTTCACCAGGTGGGTTTCCCGCATTCCGAGGTCGGTGTGCAGCTGACCGAGCATTTCCTGGCGCAGGGCGTGCACCGCATCCGTTTTGCGGTGCGTAACGTGGCCCAGGATTTCCGCGCCCGCCAGCGCACGCTGGGCTACGAGGCGGCCATGCGCGACGCGGGCCTGGTGCCCGACGTGCAGTATTCGGACAGCGAGGACGAAATGCAGGCGGGCGCGGACCTGCTCGCCCGCTACGCCGCCGAGCCCGCAGCCCAGCGGCCCCGGGCCATCATTTTCGCCAGCGACAACATGGCGGCCGGGGCTATTCTGCAGGCGGGACGGCTGGGGCTGCGCCTGCCGCGCGATTGTGCGGTGGCCGGCTTTGGCGATGCGGCGGTGGGCTCGTGGCTGGAGCCGACCCTGACCACCGTCAAGCCGGAGCCCTATCGCATCGGGGCTACCGTGGCCCGGCTGGTCACCGATCTTGTGGCCCATCCCGACCCGCAGCGCCCGCCCGAAACGCACTTGGTGCCCTGCAGGCTCGTGGTGCGCGAGAGTTCTCGCGTCATGGCTTGACGCCTGGCGCCTGCCTGCCAGCGTCACGTTTGCCATCTCCCGCCGGATCAGGGCCGAGCGCTACTCGTTCAGCGTCTCCGGATCGATATGCCCGGCGTCCTTGCGGTGAAACAGCAGCGTCAGGCCCCACATCACCACGCCCAGCGCCAGCAGCCAGCCGGCCACGTGGTACTGGATGACGTCGCGCCCGGTCAGCGGCGTGACCAGGAACAGGCAGGTGACCGCGCCGATCACCGGCAGGACGGCGGGAATGCGAAAGTGCGGATGCTCGACCTTATGGCGGCGCAGCACCAGCACGGCCACGTTGACGAAGGCGAACACCGCCAGCAGCAGCAGCGCCGTGGTGCCGCCCAGCGAGCGGATGGCGGGCGAGTCGGACAGCGATACCAGCACGATCAGCGCGAAGGCCAGCGCAGTGGTAAAGAGGATGGCCGTCCAGGGCGTGCGGTTGCGCGCATGCACGCGCGACAGGAAGCGCGGCAGCACGCCCTGGCGCGCCATGCCGTACAGCAGGCGGCTGGCCATCATCATGTTGATCAGGGCCGAGTTGGCCACGGCGAACATGGAGATGACGGGCATGACCACGTCCATTTGCAGGCCGGGCGCGGCGCGCTCGACCACCAGCACCAGCGGGGTGTCGCTGTCGGCCAGCTCGCCCACCGGGATCAGCGCCACGGCGCAGATGGATACCAGCACGTAGATGACCGCGGTGATGGCCAGGCCGCTGAGCATGACCTTGGGGAAGATCCGGTGCGGGTCCTTGATTTCCTCGGCCATGTTCACCGAGTCCTCGAAGCCGACCATGGCGAAGAAGGCCAGGGCGGTGGCCGAGGTGATGGCCAGGAACACGCTCTTGTCCTCGGGCGTGTCGAAGGCCACCACGCGCGAGAAGTCGGCCTGGCCGCCGGCGATGGCGTAAAAGCCCAGCACGATCACCAGCAGCAGGCCGGTGAGCTCGACCAGGGTCAGCACCACGTTGGCCTTGACGCTTTCGGAAACCCCGCGAAAGTTGATCGCCATGACCAGCAGCATGAAGCCCAGCGCGCCCATCGTGACCAGGCCCGGGTCGGCGTCGATGCCCAGGGCGCGGAACATGTTGGCCGAGAAGGCCTGCGAGGCGGTCGAGGCCGAGGTCAGGCCCGAGCACATCACCGTGAAGGTGACCAGGAAGGTGAGGAAGTGGATGCCGAAGGCCTTGTGCACGTACAGCGCAGCGCCGGCCGCGCGCGGGTATTTGGTAACCAGTTCCAGGTACGAGAAGGCCGTGAGCAAGGCCACGGCGAAAGCCACCAGAAAGGGCGCCCACGCCGCGCCGCCGACCTCGGCGGCCACCTGTCCGGTCAGGGCATAGATGCCGGTGCCCAGGATGTCGCCGACGATGAAAAGCAGCAGGAGCTTGGGCCCCATGACGCGTTTGAGAGGCGTGTGATCCTTGTCCTGGGGCCCGGATGGGGCTGCCGCTGTGGCCATCGTCGTTCTCCGCATGCGCCGGCCCGGGCTGGACCGACATCTTCGTGAAAGCAAGTCTACGAAGCGGCGCGGCGCCCGAGGCGAACGAGCGGTGACAGGAGATGTCCAGTTGTGGCGCCCGGGCGGGCGGCCCGGCACCGTTATTCAAGCGCCGGGCGCGGGCCGCTCCGATGCTTGCAAGGCCTGGCGCGACAGCGCGATTTCGTGCCGCAGCCATAGGCGCAGCGCCTGCAGCGCGGGCCAGTCGCGCAGCGCCGGGGGATAGAGCAGGTGATAGTTGTCCGTCACGTCGTGGTGCAGGGCGATGTCCGATACCTTGATCAGCCGGCCCTCGCGCAGCGCATCGGCGGCCAGCGGCTCGCGCACCAGCGCCAGCCCCAGGCCTTGTTCGGCGGCCTGCAGCATCAGGCCGGTGTCGTTGAAGACGGCCACCGGCGTGATGTCGGCCCGCACGCCCGCGGCGGCGAACCACAAGCGCCAGATCTCGGCCTCGCCCAGCAAGGGCTCGTGCAGCAGCGCATGCGTGCCGGCGTGCACCAGCCTGCGCGCGTCGACGGCGCAGCCGACCACGAAAAACGGCATGGGCTGCTCGAACAAGGCTTCGGACACGACGCCCGGCCAGGGCCCCACGCCCTGGCGCAAGGCCGCATGGAAGTCCTCGCGCTGCAGGTCCACCGGCCGCTGCGAGGCGTCGATCTCCAGCGCAAGGTGGGGATGCTGGGCGCGCCAGCGCTGCATGCGCGGCAGCAGCCAGCGTTGGGCGAACGAGGGCAGCACCGAGACGCGCAGGCGGGCCTGGCGCTGGCCCGCGGCGGCCAGGGCCGCCTGTTTGCCCGCTTCCAGCCCGCGCAAGGCCTCCTGCACCGGGCCGAGCAGGGCCTGCCCCGCGGCGTTGAGCACCAGCCGGCGGCCGCGCCGCTCGAACAGGGCAAAGCCCAGCTGGGTCTCGAGCACGCGCAGCTGCTGGCTGACCGCACTGTGGGTCAGGTGCAGGGCATGGGCCGCGGCGCGCAGGTTGCCGCGTTCGGCCACGGCCTGGAAGGCGGGCAGGGCGTTCAGGGGCAGGCGGGTCATTCTGGTAAGAATAGCCGACCAAGTTGGGCAAAACAATTTGATATCCAGCGTGGAGGTGGACAGATAAGCTGACCAGTGTGTCGTCATCGCGACTTTGGGAGAGCCACCATGCACCCTGCCCCCGCCCGTCCCCTCGATCCGGCCTGCACCAGGCAGGAAAGCGCCGCGCCGGTCCCGCTGCTGCGCCGGCTGGCGGCCTGGCTCGCCCGCTGGCGCGCACCGGCAGGCCCGGCGCCAGCCGGAGCCGGCGAGCAGGGCTGGGAACACGCCAGCGCCGCCCTCGAAGGCCTGGAGCCGCACGTGCTGGCCGATATCGGCGCGCCGGCGTGGCTGCAGGCACAGGCCAGGGCGCGGCACGAGCGCGAGGCCGACCAGATGCGCTGGCATCGCCTGCACCTGTAGACCTGGCGTGGCGGCCTTGCCTTCAGCAGGCCGCCGCGCCAGGCGCCGTGCCGGTGGCGGCTTGCTCGCGCGCGTCCAGCCGGCCGCTCCAGGCCGTCAGCGCCACCGCTGCCAGCACGACCAGGGCGCCGATCCAAGGGGTATGCATCAGGCCCAGGTGCTGCACCACCAGGCCGCCGCCCCAGGCGCCCAGCGCGATGCCCAGGTTGAAGGCGGCGATGTTCAGGCCCGAGGCCACGTCCACGGCGTGGGGCGCGTGGCGTTCGGCCTGGCGCACCACGTACAGCTGCAGGCCCGGCACGTTGCCGAAGGCGAAGGCGCCCCAGGCCAGCACGGTGGCCAGCGCCAGCCACGGATGGTGCGCCGTGACGCCGAGCACGGCCAGCACGCCGGCCAGCGCCAGGAAGATGCGCTTGAGCGCCGGCACCGGCCCGAGCCGGTCGGCCAGCCGTCCGCCCCAGATGTTGCCCACGGCCACCGAAGCGCCGTAGCCCAGCAGCACCAGGCCGACCGCCCCGGGCGTGAAACCCGAGACCTCCTGCAGGATGGGCGCCAGGAAGGTGAAGGCGGCAAAACTGCCGCCGTAGCCCACCGCCGTCATGGCATAGACCAGCAGCAGCCGGCCCTGGCCCAGTACCCGGGCCTGCTGCAGCAGCGAGGCGGGCGTGCCGCGCGGCAGCTGGCGCGGCACGAACAGCAGGCTGCCCACGAAGGCCAGCAGCCCCAGCGCCGATACCGCCAGGAAGGTCGCGCGCCAGCCGAAGTGCTGGCCGATGAAGGTGCCCAGCGGCACCCCGGTCACCAGGGCCACGGTCAGGCCCGAGAACATCAGCGCGATGGCGCTGGCGGCCTTCTCCTTGGGAACCAGGCTGGTGGCCAGGGTCGAGCCGATCGAGAAGAACACCCCATGGGCCAGCCCGGTGAGCACGCGCGCGGCCACCAGCGACTCGTAGCCCGGCGCCTGCCAGGCCAGCAGGTTGCCGGCGGTGAACAGCACCATCAGCCCCAGCAGCAGGGCCTTGCGCGGCAGCCGGCCGGTCAGGGCGGTGAGCACGGGTGCGCCGACCGCCACGCCCACGGCGTAAAGGCTGACCAGCAGGCCGGCCGAAGGCAGGCTGACTTGCAGGTCGGCGGCCAGCGTGGGGATCAGGCCGACGATGACGAATTCGGTGGTGCCGATGGCAAAAGCGCTGAGCGTCAGCGCGAACAGGGCGAGGGGCATGATGCGTATCCAGGCGAAACGGGGGGCGCGCCCGGGGGACCGCCAGACAGGCGGGGCCGGGCACGCGGGACAGCGAAAGTATTGGCCCGCTTTTTCTTTCAAGAAACGCTGTTTCGGGCAGAAGATATTTGCCTAGAATTCAAGAATGAAAACGACATTGGACGAACTGGCCGCCTTCGTGGCGGTGGTGGACACCGGCTCGATCACCGCCGCGGCCGAACAGCTTTCCCAAACCGTGTCGGGCGTAAGCCGCGCCCTGAGCCGGCTCGAGGAAAAGCTGCAGACCAATCTGCTGCGGCGCACCACCCGGCGGCTGGAGCTGACCGAGGAAGGCGGGCAGTTCCTGGAGCGCGCCCGCGCCATCCTGCACGCCGTGGAGGACGCCGAAGGCACGCTGGCCGCGCGGCGCCAGCAGCCGGCCGGGCGGCTGCGCGTCAACGCCGCCACGCCTTTCATGCTGCACGTGATGGTGCCGCTGATGGCCGAGTTCCGCGCGCTGTACCCGGCCATCGCCCTGGAGCTGCATAGCGACGAAACCTATATCGACCTGCTGGAGCAGCGCACCGACGTGGCCATCCGCATCGGCGCGCTGGGCGATTCCACCTTGCACGCGCGGCCCCTGGGCAGCAGCCGGCTGCGGGTGCTGGCCAGCCCGGCCTATCTCAAGCGCCACGGCAGGCCGCGCGATCCGGGATCGCTGGCGCAGCACAGCCTGCTGGGCTTTACCCAGCCCGAGATCCTGAACCACTGGCCGCTGCGTCACGCCGGGGGCGAGACCCTGCGCATCCGGCCCACGGTGCAGGCCGGCAGCGGCGAGACCCTGCGCCAGCTGGCGCTGCAAGGCCATGGCCTGGTGTGCCTGGCCGACTTCATGACGCGCGAGGACCGCGCCCGCGGCGACCTGGTGCAGGTGTTGATGCGCGACACCGTGGACAGCCGCCAGCCCATCCACGCCGTCTATTACCGCAACACCGCGCTGGGGGCGCGCATCGCCTGTTTCCTGGACTTCATGCAGGCTCGCATGGAGGGGCTGCTCTGAAATATTTTGGATGAAAACTTCGGAAGTAATTTAATCCGGGTACAATCTGGGTGTCGTAACCATACGGGAGACGAGCATGCAGGCCCATCACGGACATGGCTATACGGCCTTTGCCGGCGAGCGTTGCCTGGCTTGCGGTTCCCTGGGCAGCGTGGCCTTGGCGGCCCGCCAGTTTCTCGCCGATCCGGCGCGCGATCCCGCGCAGGCGGTGCTGATTTTCGATGACCGCACGGGCCGGCCGGTGGACCTGGACCTGCGCGGCAGCGAGCAGGAGGTCCTGGCCCGGCTGCCGGCCGACCCCGGCCCGGCCGAGCCCGCGCCGCCGCCGGCCGCCCGCGGGCCCGGCCGGCCCAAGCTGGGGGTGGTGGCGCGCGAAATCACGCTGCTGCCCCGCCACTGGGAGTGGCTGGCGGCGCAGCCCGGCGGGGCATCGGTCACCTTGCGTAAGCTGGTGGACGCCGCCCGGCGCGAGACCGCCTGGCAGGACGAAGTGCGCCAGGCCCAGGCCGCCTGCGACCGCTTCATGATGGCCATGGCGGGCGATCTGCCGGGCTACGAGGCGGCCAGCCGGGCGCTGTATGCCGGGGATGCCGCGGCTTTTCGCGAACATATTTCGGCCTGGCCGGTCGATATCCGCGCACATGCCGCGCGGCTGGCCCTGGCGGCCTTCGAGGTCCAGGCCCCGGCCCATCCCTGAACCGAACCGCCGCCTGGATGGGCGCCGGTTCCGCCGCACAAGGAAAGACGATGCCCCCATCCTGCCCGCCCGCCGCGCGCCGATCCCCGCCGGTGCTGCGCGTCCTGTGCCCGTGCCTGGCCGCGGCCGCGCAGCTGGCCTGGATGCCGGCGCGGGCCCAGCCGCCCCAGGCGGGCGGGCCGGCCGGCCCCGCCCAGCTGGCGCCCGTGGTGGTATCGGGTTCGTATCGGGAGGTATCCAGCTTCACGGCGCCGTATTCGGTCGATAGCGTGGATGCCCGCCGGATCGGCGACGGCCAGCTGCGCATCAATGCCTCGGAGGCGCTGGCGCGCGTGCCCGGCCTGGTGGTGCAGAACCGCCAGAACTACGCGCAGGACCTGCAGATCTCCTCGCGCGGCTTCGGCGCGCAAACGCCTTTTGGCGTGCGGGGCCTGAAGCTCTATACCGACGGGATCCCCGCCAGCACGCCCGACGGCCAGGGGCAGGCCGCCACCTTCAACCTGGATACCGCCGACCGCATCGAGGTGTTGCGCGGCCCCATGGCCACGCTCTATGGCAGCAATGCCGGGGGCGTGATCCAGGTGTTCTCGCGCGATGGGCAGGGCCGCCCGCGCCTGACGGCCGAGGGCCTGGCGGGCAGCGACGGCCTGTTCAAGCGCAGGCTGGGCGCCGAAGGCAGCATGGACGGCGTGGGCTTCGTGCTCGATGCCTCGCGCTTTTCCAGCGACGGCTATCGCGACCACAGCGCCGTGCGGCGCGACCAGACCTTTGCCAAGATCAACCTGGAGCCGGGCCCGGGCAGCCGCCTGGCGCTGGTGTTCAGCAGCCTGGACCAGAAGGACACCCAGGACCCGCTGGGCCTGTCGTGGTCGCAGTACCGGCAGGATCCGCGCTCGGTGGCCCCGCAGGCCCTGCAGTTCGACACGCGCAAAAGCATCCGCCACCGGCAGGGCGGGCTGCAATACGAACACCGCATCGGCGCCGGCACGCTGCAGCTGAACGCCTATGCCGGCACGCGGCGGGTGATCCAGTACCTGGCGATTCCCCAGGCCCCGCAGAACAACCCCACCCATGCGGGCGGGGTGATCGATTTCGAGCGCCGCTTCCACGGCGCCGACCTGCGCTGGCAGCAGCCGCTGCGCCTGGGCCAGGGCGAGCTGACCGTGACCGGCGGGCTGGCCTACGACCGCAGCCAGGACGACCGCCAGGGCTACGAGAACTTCGTGGGCAGCCAGCTGGGCGTGCGGGGCCGGTTGCGGCGCGACGAAACCGATACCGTCACCGCGGTCGATCCCTACGTCCAGGCCAGCTGGGAAGCGGGCCGCTGGACCGTGCTGGCGGGCCTGCGCCATAGCTCGGTGCGCACGCGCGTGGACGATCGCTACGTGGCGCCGGGCAATGGCGATGACAGCGGCTCGCAGCGCTACAGCATGTATGCCCCGGCCGCCGGCGTCAGCTACGCGCTCGCGCCGTCGGTGCAGGCCTACGTCAGCGCGGGCAGGGGGTTCGAGACGCCCTCGCTGGCCGAGCTGGCCTATACGCAGGACGGGGGGTTCAACCACGGGCTGCGGCCTTCGCGCAGCCGGCAGGTGGAGGCGGGCGTGAAGGCGCTGCTGGGCGAGCGGACCCAGCTCAATGCCGCGGTCTTCCAGGTCGATACCGACGACGAGATGGTGGTGGCCCTGGCGCAGGGCGGGCGCACCGTCTACCAGAACGCCGGCAAGACGCGGCGGCGCGGGCTGGAGCTGTCCATAGACAGCCGCCTGCACAGCCAGTGGCGGGCCGCCGCCGCCCTGACCCTATTGGACGCCACCTATGCCAGCAGTTTTCGCAGCGGCAGCGGCGCCGACGCCTATACCGTCTCGCGCGGCAACAAGCTGCCGGGCGTGCCGGCCGTCAGCGCCTATGCCGAGCTGACCTGGTCGCCGCGGCCTTGGGTCAGCACCGGCCTGGAGGCGGTCTATCGCGGCAAGGTCTACGTGGACGACAGCAACAACGGCCGTCCCGGCGATATCGACCGCCGGCCCGCGCCGGCCTATGGCCTGCTCAACTGGCGCGCGCAGTTCGAGCAGCGCAGCGGCCCCTGGACCTTCACCCAGCTGCTGCGGCTGGACAACCTGCTGGACCGCGACTACGTGGGCTCGGTCATCGTGGGCGACGGCAATGGCCGCTTCTACGAGCCGGGGCCGGGCCTGTCGTGGTACGCCGGCGCCAGCGTGCAGTACACGTTCTGAAGGGCGGGTCCCTGCCTGGGCCGCTGTGGCGGGCGCGCCGCGGCGCGGCAGGCTTTGGTTTCGGATTGTGCGCGGCCCGGCGGCGCAGGCCCGCGGCCCTTACATTTGGCCACCGCGCGGGGCATCCTGCAATGGCGCGCGCAGGCCGATTTGCTACCTTCGAGCCGATGCCTTGCCGGCGCGATCCGTTCGGCCCCCGGGCCCGCCGCGCCTATCCCGGACAACAAGATGGAAGATGTGCTTATCCTGGCGCAGTCAGGCCGTGAAGCGCGCTGGATCGCCGAGATCCTTGGCGAAGACGGAATGAACACCCGGACCTGCCCGGAGCCGGGGCAACTGGTCCGCAATCTCGAACAGGGCGCCGGCTGCGTGGTCGCCGCCCAGGAGGCGCTGATCGGGGATACGCGCAATGCGCTGTGCCAATGGCTGGCCAGCCAGCCGGTCTGGTCGGACATGCCTTTCGTGCTGCTGCCCTGCGAGGACGGCGCCGAGCGCGGCCTGACCGACCGCCTGGTGCAGGAGCTGGGCCACGCCTGCGTGACGCCCTGGCCGCTGCAGGCCGCGGCGCTGCGCCGCGCCACGCGCAGCGCCCTGCATGCCCGCCGCAGGCAGTACGACGTGCGCGATCAGCTGGACCGGCTCAGCGCTGCTCGCCGCTGACCCGGCTCTTGATGGCGTGCTGGCGCTTTTCCATTTCCTGGCGCAGCTCGCGGCGCAGTTGCGCCGCGGCGTAGCGCTGGCGTTCTTCCTCGGTGGCCAGCGGCAGGGGCGGGACCGGCACGGGATTGCGCTCGTCATCGACCGCCACCATGGTGAAGTAGCAGCTGTTGGCATGGCGCACCAGGCCCTGGCGGATGTCCTCGGTCACCACCTTGATGCCCACTTCCATCGAGGTGCGGCCGGTGTAGTTGACCGAGGCATAGAAGGTGACCAGCTCGCCCACGTGGATGGGCTGGCGAAAGATCACCTGGTCGACCGACAGCGTGACCACGTAGCGCCCGGCATAACGGCTGGCACAGGCGTAGGCCACCTGGTCCAGATGCTTGAGGATGGCCCCGCCGTGCACGTTGCCGGCGAAATTGGCCATGTCCGGCGTCATCAGGATCGTCATGGAAAGCTGGTGGCTGGATTCGTTCATGCTGGGCGGCCCCGGGTTGCGAAAGCGCGAATTTTAAGGGCCGCGGCTTGCAGCCGCCACCGGCGCGGCGTGCGAGGCGGGCGGCGCCTGGAACGCCTGCGCGGCCTGGCGGATCGCATCGATCAGCAGCGCGGCGGCCGGCAGTGGCGGCGAGCCGCGCCGGCGCACCACGCCCCAGGGCTCGGCACGGGCGCCGATCTCGATGGGCAGGCGCCGCAGCATGCCATGCCGGGCGAAAAAGTCCACGGTTTCGGCCGAGAACAGCGAGACCAGCTCGCGGCTTTCCGAGAGCAGCAGCACGCTGGCGAAGGTCGAGGAGGTCTCGATGGCGTGCTGCGGAAACGGCAGGCCGGCTTCGATCAGCTCGCGCTCGAGCAGGGTGCGCAGCGGCATCTGGCTGGGAAACAGCACCCAGGGGCAGGCCGCCAGTTCGGCCAGGCTGACCGCGCGCGCCTGGGCCAGGCGGTGCCGGGGGCCGGCGGCCACGCCGATGCGCTCGTCGTGCAGCCATTCGAACTCGAAACGCTCGGGCCGGGCGCTGACCGAGGTGCGGCAGATCGCCAGGTCGAGCTGGCCGTTGCCCAGCAGTTCGAGCAGGCGGGCGCTGGTGCCTTCGACGATCTCTATCGATACCGAGGGCTGGGCCTGCCGGAAGCGTTCCACCGCCTGCAGCAGCACGGTGGGCAAGGCGCCCGCGATGGCGCCCACGGCCAGGCGCGCGCCGTGGCCGCGCAGGATGCCGGTCATCTCCTCGCGCAGGTTGTCCAGGCTGGTGCCGATCAGCCGCGCATAGCGCACCACGCAGCGGCCGATGTCGTTGGCCTGCAGCCCCTGCGTGCTGCGCACGAACAGCTCGGTGCCGAAGATCTCCTCTAGTTCCCGCAGCGCCTTGCTGGCGCCGGGCTGCGTCATGGCCATGAGATCGGCCGCGCGATGCAGCGAGCCGGTCTCGTCGATGGCCAGCAGCAGGCGCAGCTGGCGAAAGCGCAGGCGCGAGCTGATGGCGTGCAGCGAGGGTAAGTCCGGAGATGACATCGGGTTATCCCGTAGTATGGCAAATGTCAGTAGTCAGGCCGCGGGCGTCTTCTTACACTGCCCGCCAAGCGGAATTATCCACCCGCGTCCCCGGGCCGCGCGTCCGGCGCACGCCGGGGGTTCGTCATCAACAGAGGAGACTGCTACATGAAGCTGCTACGTTACGGCCCCGCCGGCCAGGAAAAGCCCGGCATCCTGGATGCGCAGGGCGTGATCCGCGACCTGTCCGGCATCGTGCACGACATCGACGGCAAGCTGCTGGCCAGCCAGCAATACGAAACGCTCAAGACCCTGGACCTGCAGGGCCTGCCGGCGGTCGATGCCTCGGTGCGCCTGGGGCCCTGCGTGGGCAGCATCGGCAAGTTCGTCTGCATCGGCCTGAACTACGCCGACCATGCGGCCGAGTCGGGCCTGCCCGTGCCCGCCGAGCCGGTGGTCTTCAACAAATGGCAGTCGGCGGTGGTCGGCGCCTACGACGACGTCAAGATCCCGCGCGGTTCGACCAAGACCGACTGGGAAGTCGAGCTGGGCGTGGTCATCGGCCGGCAGGCCAGCTACATCGAAGAGGACCAGGCCATGGACTACGTGGCCGGCTACTGCGTGGTCAACGACGTCTCCGAGCGCGAATACCAGATCGAGCGCGGCGGCACCTGGGACAAGGGCAAGGGCTGCGATACCTTCGGCCCCACCGGCCCCTGGCTGGTCACCAGGGACGAGATCGCCGACCCGCACAACCTGCGCCTGTGGCTGGAGGTGGACGGCAAGCGCTACCAGGACGGCAGCACCTCGACCATGATCTTTCGCGTGCCGCAGATCGTGGCCTATCTGAGCCGCTTCATGACCCTGTATCCGGGCGACGTGATTTCCACCGGCACGCCGCCGGGCGTGGGCATGGGCCAGAAGCCCGAGCCGGTGTACCTGAAGGCCGGGCAGGTGATGCGCCTGGGCATAGACGGCCTGGGCGAGCAGCGCCAGCGCGTGGTCAACGCCTGACGGAGGGCCGCGCATGAACCAGTACGACTTCAAGGGCCGCACGGCGGTGGTCACCGGCGGGGCGGCCGGCATCGGGCTGGCGATCGCCCAGCGCCTGGCGCAGGGCGGGGCGCGCGTGGCGCTGTGGGACCGCGACGCCCGCGAGCTGGCGCAGGCCGAAAGCGGCCTGGCCGCGCTGGGACAGGTGCGCGGCTACACGGTGGACATCACCGACCTGGCGGCGGTCGAGCAGGCCGCGCACGATACCGCCGCGGCATTGGGCGAGATCGACATCCTGGTCAACAGCGCGGGCATCGCCGGGGCCAATGCCACCGTGGCGCAGTATCCGCCCGACGAGTGGCGCCGCGTCATCGAGGTCAACCTGACCGGCACCTTCCACGTCAACCGGACGGTCATCGCCGGCATGGTGGCCCGCAACTATGGCCGCATCGTCAACATCGCCTCGATCGCGGGCAAGGAGGGCAATCCCAACGCGGCGGCCTACAGCGCCTCCAAGGCCGGCGTGATCGCGCTGACCAAGAGCCTGGGCAAGGAAACCGCCGGCTCGGGCGTGGCGGTCAACGCCATCACGCCGGCCGCGGCCAAGACCCGGATCTTCGACCAGATGTCGCAGCAGCACATCGACTACATGCTCTCGAAGATCCCGCGCGGGCGCTTCGTCAAGGTCGAGGAAATCGCCGCCATGGTGGCCTGGCTGGTGTCCGAGGAAAACTCCTTCACCACCGGGGCGGTGTTCGACCTGTCGGGCGGGCGCGCCACCTACTGAGGGCCTGAGCAAAAGGTGCACGTGAACGAGCCCGCCTACCTGGACTGGACCGAGGACGGCCAGCCGCAACGCGCCCGCTGGCGCAGCGAATCGGGCGCCGCCGCCCCCCGGCGCGTGGTGCCGGCCGACGACGCCATGCCGGCCGACACGGCGTTCAGGCTGGCCAGCGAAGGCACCGGACTGCTGTGGCGGGGCGATTTCCACAATGCCCGCCAGCTGCTGCAGGCCATCGCCCGGCGCATCGACAAGCGCGCCCGCAAGCCGCCGCAGGGCGCGGGCGCCGAACGGTTCAACCGCCATCGCATGGCGCAGGCGCAGCGCGCCCGCACGCTGGGCATGCTGCTGATCGAGCTGCAGGCCGACTATGGCGTGGCCCTGCGCCGCGCGCCCGACCTGAGGGCGGCCTGCCAGGCCGCCTGGGGCCCCGGCGGCCAGCGGTGCGTGGCGTCGCTGCGCGAGCTGCTGGGGCTGGTGGGCGCCTTCGAGTGGCGCCGCAAGGGCGTGCCGGTGCCCGAGCTGCAGGCGCACATCCATCCGCACTATGGCGTGTTCTCGCCGCTGCGCGGCGAATACCTGCGGCTGGCCGCCCAGGCGCCGCTGCCGGCCGGCAGCGCGCAGCTGGCCTGGGATATCGGCACCGGCACGGGCGTGCTGGCCGCGCTGCTGGCCCGGCGCGGGGTGGCCAGCATCGTGGCCACGGACATCAGCGAGCGGGCGCTCGAATGCGCGCGCGAGAACATCGGGCGCCTGGGCCTGGCCGACCGCGTCACGCTGCTGGCCGCCGACCTGTTTCCCCCCGGCCGCGCGCCCCTGATCGTGTGCAACCCGCCGTGGGTGCCGGCCCGCCCCACGTCCACCGTCGAGCAGGCCGTCTACGACCCGGACAGCCGCATGCTGCGCGGCTTTCTCGCCGGCCTGGCCGCCCGCCTGGCGCCCGGCGGCGAAGGCTGGCTGATCCTGTCCGATATCGCCGAGCATCTGGGCCTGCGCACCCGCGAACAGCTGCTGGGCTGGATCGAGGCCGGCGGCCTGCGCGTGGCGGGCCGGCTGGACGCGCGGCCCGTGCACGGCAAGGCGCAGGACGCGGCCGACCCGCTGCATGCCGCGCGCGCGGCCGAGACGACGTCGCTGTGGCGGCTGGCCGCGGCCTGAGCCCGCGCCGGCCCGATACACTTGGATCTTTGCCCTATTTCTCCGCAGGCAAGGAACAGCATGGCAGATACCGCGACTTCCGATCCTTCCACCTTTGCCGGCCGCGCCGCGCAGCTGCGCGCGCGCATCGACGCGGCTTGCCGGCGCGTCGGCCGCGACCCGGCCGGCGTCGCGCTGCTGCCGGTCAGCAAGACCTTCGGGGTGCCGGCCATCCGCGAGGCGGTGGCGGCCGGCTATCGCCGTTTCGGCGAGAACAAGGCCCAGGAAATCCGCGACAAGTACGAGCCGCTGGCCGACAGCGGCGTGCAATGGGTGATGATCGGCCATCTGCAGACCAACAAGGCCAAGGACGTGGCCAGGCTGGCCCATGAGGTGCAGTCGCTGGACCGGCTGGAACTGGCCCAGGCGCTGGACCGGCGGCTGCAGCAGGAGGGCCGGGCCATCGACGTGCTGGTGCAGGTCAAGACCTCGACCGAACCCAGCAAGTACGGCCTGGCTCCCGAGGCGCTCGAACCGCTGCTGCGCGAGGTGGCGCGCATGGACACGCTGCGGGTGCGCGGGCTGATGACGCTGGCGATCAATTCGCCCAGCCCCCAGGCCGTGCGGGCGTGCTTTCGCTCGCTGCGCCAGCTGCGCGACCGCGTGCGCGAGCTGGGCATCGCCGGCGTCTCGCTCGATCGCCTGTCCATGGGCATGAGCGGCGACTTCGAATGCGCGGTCGAGGAGGGCTCGACCGAGGTGCGCATCGGCACCGCGCTGTTCGGGGCGCGCCA
Source organism: Orrella sp. JC864 (assembly GCF_037026685.1). NCBI lineage: Bacteria > Pseudomonadati > Pseudomonadota > Betaproteobacteria > Burkholderiales > Alcaligenaceae > Orrella > Orrella sp. JC864. The sequence continues at coordinate 133,273 of NZ_JBANET010000003.1, read as the reverse complement.
GTATGGCGACGCCTATTACTGGCCGGAGGGACCGGCGCAAAAGGCCTGAAGCCGGGCCGCCGGGCCTGCGGCGGCAGGCGGGCGGCTTGCCGGCGGCCTGCGCGCCTCAGTGCTTGTGGTCGGCGTGGCCGCCGTGGCCGTGGCCGCCGTGCTCGTGATTGCCATGTCCGCCGCCGGGGTTGTAGGTGGCCGGCTGCACCGCAAAGGTCACCGGGATCTCGCCGGCCTTCTCGAAACGCAGCGTGGCCTGCACCTGCTCGCCCTGCTTGAAGGGCGCCTGCAGCTTCAGGAACATCACGTGATAGCCGCCGGGCGCCAGCCGCGCCTGGCCTTGCGCCGGCACGGGCACGCCGTCGACCGGGCGCATGCTGGCCACGCCGTTCTCGGTCACGACGTTGTGCAGCTCGATGCGTTCGGCGGCCGGCGAGCTGACCGCCAGCAGCGTGTCGGGCTGCTGGCCGGCGTTCTCTATCGTCATGTAGCCGGCGCCGTTGCGCTGGCCGGGCGCGCTGGCGCGCACCCACGGATCCTTGACCGCGATCGTCTCGGCCGCCAGCGCGGCACCGGCGCCCAGGGCCAGCAGCGCGGCCAGCATGGTGTTGCGTAGTTTCATGGTTTCCTCCTGTAGGCTTGAAGCGCGGCGGCATGGCGCGTTGCGGCGCCGGCGCGCCTGTGCGCGGGCATGGCCGCAGTGTACCTTCGCTTATTGGCCGTAGCGCTTCAGGCCCTCCAGGTCCAGCACGCGCACCGCGCCATACTCGGCTTGCAGCAGGCCGGCCTGCTCCAGCGTGCGCAGCGCCTGGTTGGCGCGCTGGCGCGAGACGCGGGCCAGGTAGCCCAGCTCTTCCTGCGTGATCGCCAGGCGCATGCCCATGCCCGGATAGAGCAGCGGGTTGAACAATTCGGCCAGGCAGCGCGCCACGCGCGCGTCCGGGTCCAGCAGGCGGTCGTTCTCGGCCTTGCCGATGAACTGCGCCACGCGTTCGTTGAGCTGATCGAGCAGGAAGCGGTTGAAGGCGATGCTGGTATCGAGCAGCCATTCGAAGGTGGGCGCGGGCAGCCGCGCCACCACCGAATCGCGCAAGGCCACCACGTCGTACTTGCGGATCTCGCGCTTGAGCAGCGTGCCTTCGCCGATCCAGCCGCCGGCCGGCACGCCCGTCAGCGAGGCGAGCTTGCCGTCGGCATTGCCCACCGAAACCTTGATCAGCCCCGAAAGCACGCCGATCCAGCATTGCGCCGGCTCGCCCTTGCGCTCGACGATCGTGCCCGCCGCCACCTGGTGCATCGAGACGTCGCGTTCGACGCGCGCCTGCTGCTCGGGCGTGAGCATGCGGTACCAGGCGGCGGCCAGCTGCAGCGAATCGGAAGACGGCATGGGGAAAACCCCTGAAAGTCGGGAATTGTCGCGATGGCGACAGTTGCGAGCGCAGCTTGCTTATACCTTATGCCCATAAATAACGGATAGCCCGGCCCGGCGCGCACGCGCCAGGGCGCAGCGGCCAGAAGTCCGGACAGGAGACGACGTGGTGGCACACGAGGCAGCGGGCCCGCCGGGGGCCTGGACTTTTCCCGCGCTACTGCTCGAGCATGCGCGCACGCGGGGCGCGCGGCCGGCCTTGCGCGAGAAGGACCTGGGCATCTGGCAGACCTATAGCTGGTCGCAGGTGGCGGGCACGGTCGAGCAGATGGCGCTGGGCCTGGCGGCGCTGGGCGTGGCGGCCGGCCAGCATGTGGCCGTGGTGGGCGAGAACCGGCCGCGCCTGTACATGGCGATGATGGCGGCGCAGGCGCTGGGGGCGATCCCGGTGCCGCTCTACCAGGACGCGGTGGCCCAGGAAATGGGCTACGTGCTGCAGGATGCGGACATCGCCGTGGCCGTGGTCGAGGACCAGGAGCAAGTGGACAAGATGCTGGAAGTGCGCGAGCAGTGTCCCGCGCTGCGCCATGTGGTCTACGACGATCCGCGCGGGCTGCGCCACTACAGCGATCCGGCCCTGCTCTCGTGCGAGGCGCTGCTCGAACGCGGGCAGGCCTTCGGGGCGCGGCATCCGGGCTACTTCGCCGGGCAGGCGGCCCGCGTGCAGCCGGACGACGCGGCCGCCATGTTCTATACCTCGGGCACCACCGGCCGGCCCAAGGGCGTGGTGCTGACCCACCGCGCGCTGATCGACCGGGCGCGCGCCATCGAGCGCATGGAGCGGCTGACCGACCGCGAGGACGTGCTGGCCTACCTGCCGCCGGCCTGGATCGGCCAGAACATGTTTTCGTACACCCAGCTGCTGGTCACCGGCTTTACCGTCAACCATCCCGAGTCGCCGGCCACCGTGGCCATCGACATGCGCGACATCGGCCCCACCTATTATTTCGCGCCGCCGCGCGTGCTCGAGGGCCTGCTGACCCAGGTGCTGATCCGCATGGAGGATGCCGGCTGGGTCAAGCGCACCCTGTTCAACCGCTGCATGGCGCTGGCCCGGCGCGTGGGCGCGCGCATCCTGGACGGCGAGCCGGTGGGCGCGCTGGACCGGCTGTGCTATGCGCTGGGCGACGTGCTGATCTACGGGCCCTTGCGCAACGCGCTGGGCATGAGCCGGGTGCGCATCGCCTATACCGCGGGCGAGGCCATCGGCCCGGACCTGTTCGTGTTCTACCGCTCCATCGGCATCAACCTCAAGCAGCTGTACGGCTCGACCGAGACCTCGGTGTTCGTCTGCGTGCAGCACGACGGCCAGGTGCGCGCCGACACCGTGGGCCCGCCGGTCGAGGGCGTGCAGCTGCGCGTGAGCGAGGCCGGCGAGGTGCAGCTCAAGAGCCCCGGCCTGTTCAAGGAGTACCACCGCAATCCCGAGGCCACGCGCGAGGCCATGACCGAGGACGGCTGGTTCCGCACCGGCGATGCCGGCTTCCTGGACCCGGACGGCCAGCTCAAGATCATCGACCGCGCCAAGGACGTGGGCCGGCTGGCCGACGGCAGCCTGTTCGCGCCCAAGTACATCGAGAACAAGCTCAAGTTCTTCCCCTACATCAAGGAGGCGGTGGCCTTCGGCGATGGCCGCCAGGAAGTCTGCGTTTTCGTCAACATCGACCTGGAGGCGGTGGGCAACTGGGCCGAGCGGCGCGGGCTGCCCTACGCCGGCTATACCGACCTGGCCGGCAAGCCCGAGGTCTACGCGCTGGTCGCCGGCTGCGTGGAGGAGGTCAATGCCGACCTGGCGCGCGACCAGAAGCTGGCCAGCTCGCAGGTCAGCCGCTTCCTGGTGCTGCACAAGGAGCTGGATCCGGATGACGACGAGCTGACGCGCACGCGCAAGGTGCGGCGCGGCTTCATCGCGCAGAAGTACGCCGCGCTGATCGAGGCCCTGTACGCGGGACGCGACAGCCAGTACATCGAGACCGAGGTCAAGTTCGAGGACGGCCGCAGCGGCAGGATCGCCGCCACGGTGGCGATCCGCCAGGCGCGGCGGCATGGGCCGGCCGGCGCGCCGCCCGCCGCCCGGGCCGCTGTACAGGAGGCACAGCCATGAATGCCGCAGCGACGGGCGCGGCCTTGTCCGACGGGCGCCAGGGGCGCATCGGCGAGGTCCTGCTGGACATGAAGAACATCTCGCTGGCCTTCGGCGGGGTCAAGGCGCTGACCGATATTTCCTTCGACGTGCGCGAGCACGAGATCCGCGCCATCATCGGCCCGAACGGCGCGGGCAAGAGCTCCATGCTCAACGTGGTCAACGGCGTGTACACGCCGCAGCAGGGCAGCATCGTCTTCGACGGCAAGACGTTCTCGCGCATGAGCCCGCGCCGCGCCGCCGAGATGGGCATTGCGCGCACGTTCCAGAACCTGGCGCTGTTCAAGGGCATGAGCGTGCTGGAGAACATCATGAGCGGGCGCAACCTGCGCATGAAATGCGGCCTGTTCGCCCAGGCGCTGCGCCTGGGCCCGGCCGAGCGCGAGGAGACGCGCCACCGCGAGTTCGTCGAGAACATCATCGACTTCCTGGAGATCCAGGCCTGGCGCAAGACGCCGGTCGGACGCCTGCCCTACGGCCTGCAAAAGCGCGTGGACCTGGGCCGGGCGCTGGCCATGGAGCCGCGCATGCTGCTGCTGGACGAGCCCATGGCGGGCATGAACATCGAGGAAAAGCAGGACATGAGCCGCTTCATCCTGGACGTGAACGACGAGTTCGGCACCACCATCGTGCTGATCGAGCACGACATGGGCGTGGTCATGGATATCTCGGACCGCGTGGTGGTGCTGGACTACGGCCGCAAGATCGGCGATGGCACGCCCGAGCAGGTGCGCGGCAACCAGGACGTCATCCGCGCCTACCTGGGCGTGGACACCAGCGCGGCGCCGGCCGCCCTGCAAGCCTAGGAGCGCGGCCATGGGATTTTTCCTGGAAACCCTGTTCGGCGGCCTGATGAGCGGCATGCTGTACGCGCTCATCGGCCTGGGCTTCGTGCTGATCTTCAAGGCCTCGGGCGTGTTCAATTTCGCGCAGGGCGCCATGGTGCTGGTGGCCGCGCTGTCCATGGCGCGCTTCTCGGCCTGGATTCCCCAGTGGCTGGGCTTCGAAAGCAAGCTGCTGGCCAACGTGCTGGCCTTCGGCGTAAGCGCCTGCCTGATGTTCGCCTTCGCCTGGGCGGTCGAGCGATTCGTGCTGCGCCACCTGGTCAACCAGGAGGCCACCACGCTGCTGATGGCCACGCTGGGCATCAGCTACTTCCTGGACGGGCTGGGCCAGATCGCCTTCGGCAGCTCGGTCTACAGCATCGACGTGGGCATGCCCAAGGATCCGCTGTTCGCGCTGGAGTCGGTGTTCGAGGGCGGCATCCTGATCAGCCTGGAGGACCTGACCGCCGCGGCCGTGGCCGCCGCCCTGGTGGCGCTGCTGGCGGTTTTCTTCCAGTACACCTCCACCGGCCGGGCGCTGCGCGCGGTGGCCGACGACCACCAGGCCGCGCAGTCGGTGGGCATCGCACTGAACCGCATCTGGGTCATCGTCTGGCTGGTGGCCGGCATCTGCGCGCTGGTGGCCGGGGTGATCTGGGGGTCGAAGTTCGGCGTGCAGTTCACGCTGGCCACGGCGGCGCTGCGGGCGCTGCCGGTGGTGATCCTGGGCGGGCTGACCTCGGTGCCCGGGGCCATCATCGGCGGGCTGATCATCGGCGTGGGCGAGAAGCTCTCGGAGGTCTATCTCGGCCCCATGGTGGGCGGGGGCATCGAGATCTGGTTCGCCTACGTGCTGGCGCTGGTGTTCCTGCTGTTCCGCCCGCAGGGGCTGTTCGGCGAGAAGATCATCGATAGGGTGTGACCCACTCCCGGAGCGCTGCGCGCTTCCCCCCTCAAGGGGCGACGCTGGCGGACCGGCAAAGCCGGATCCGCGGCGTCCCCGCTAGGCATAAGGCAAGGCAGAGGAAACGGTATTTATGTTCTATCGCGAAAACGGGCAGTTCAAGACCAGCTACCGGGCCGACCAGCAGATCCTGCCGATCCGGCAGGACCGCATCTTCATGGCGCTGCTGCTGGCCGTGGCGTTTGTCGCGGTGCCGATGCTGGCCTCGGACTACCTGCTGCGGGCGGTGCTCATCCCCTTCCTGATCCTGGCGCTGGCCGCCGTGGGGCTGAACATCCTGGTGGGCTATTGCGGCCAGATCTCGCTGGGCACGGGCGCCTTCATGGCGGTGGGCGCCTATGCCGCCTGGAACTTCGGCGTGCGCGTGCCCGAGATCCCGCTGCTGGTGCAGTTCCTGCTGGGCGGGCTGTGCGCCACGGCGGTAGGCGTGGTCTTCGGCATTCCCAGCCTGCGCATCCGCGGCCTGTACCTGGCGGTGGCCACGCTGGCCGCGCAGTTCTTCGTGGACTGGGCCTTCCTGCGCATTCCCTATTTCACCAACTATTCGCCCTCGGGCAACGTGTCGGTGCCGCGCCTTGACGTGTTCGGCATCCCGATCCAGAGCGCGCTGGACAGGTATCTGCTGGTGCTGAGCATCGTGGTGGTCTTCACGCTGCTGGCCAAGAACCTGGTGCGCGGGGCGATCGGGCGCGAATGGATGGCCATCCGCGACATGGACGTGGCCGCCTCGGTGATCGGCATCCGCCCCGTCTACGCCAAGCTGACGGCGTTCGCCGTCAGCTCCTTCATCGTCGGGGTGGCCGGGGCGCTGTGGGGCTTCCTGCACCTGGGTTCGTGGGAGCCGCTGGCCTTCGACCTGAACCGTTCGTTCCAGCTGCTGTTCATGGTGATCATCGGCGGGCTGGGCTCGCTGCTGGGCAGCTTCTTCGGCGCGGCCTTCATCGTGCTGGTGCCGGTGGCGCTGGCCAACGTGCCGCACTGGTTCGGCGTGCCGCTGTCGGTCGATACCGCCGCGCACATCGAGCACATGATCTTCGGCGCCCTGATCGTGTTCTTTCTTATCGCCGAGCCGCATGGGCTGGCCAGGCTGTGGAGCATAGGCAAGGAAAAGCTGCGCATCTGGCCGTTCCCGCATTGACGGGCCCCACCCCGGGGCCAAGGCTTGCGGGGGCTCTGTTTCGATTTTTACCCGGCATAGATCGGGATCACAACGAAGGTGCTTGCACCGCCAGGAGGTAAATGGAGATGAAACAGAAACTGATCCGGGCCGCGGCCGCGCTGGCCGCCACCGGCGCCCTGGGCGCCGCGCTGCCGGCGCTCGCCGCCGAGCAGTTCATTCCGCTGTTGGCCTACCGGACGGGGTCGTTCGCGCCCCTGGGCATACCGTGGGCCGATGGCAAGATGGACTACCTGAAACTGGTCAACGCGCGCGATGGCGGCATCAACGGCGTGAAGATCACCTATGAGGAATGCGAGACCGCCTATGCCACCGACCGCGGCGTGGAGTGCTACGAGCGGCTGAAGACGCGCGGCGGCGGGGCCTCGGGCTTCGATACCCAGTCCACCGGCATCACCTTCGCCGTGACCGACAAGGCGCCGCTGGACAAGGTGCCGGTGGTCACGCCCGGCTACGGCCTGTCGCAGTCGGCCGACGGCAGCGTGTTCGAATGGAACTTCCCGCTGGGCGGCACCTACTGGACCGCCGCCGACGTGATGATCCAGGACATCGCCAGGAAGGAAGGCGGCTTCGACAATCTCAAGGGCAAGAAGATCGCGCTGGTCTATCACGATTCGCCCTACGGCAAGGAGCCCATTCCGCTGCTGCAGGCGCGCGCCAAGAAGCACGGCTTCGAGCTGCTGATGTATCCGGTGACCGCGCCGGGCGTGGAGCAGAAATCGACCTGGCTGCAGATCCGCCAGTCGCGCCCTGCCTACGTGCTGCTTTGGAGCGCCGGCATCATGACCCCGACCGCCATCCGCGAGGCGCAGGCCAGCGGTTATCCGCGCGACAAGATGTACGCCATCTGGTGGGCCGGCTCGGAAGGCGACGTGCGCGACCTGGGCGCGGTGGCCAAGGGCTACAACGCCATCACCATCCACAACAGCGCCTCGCGCGACAAGGTCCACGAGGACCTGAAGACCCACGTGTACGACAAGGGCCAGGGCACCGGCCCCAGTTCGGTGGGCACCATCGCGCATACGCGCGGCATGATCATCTCCATGCTGCAGGTCGAGGGCATCCGCGCGGCGCAGGAGAAGTTCGGCAAGGGCAAGCCCATGACGCCCGAGCAGGTGCGCTGGGGGCTGGAGAACCTGAACCTGACGCAGGAGCGCCTGAACGAGCTGGGCTTTGGCGAGATCATGCGGCCGATCCAGACGTCCTGCCGCGACCACATGGGCGGGGACTGGGCCCGCATCGTGCAGTGGGACGGCGCCAGGTTCGAGGTGGTGTCCGACTGGTACCAGTCCGACAAGGAATTGATCGATCCCATGGTCAAGGAGCTGGCGGCCCGCTACGCCAAGGAGAAAGGCACCACGCCGCGGGATTGCTAGCCCGCTTACGAAGCGCTATCGCGCTTGCCCTTGAAGGGGGCGACACCCGCGGGCCGGCAGGGCCGGCTTCGCGGTGTCCTCGATCATGCGGTGCCAATGGAGCAATGAGATGAACCAGTCCTTCGTTGAAGCAGAGCCCGGCCGGATCCTGCTGGACGTCAACGGCATCGAGGTTATCTACAACCACGTGATCCTGGTGCTCAAGGGCGTCTCGCTGCAGGTGCCCGAAGGCCGCATCGTGGCGCTGCTGGGCGCCAACGGCGCGGGCAAGACCACCACCTTGCGGGCGGTCTCCAACCTGCTGCGCGGCGAACGCGGCGACGTGACCAAGGGCCAGATCCAGTACCGGGGCGAGCGCATCGAGCGCCTGACCCCGGCCGACCTGGTCAAGCGCGGGGTGGTGCAGGTGATGGAGGGACGCCATTGCTTTGCCCACCTGACCATCGAGGAAAACCTGCTGACCGGCGCCTACACCCGGCGGCTGGACCGCGCCGGGCTGCAGGCCGCGCTCGAGCGCGTCTACCAGTATTTCCCGCGGCTCAAGCAGCGCCGCGGCAGCCAGGCCGGCTACACCTCGGGCGGCGAACAGCAGATGTGCGCCATCGGCCGCGCGCTGATGGCCGATCCGCGCATGATCCTGCTGGACGAGCCCTCGATGGGCCTGGCCCCGCAGATCGTCGAGGAGATCTTCGGCATCGTGCGCGACCTGAACACCCGCGAGGGTGTGAGCTTCCTGCTGGCCGAGCAGAACACCAACATTGCGCTGCGCTATGCCGATTACGGCTACATCCTGGAGAACGGCCGCGTGGTGATGGACGGACGGGCCGAGGACCTGTCGCGCAACGAGGACGTCAAGGAGTTCTACCTGGGCATCTCCAGCGGGCAGCGCAAGAGTTTTCGCGACACCAAGTTCTACCGGCGCCGCAAGCGCTGGCTGGCCTAGGCCGGCCGGGGCGCAAGGCACACGCGGCAACCGCCGCACCCAAGCAGCAGGACACGAGCATGGCCGAGTATTTCGACGCATTGGAAATCCGCGACCCCGAGCGGCGCGAACGCGACCTGATGGCCGCGCTGCCGGGCGCGGTGGCGCGCGCGGTGGCCACCGCCCCGGGCATCGCCCGGCAGTTGCAGGGCATCGACCCTTGGCGCGTGGACAGCCGCCAGGCGCTGGCGCAATTGCCGGTGCTGCGCAAGAGCCAGCTGCTGGAGGCGCAGCAGCGCGCCCGCGCGCAGGATGCGCCGGCGGCCGGCACCATCGAGCGGGTCTTCGGCGGCTTTTCGGCCATCGGCTGGGGGCAGGCCTTGCGGGTGTTTTCCTCGCCCGGGCCGATCTACGAGCCCGAGAGCGCGCGGCCCGATTACTGGCGCTTCGCCCGGGCCCTGTACGCGGCCGGCTTTCGCGCCGGCGAGCTGGCCTACAACTGCTTTTCCTATCACTTCACGCCGGCCGGCTCGATGATGGAGACGGCCGCCCACGCGGTCGGCTGCACGGTGTTCCCGGGGGGCACCGGCCAGACCGAGCAGCAGGTGCGGGCCATCCACGACCTGGCGCCCAGCGGCTACACGGGCACGCCCAGCTTCCTGAAGATCATCCTGGAGAAGGCCGACGAACTGCGCCTGCCGCTGACATCGGTCAAGCGCGCGCTGGTCTCGGGCGAGGCCTTCCCGCCCTCGCTGCGCGACTGGCTGGCCGAGCGCGGCATCCAGGCCTACCAGGCCTACGGCAGCGCCGACCTGGGGCTGATCGCCTTCGAGACGCCGGCGCGCGAAGGACTGGTGCTGGGCGAGGACATCCTGGTGGAGATCGTGCGCCCGGGCACCGGCATTCCGGTGCCCGATGGCGAGGTAGGCGAGGTGGTGGTCACCACGCTCAATCCCGACTATCCGCTGGTGCGCTTTGGCACCGGCGACCTGTCGGCCGTGCTGCCGGGGCGCTCGCCTTGCGGGCGCACCAATACGCGCATCAAGGGCTGGATGGGCCGCGCGGACCAGACCACCAAGGTGCGCGGCCTGTTCGTGCACCCTTCGCAGATCGCCGAGGTCTTGGCGCGCCACGCCGAAGCCCGCCGCGCGCGGCTGGTGGTCAGCGGCCAGGTCGGCAGCGACAGGATGCTGCTGCGCGTGGAGGCCCAGGCCCAGCCGCCGGGACTGGCCGAGAAAATGGCCCTGTCGGTGCGCGAGGTCACCAAGCTGCGGGCCGAGGTGGAACTGCTGGCGCCCGGCTCGCTGCCCAACGACGGCAAGGTGATCGAGGACGCGCGCAGCTACGAATGACCGCGGCCCCGCGCGCCGGTGGCGCCCGGCGCGCGGGGCGCCGCGCTCAGAAGCGGTGGCGCACGCCGGCCACCACGGTCCGGTTGCTGGCGTCCGGATTGAAGGCGTAGTTGTCACCGTACGAAGCGTAGGCGTACAGGTTGGTGCGCCGCGACAGCTCGTGCGTCAGGCCCACGCTGTAGACGTTCATGGTGGCGTCCTCGCCGGTCAGCAGGTCGTTGTCGGGGTCGGCGCGCTGCCAGGAGGCCAGCAGGGCGTTGGCGCCGAAAGGCACGGTGACGCCGACCATGTACGAGTCGGCCTTGAAGCCGTCGCGCAGGCTGAACGTGCCCAGGTTCTGGAATCCGCCCTCGCTGGGCGAGGTCCCCATGTTCTGCCCGATGAACCAGCCGTCGCGCGTCTGCCCCCAGGCCAGTCCCAGCTTGAGCACCTCGAAATCGTAGCTGCCGGCCAGGATGTAGGACTGGATGCGGGCCGGCGACTGGCCGCCCACCGCGCCGCTGGTCGGGTTGAAGCGGTCGTAGGCGGCCGCCACGTAGAGCGGGCCGTTGCGATAGCGCAGCGCCGTGGTCAGTACCCGGTTGTTGTCGGCCGTGCCGAAGCCGGTGCGCTGGCCGCCGTTGTCCGTGCGCGTGCTGTCGGCGTTGAACGAGTAGCCGACGCCGGCCTGCCATCCTGCGATATCGGGGGACTGGTAGAGCACCAGGTTGTCCAGCCGCATGGTGTTGGCCGAGCTGAAGGTCGTGCCGATGTTGGCCGTGCGGAAGGACGTGCCGAAGGGGCTGACCATGTCGCCCACCCAGGTCGAGGCCAGGTTGGTCTGGCGCCCGAGCTCCAGCGTGCCCCAGGCGTCGTTCTGCAGCCCGATGGTGGCGCGCCGCCCGAACAGGCGGCCGCTCTGGCCCGAGGTGCCGTCGCTCAGGTTGATGCCGCCTTCGAGGACGAACAGGGCGCGGGTGCCGCCGCCCAGTTCTTCCACGCCGCGCAGCCCGAAGCGCGAGCCGCTGTTCACGCCGTCGACCAGGCCGGTGCGGCTTTGCGAGAAGCCGCCCGGTCCCCTGACCGACTCGTAGCCCAGGCCCAGGTCGGCGATGCCGTACAGGGTGACCGACGTATCGGCCTGGGCATTGGACAGGACGGCCAGGCAGAAGGCCAGGCCGGTTAACTTTTGCTTCATTATCGGACTCCGAAAGGAGATGCGCGCGGATCGCGCGAAAGAAACCGGCGGTGCGCCGGCCATGCGGTGCGGCGCGGCGCCAGCCACGTGGGGTTCCGTGCCTGGCGCCCGCCCAGGATCAGCGCGCCTTGCGCGGCGCATAGGCCAGGGCGCGCGCGCCTTCGCCCGACTGCGCGCGCAGGCGGTCGGCCGCTTGCGCATAGCGCTCTACCCCGGCGCGATATTGCGGGCCTTCGATGTCGGGCGTTTGCTCGCCGCGCCAGGCCTGGGCCAGGCCGGCCTGGCGCCAGGCGGCCGTCTCGGCGCGCACCTCGGCGCGCGATTTGGCGCTTGCGGGGGGCCGAGGCTCGGCGGTCAGTTCCTGCGCCTGCAACGTGCCGGCGTTCAGTGCCAGGCCCAGCGCCAGGCCGGGAAACAGCTTGAGGGTCTTGGTCATGGTCGCGTTCTCCTTGAATGCGTGGGGAAGTACGCGGCGCCTGTTCAGACCGGTGGGCACCGCGATGGCGCTACTCTAGGAGGGTGGGGCTGACCCCAGCGTGACGCGCGGCGGACGCAAGCCGGACCGGCGGTCGATAAAATGCTGACGCGCGCATGACTTTTGCGTCAGCCAGCCCCGGCCGGGTCTTTGCCGGCCGGCGCGGGCCGCGGTTTGCTGACAGAAATGTCAGCCGGCGGTCAGCATGGGCGCCGCATGCCTGCGCTACATTGCGCGTTTGCCGGCCGCATCGGCCCTGGCGGCGGCCGCCGTCCACCCTGCTGACAAAAGATCCGACCGTGCGTCTACTGATCGTTGAAGACGAGGAAAAAACCTCCTCCTATCTGCGCCGCGGCCTGACGGAAATGGGCTATACCGTCGACCTGGCCAATACCGGCGTCGACGGCCTGCATTGCGCGCTGGAGTTCGACTACGATGCCGTGGTGCTGGACCTGATGCTGCCCGGCATGGACGGGTACGCCGTGCTCGAAGGCTTGCGCCGCCACAAAAAAACGCCGGTGATCATGCTCTCGGCGCGCGGCGAGGTCGACGACCGGGTCAAGGGCTTGCGCAAGGGCGCGGACGACTACCTGCCCAAGCCCTTTTCCTTCACCGAGCTTGTCGCGCGCCTGCAGGCGCTGGCGCGCCGCAGCGGCCCCGACGGACAGGACGCCACCCAGTTGCAGGTCGATGACCTGGCCATCGACCTGGTCGCGCGCAAGGTCACGCGCGCCGGCCAGCGGCTGGACCTGACCGCCAAGGAGTTCGCCCTGCTCAGCCTGCTGGCCCGCCATCGGGGCGAGGTGCTGCCCAAGCTGATGATCGCCGAGCAGGTGTGGGACATGAACTTCGACAGCGACGTGAACGTCGTGGAGGCCGCCGTCAAGCGTCTGCGCACCAAGGTGGATGCGCCGTATGCCCGCAAGCTGCTGCATACGGTGCGCGGCATGGGCTACGTGCTGGAAGCCCGCGACGAGCCCGGCCCTGCCGCACAGCCGTGATCCGCCTGTCCATCGCCCAGCGGCTGTCGGTGATGTTCGCCGTCGTGGCTGCAGTGATTTTCTCGGTGCTGGCGGTGGCGCTCTACAACGTGTCGGCCGACGCCGTGCGCCGGCAGATCCAGGGCGAGCTGTACTTCCAGCACACGCTGCTCGATCCCATGATCAAGCAGCGCACCGCCGCCCAATGGGACTACGTGCGCGGCAAGCTGGACTCCTTGAGCGAGGTGGAAGGGCGCTTTCGCTATTGGCTGCTTGCCGAGGATGCGCGTTACCGCCACGGCGAGCCGATCGCGCGGCGCTCGACCGCCTGGCGCGGCAAGGACGGTTTCAAGGTGGTCAAGGACGAGCAGGGCAAGCCCTGGGGCGTGCTGGCGCGCGACATCCCCGCCTACCATGACCGCCCGGCCGTCAGCCTGGTCGTGGCGATGGACTGCACCGCCTATCTCAAGACCAAGAACGTGATCCAGCAATTCCTGGCGCTGGCCTGCGCGCTGGGCATCCTGCTGGTGGCGCTGTTCGGCTATTGGATCGCGCGGCTGGGCCTGGAGCCGGTGCGCCGGCTCAGCAGCCAGGCCAATGCCCTGCCGCCGGACGATCCGCGCAAGCGGCTGGACACCGGGCGCCTGCCGCCGGAGATCCTGGAGCTGGCCGCTTCGTTCAACAACGCGCTGAGCCGGCGCGAAACGGCCTGGCGCCAGCTCGAAGGCTTCAACGCCGACGTGGCGCACGAGCTGCGCACGCCCTTGACCAATCTCATCGGCCAGACCCAGGTGGCGCTGGCGCACCCGCGCGACAGCCGCGAACTGCAGGAGCTGCTGGCCTCCAACCTGGAAGAGTTCGAGCGCATGAGCAGCATCGTCAACGACATGCTGTTCCTGTCGCGGGCCGATAGCGGGCAGCGGGCGGCCGAATTGAGCGAGGTATCGCTGCGCGAGGAAGCGCTAAAGACGATGGAGTATCTGGAGCCTTCTTTTGCCCAGCGCAACCTGGCCGTGTCCCTGGAGGGCGACCAGGTGGCGCGCGTGGACAAACGGCTGTTTCATCGCGCGCTGGCCAACCTGCTGGCCAACAGCGCGCGATACGCGCACGCGGGCAGCCAGGTCAGGGTGAAGATCGCCCGCGAGGGCGACAGCGTGAAAGTGGCCGTCTGCGACGAGGGCGATCCGATACCGCCCGCCCAGCAGGCCCGCCTGTTCGAGCGCTTCTATCGCGGCGATGCCGCCCGCAGCGGCAGCGAGGCGCACCACGGCCTGGGGCTTTCCATCGTGCGCGCCATCGCGGCCATGCACGGCGGGGACGTTTTCGTGAGCAGCCGGGACGGCGTCAATACCTTCGGTTTTTCCCTGCCGCTGCAAGGATGAGCCGGGGCAGGCGGTGCCGGCCGGCGCCAAGGCCGGCCCTGGCGTCGCGCGCCCCGCAGGCGCGCCTCACACGCGCGGCTTGGCGTCGGGCCCCCAGATCTCCAGGTCGATTTCGCCGTGCAGTTCGGGATACTGCCCGCTGTCAAAGCGCGGCACGCCCTGGCGCCGCTGCGCGAAGTAGTCGCGGGCCAGCTTGGCCACCACGCCCGAGAGCAGGCAGATGGCCACCAGGTTGACGGTGGCCATCAGGCCCATGGCCGCGTCGGCGGCGTTAAATACCGTGGCCACGCTTTCGTAGGCGCCCCACACCACCATCAGCAGCGTGCCGGCGCGCAGGGCGGTGAGCCCGGCCGGCCCGCCGGCCTTCATGTAGACCATCGCGTTCTCGGCGTAGGAATAGTTGCCGATGATGGAGGTGAAGGCAAAGAACAGGATGGCCAGCGCGACGAAGTAGCGGCCCCATTCGCCCATGTGCACGCTCAGGGCTTCCTGCGTCAGCGGCGTGCCGGTCAGCTCCGAGCCCGGGGTCATGACGCCCGAGAGCAGGATCATGATGGCGGTGGCCGTGCAGATCAGCAGGGTGTCGATGAATACGCCCAGGGCCTGCACCAGCCCTTGCGAGCACGGGTGATGCGGGTTGGGCGTGGCCACGGCGGCGATGTTGGGGGCCGAGCCCATGCCGGCCTCGTTGGAGAACAGGCCGCGCTTGATGCCGTTGAGCATGGCGCCGGCCACGCCGCCGGCGGCCTGCTCCAGCCCCAGTGCGCTCTTGACGATGAGCGCCAGCACCGCGGGCACTTCGGTGATATTGGCCACGACCACGTACAGCGCCACCAGCAGGTAGGCCAGCGCCATGAAGGGCACGACGACCTGGGCCACGCGCGCGATCTGGCGGATGCCGCCGAAGATCACCACGCCGGCCAGCGCCGCCAGGGCGATGCCCACGCCCAGCTTGGGCAGGCCGAAGGCGCCCTGCATGGCGTCGGCGATGGAGTTCGCCTGCACGGCGTTGAACACCAGGCCGAAGGCCAGCACCAGGCAGATCGAGAACAGCACGGCCGCCCAGCGCGCCTTCAGGCCGCGGGCGATGTAGAAGGCCGGGCCGCCGCGGAACTGGCCGCCGGCATCGCGCACCTTGTAGAGCTGGGCCAGCGAGCTTTCCGCGAAGGCGGTCGCCATGCCCACCAGCGCCACCATCCACATCCAGAAAATGGCGCCGGGCCCGCCCAGGTACAGGGCCACCGCCACACCGGCAAGGTTGCCGGTGCCCACGCGCGAGGCCAGGCTGGTGCACAGCGCCTGGAAGGGCGTGATGCCGCCCCGGTCGTTCTGCGGCGCCTTGAGCACGGCGCGGACCATCTCGGGGAAGTGCCGCAGCTGCACGAAGCCCAGCCGCAGCGTGAAGTAGACCCCCACGGCGAGCAGGCCGTAGACCAGCACGTAGTTCCACAGGATGCCGTTCAGAAAATCGATGATCGGGTCCATCCCCTCTCCTTGCGTCAGCGTATCGGCCGGCCGCGCACGGCGGCCGGCGGGTTCAGGCGGCGCGCTTGGCCACGACCGCGTTGCCGGCCCGGCTCGATCCGGGCCGGCCCAGGTGGCCGGCGATCCACTGGCCTGTCTCGACCACCGCGTCGAAATCCACGCCGGTTTCGATGTCCAGCCCGCGCAGCATGTACAGCACGTCTTCGGTGGCCACGTTGCCCGTGGCGCCCTTGGCGTAGGGACAGCCGCCCAGGCCCGCCACCGAGGTGTGCACGATGGCGATGCCGGCCTGCAGCGCGGCCAGGATGTTGGCCAGCGCCTGGCCGTAGGTGTCATGGAAATGCGCCGCGATGCGCGAGGGATCGATGCGCTGGGCCACCGCGCCCATGACGGCCTGCACCTGGCGCGGCGTGCCCACGCCGATGGTGTCGGCCACGTCGATCTCGTCGCAGCCCAGCGCCAGGTAGCGTTCGGCCACGTCCACCACGGCGGCGGCCGGGACTTCGCCCTGGTAGGGGCAGCCCAGGGCGCAGCTGATGCTGCCGCGCAGGCGGATGCCGGCCTCGCGCGCGGCCTGGGCCACCGGCTCGAAGCGCGCGATGGACTCGGCGATGGAGCAGTTGATGTTCTTCTGCGCGAAGGCCTCGCTGGCCGCGCTGAAGATCACCACCTCGTGCACGCCGGCCGCGCGCGCCGCCTCGAAGCCCTTGAGATTGGGCGTCAGGGCCGAGTAGATCGTGCCGGGCCGGCGCGCGATGCCGGCCATGACCTGGCTGGCGTCGGCCATCTGGGGCACCCACTTGGGCGAAACGAAGGAGACGGCTTCGACGTTGGGAAAGCCCGCCGCCGACAGGCGGTCGACCAGTTCGATCTTGATGGCCGTATCGACGAAGGCCTTTTCGTTCTGCAGGCCGTCGCGCGGCGCGACTTCGACGATCTTGACGCGTGAGGGAAGGGACATGTGCGGTTTCCTGGGTGGCCGGCCAAGCCTGGCGCAGCGGGAAGGAATCGTTTTGCGGCCCGCGGACGCGCCGCGGCCGGGACGTGGCGACCATTGTAGTGGCAGCGCCCGGCGCAGTGCGCGGCGGGCCGGATTCAGTCCGCCGCCACGCGCTGGAAGCGCCCGTCTGCCAGCCTTTCGATGCGCCCGGCCAGCTCCAGCTCGAGCAGGCCCGCCTGCACCGCGCCCGCCTCCAGGCCGGTGCGCGCGACCAGCGCGTCCAGCGGCGCCGGGTCATGCCCCAGGGCGCGCAGCAGGGGCGCATCGGCCGGCGCGGGCGGGGCCGGCCGCGGGGCTGCCGGGACGCCGGACCCGGCCTGCCGCATGAAGCCGCGCGGCGCGTCGGGCACGCCGAGCTCTTCGGCGATGTCGGCGGCGGTCTCGACCAGCTTGGCGCCTTCGCGGATCAGCGCGTGGCAGCCGCGCGTGAGCGGCGAGTGGATGGATCCGGGCAGGGCGAAGACCTCGCGGCCGAAATCGGCGGCCAGCCGGGCGGTGCCCAGCGAGCCGGACTGGCGCGCGGCCTCGACCACCAGTACGCCGCGCGCCAGGCCGGCGACCACGCGGTTGCGGCGCGGAAAGTGGTGCTTGAGCGGCAGCGTGCCCAGCGGCAGCTCGGAAACCAGGGCTCCTTGACCGGCGATGCGCGCGGCCAGCGGCGCATGCGCGGCGGGATAGACGCGGTCCATGCCGGTGCCCAGCACGGCGACGGTGCCGCAGTCCGGGCCGGCATCGAGCGCGCCGGCATGGGCGGCCGCGTCGATGCCGCGCGCCAGGCCGCTGACCACGCACCAGCCTTGCCGCGCCAGGTGCGCGGCGAAGGCCCGGGCGTTTTCCAGCCCGGCGGCGCTGGCGTTGCGCGCGCCCACGATGGCCAGCGCCGGGCGCTGCAGCCAGTCTATCCGCCCCTGGACATACAGCAGCAGCGGCGGATCGGGCAAGGGCAGCAGGGCGGCCGGGTAGCGCGGATCGCGCACGGTGAGCAGGTAGCGTTGGGCATGGCCGTCCAGCCAGTGCAGCACGCGTTCGGTTTCGGCGGCCAGCCAGGCCGGCGCGGGGCCGGCCATGCGCCGGGCCAGGTCCGCGGGCACGTAGCGGCGCAGCTGGGCGGGCGGCATCTGGTACAGGACGTCGGGCGGGCCGGCCGCGGCGACCAGCGCCAGCGCGCCGGCCGGCCCGATGCCGGGTTCGTGGGCAAGGCGCAGCCAGGCCGGCAGTTCGGCGGGGCCGACGCTGCAGCGCAGGCCGGGATCGGTGCGCGCGGCGGCGCGGGTAAGGTGATTAGCCATGCCGGCTACTGTGCCAGCGCGGGCCGGGCAGCGAAATGCGCGGGCGTGACCAAAACATCCGCCCGCGCCCGCGGCCGCCGGGTCGGGGCGCCGGCGCCATAGCCTGGGCGCGGCGGCTTATATAGTGCAAAACTATTAGAAATCAATGCGCTATTGAATTAATATGGAGCTTATTCCGTTCTGACAGGTTTCCCCAGGCAATGGCTTTGCTTCCCATCCTTCACTATCCCGACCCGCGGCTGCACAAGAAGGCCAAGCCGGTGCAGGTGGTGGACGATCGCATCCGCCAGCTGGTGCGCGACATGGCCCAGACCATGTACGACGCGCCGGGCGTGGGCCTGGCCGCCACGCAGGTCGACGTGCACGAGCGCGTGATCGTCATCGACGTCACCGACGACCGCAGCGGCCTGATGGTGCTCATCAACCCGGAAATCCTCTCGCGCAGCGAAGAACGCAAGGTCTACGAGGAAGGCTGCCTGTCGGTGCCGGGCGTGTACGACGAGGTCGAGCGGCCCTCGCAGATCCGCGTGCGTGCCCTGAACGAGAACGGCGAGCCCTACGAGTTCGACGCCGACGGGCTGCTGGCCGTCTGCGTGCAGCACGAGATCGACCACCTGGACGGCAAGGTCTTCGTGCAGTACCTGTCCCCGCTCAAGCAATCGCGCATCAAGACGCGCCTGAAAAAAGCCGAACGCGAGGCCGCCCGCGCCTGATGCGTTATCCTGTCGCCCTGGTCCCTTCGCGCCCGGCCTGATACGCCGGGCGTTGCATTTTCAGGCAGAGCCTTCCATGCGCATCGTATTTGCCGGTACTCCAGAATTCGCCCGCGTGGCCCTGCAGGCGCTGCGCGCGGCCGGCCACGAGGTGGCGCTGGTCATGACCCAGCCGGACCGCCCCGCCGGCCGCGGGCTCAAGCTGACGGCCAGCCCGGTGAAGCAGGAGGCGCTGCAGGCCGGCATCCCGGTGCTGCAGCCGCGCAGCCTGCGGCTGGACGGGCGCTACCCGGAAGACGCGCGCCAGGCCCAGGCCGCGCTGCAGGCCGTGGCGCCGGAGGTGATGGTGGTGGCGGCCTATGGCCTGATCCTGCCGCAGTGGACGCTGGACCTGCCGCGCCGCGGCTGCCTGAACATCCACGCCAGCCTGCTGCCGCGCTGGCGCGGCGCCGCCCCCATCCAGCGCGCCATCGAGGCCGGCGACCCGCAGACCGGCGTGACCATCATGCAGATGGACGCCGGCCTGGATACCGGCGGCATGCTGCTCGAGCGCGCCGTCACCATCGGGCCGGAGCAGACCGCCGCGCAGCTGCACGACGTGCTGGCCGAGCTGGGCGGGCAGGCCATCGTGGCCGCGCTGCAAGGCTTGCAGGCCGGCCAGTTGTCCGTCCGCCCGCAGCCGGCCGAAGGCGTAACCTACGCGGCCAAGCTGGACAAGGCCGAGGCCGCGCTGGACCTGTCCCAGCCGGCCGAGGTGCTGGCCCGGCGCGTGCGGGCCTTCAATCCCTTTCCGGGCGCCACCGTGCGGTTGCCGGGCCTGGCCGAGCCGGTCAAGGTCTGGCGCGCCAGCGTGCCCACCACGACCGCCAACGCCGCGCCGGGCAGCGTGCTGCAGGCTTGCCCCGCCGGCATAGACATGGCCACCGGCCAGGGCGTGTTGCGCCTGCTGGAGCTGCAAAAGGCCGGCGGCAAGCGCCAGCCGGCCGACGCCTTCGTGCGCGGCTGGCAAGCCGGCTAGGCTTGCTGGCGCCAGCGCCAGCCGCAGTCGGCGCAGCGCCAGCGGCCGTCATCCTTGAACGGCATGGGCAGGCTGATGGTGTGCACCAGCAGCATGGCCAGGCGCCAGCGCCAGGTGCGATGCGGCTCGGCTCGCAGGCTGGCGCACTGGGGGCAGCGGGGGCCGGGCGCGGCGGGCGGCGACTCATCCGGGGCCGGCCCGGATCGCGGGGTAGGCGGGCGCGCCGCCGGCGGCATGCCGGCCTGGCCGTCAGCCGCTTCGTCCGGCGCCAGGGCGTAGGCCCCGGCGTCGAGCTGCGCCAGCACGGCCAGCGCCGCGTCGGCCTGCTCGGCCGGCACGCGTATCTTGACCCCGCCCAGCGCATTGGCCATCAGCCAGTTCACCGACACGTAGTGTTCGTCGGCGACGACGGCGTCTATGCCTTCGGATTGCAGGCGCCCGGCCGCCAGGTGCGCTTGCAGCACGTGGTCGTAGCGGGCGATGGTGCGGTATCGGTCGGACGCGGTGTCGAACAGCATCGCGCTCCCTCCTGCGGGCGGTGCGCTACACGATAGCAGCCGCCCCTAGCAATACGATTGCAGAACGTAAGCGGCGATGTCCGCGGGCGTGTCGAACAGCACATCGGGGCCGGCCGCGCGCAGCGCCTGCGGCACGTTGTAGCCCCAGGCGACCGCACCGGCCGACACGCCCGCCTGGCGGGCCGCCTCGATGTCGCGCAGTTCGTCGCCCACCAGCAGCACGCGGCCGGGCGCCACGCCTGCCTGGCGCATCAGCCGGCGCAGCTTGCCGGCCTTGCCGAACACGTCGCTGCCGCATGCCTGGTACGCAAAGCAGGGCCACAGCGCCTCGCCCAGCACGCGCCGCACGTTGGCCGCCGAATTGGAGCTGAGCAGGGCCAGCTGCACGCCCTGCCCGCGCATGGCGCGCAGCGCGGCGGCCATGCCGTCGAACAGTTCGATGCGCGGGGCATCCTGGGCCATGCGCTGGCGCAGGTAGGCCATTACCTGGGGCAGTTTCCACAAGGGCAGCGCCAGCCGGCGGAAGATTTCCCGCGCATCGCTGTGGCGCATGGCCTGGCGCGCCGCCGCGTCGGGCACGCGCAGCCCGTAGCGCGCGCAGACGTCCCCGACGATGCCCTCGAACCAGGGCAGCGTATCGGCCAGGGTGCCGTCGAAATCCAGGGCGACCAGCGCGTAGCGGCTGCTCCCGGCCCCCGGGCGCCGCCCATCCCGGTCCTGGCGCGCGGCGTGCTCCGGCGCGCGCATGCTCAAGTCTGGCCGCGGCCTATCCATTTGGTCACGCGCGGCGCCTCGTAGGCTTCGAGCCGCTCCAGCAGCGCCTGCGGCTCGTGCTCGACCACCAGCATCTGGCGATGCTCGGGCTTGACGAACTGCTCGGCCACGGTGTGGTCCAGAAAGCGCGCCAGCAGGTCGTAGTAGCCGGCCACGTTGTAGACCGCGCAGGGCTTGTCGTGGTGTCCGAGCTGCGCCCAGGTCCAGATCTCGAACAGTTCCTCCAGGGTGCCCGCCCCGCCGGGCAGGGCCACGAAACCGTCGGACAGGTCGGCCATCATGCGCTTGCGCTCGTGCATGGAGCCGGTCACGTGCAGGGCGGTGAGCCCCTGGTGCGCCAGCTCCTTGCGCACCAGCGATTCGGGAATCACGCCGGTGACGCGCCCGCCGGCCTGCAGCACGGCATCGGCGATGACGCCCATGATGCCCACGCTGGCGCCGCCATAGACCAGCTCGATGCCGCGCCGGGCCATGTGCGTGCCCAGTTCGCGCGCGGCTTGTTCGTACACGGGTTGGCGGCCGGGATTGGAGCCGCAGTAGATGCACAGCGATTTACGTTTCATGAGAGTCGTGAACAAATGATTCGTCAGGGGCCGGCGGCGCGCAAGCGGCCAGGCGGCCCGCCTGGCGCGCCGCGCAGCCGCCGCGGGCGCGAAAGCGTCAACTATAAGCAATCGGCCGCGCGTCGGCAGGGACCGTGCCCGCGCGCTACACGTTTGGACACATGCGCGCGCACTCGGGACACAAGCCGTTAGCAGCGCGCCGATACACTGGGCCGATCCGTTTTGCCCGGCGCCATCCTCGGGCGCCGCGCCGCAGGCGGGAAAGGAGAAGACCCCATGAAATCGCATATCGCCGAGCAGGCCGGCCTGCAGCAGGGCTTTCAGCTGGACGTCGAAGGCATCCGCCAGAAGGCCCGCCAGGATATCGAATCGGGCGCGGTCACCGAGGGCTACCGCGCCGACCGCAACGAAGTGATCGGGATGCTCAACGGCGCGCTGGCCACCGAGCTGGTCTGTGTGCTGCGCTACAAGCGCCATTACTTCATGGCCACGGGCCTGAACGCCGAGCCGGTGGCCGCCGAATTCCTGGAGCACGCCAACCAGGAGCAGGAGCATGCCGACCAGATCGCCGAGCGTATCGTGCAGCTGGGCGGCGAGCCGGACATGAATCCCGACGGCCTGTCGCGCCGCAGCCATGCCCAGTACGTGGAAGCCGGCACGCTGCAGGAGATGATCAAGGAAGACCTGATCGCCGAGCGCATCGCCATCGACAGCTACCGGCAGATGGTCGAATACATCGGCGACAAGGATCCGACCACCCGCCGCCTGCTGGAGCAGATCCTGGCGGTCGAGGAAGAGCACGCCGACGACCTGTCGGATTTCCTGGCGCGCAACTGACGCGGGCTAGCGGCCGATGGCGTCGCCCCACAGGTCGTATTCGTCCGCGTCGGTGACTTCCACGCGCACGATCTCGCCGGGGACCAGCGGCGCGTCGCTGCCGACATAGACGCGCCCGTCGATCTCCGGCGCATCGGCCCAGGAGCGGCCGATGGCGCCGTCCTCGTTCACCTCGTCGACCAGCACCTCGACCTGCCGGCCCACCCGGGTCTGCAGCCGGGCGGCCGAGATGGCCTGCTGGTGCGCCATGAAGCGGTCCCAGCGCTCCTGCTTGACTTCCTCGGGCACCGCGTCCGGCAAGGCATTGGCCGGCGCGCCGTCGACCGGCGAATACTGGAAGCAGCCCACGCGGTCGAGCTGCGCCTCGCTGAGCCAGTCCAGCAGGTACTGGAAGTCTTCCTCGGTCTCGCCCGGAAAGCCCACGATGAAGGTCGAGCGCAGCACCAGGTCCGGACAGGCCTGGCGCCATTGCTTGATGCGCGCCAGCGTGCGGTCTTCGAAGGCCGGGCGCTTCATGGCCTTGAGGATGCGCGGGCTGGCGTGCTGGAAGGGAATGTCCAGGTAGGGCAGCAGCTTGCCCTGGGCCATCAGCGGGATCACCTCGTCCACGTGCGGGTAGGGATACACGTAGTGCAGGCGCACCCACACGCCCAGCTCGGCCAGCGCCGTACAGAGCTCGGTCATGCGCGTGCGCACCGGGCGCCCGTTCCAGAAGCCGGTGCGGAACTTCACGTCCACGCCGTAGGCGCTGGTGTCCTGCGAGATCACCAGCAGCTCCTTCACGCCGGCCTTGACCAGGCGCTGCGCCTCGTCCAGCACCTCGCCCACCGGGCGGCTGACCAGGTCGCCGCGCAGCGACGGGATGATGCAGAAGCTGCATCGGTGGTTGCAGCCCTCGGAGATCTTCAGGTAGGCGTAGTGGCGCGGCGTGAGCTTGATGCCTTGCGGCGGCACCAGGTCCAGGTAGGGATCGTGCGCGGCCGGCGCGGGCGCGGCCTCGTGCACGGCGCGCACCACCTGCTCGTATTGCTGCGGCCCGGTCACGGCCAGCACGCTGGGATGCACCGAGCGGATCACCGATTCGTCCACGCCCATGCAGCCGGTGACGATGACGCGGCCGTTCTCGGCGATGGCCTCGCCGATGGCCTCCAGCGATTCGGCCTTGGCGCTGTCGATGAAGCCGCAGGTATTGACCACCACCACGTCGGCGTCTTCGTAGGAAGGCACGACCTGGTAGCCCTCGGTGCGCAGCTGGGTCAGGATGCGTTCGGAGTCGACCAGGGCCTTGGGGCAGCCCAACGAAACCATAGCTATATTGGGAGTGCCCTTCGTCGCCATTCGGAAATCCAGTTTGTGAAGACAAAACTTATATTTTACGGCTACTTGCGATTCAGCGACGCGAACCAGGCGGAACCGCCCCTGGCCGCGCCGCGGTATGCCGCGGACATGCCAAGGGCAGGGCGCTTTACCGCGCCTTGGGCGCTTTCTTCATGTCGGCGACCAGCCCCGCGCAGGCGTTTTCCTCGCCCACGCTAGGCGCCACCAGCGCCAGCACGCCGGCCACCGGCGTGAGCAGCGCGCCCAGGGCGATCATGCCGGCGCCGCGGGCCACCAGCGGGCCGGCCTGCACGCCGGCCTTGGGGTCGGCGAAGGTGCCGCGCACGTACAGCGGCGAGCGCAGCGAAAAGATGCGAAAGCCCTTGCTGTGGGGCCGCACGTCCAGGTCCAGGGTTTCGTCGCGCAGGTTGATGGGGCCGTCGATGGTCACCAGCGCGTTCTCGGTGTCGAACAGGAAGACCTCGGGTTCGGCCACCCCCTTGCGAAAGCGCAGGTCCGCCGCGGCGCAATTGATCTGCACCGTGTCGTCGCCAAAGAGCTGGGTGACGAGGTAGTTGGCCACGTTCAGGCCGGCGATCTCGGTCAGGCCGCGGCTGATCGCGCCATCGTTCATCAATATCTTCAGTTCGCCGTTGGCCGTGCCCAGCAGCGCCGCGACCGAGTTGCCCGTGCCGGTCAGGGCGGCATTGCCGTTGAGCTCGCCCAGGCTGGTGCGCATGGGCTCGAAGCCGGGGAACAGCTCCTTGAGCTTGAGATTGCGCGCGCGCAGCTGCACCCGTCCGGGCATGGGCGTGCGGCTGCCGTCCAGGCGGATGTTGGCGTCCAGCGCGCCCCCGGCCATGCCAAAGCGCAGTGGCTCCAGGCTCAGCACGCCTTCCTTCAGGACCAGGTGCGCGTCCAGGTTCGACAGCGGCAGTTTCTCGCTGTGCACGATGCGCTTGCCCGTCAGGGTCACGTCCGCATCCATGGCGGCCCAGCGGTCGGTGCGGAACTGCTCGCGCGGCAGCACCTTGCCGCCCGGGGCGGCCTTGGCCGTTTCCTCCTGCGGCGCTTGCTTGGATTGTCCGCCGTGGCTTTGCACCCCGATCAGGGGGCCGAGGTCGGCCAGCTGCAGCAGGTTCGAGCGCAGCTTGCCGCTCAGGCTGGGGCGCGGGCTGGCGGCCACGTAGCGCAGGTCGCCGCTCAGGTCGCTGGCGCCGACCTTGCCGGTGAAGCCTTCGTAGCTGTAGACCGCCCCACCGGGCTCGTTCAGGCTGGCGCGCAGGCGGCCGTCGGTGTAGTAGGGCGGGGTGTCGGGCAGGGTGACGCCGGTCAGGCCGTACAGCTGCGACATGCTGGCGCCGGACAGGCGCAGCTTCAGGTCCAGCGCGCCCAGGTTCAGGGGATCGGTCAGCGTGCCGGCCAGCGCGATACGGGTCGAGCCGGCGCGCACGTCGGCCTGCAGCGGGAAGGGCCGGTCGCTGGCCTGCAGGGCCAGCAGCCCGCCGATCTTGCCTTCGCCGCTGAGCTTTTGCTTTTGGTAGCTGCCTTCGGCCTTCCAGGCAAAGGCAAAGGGCTCGGGCTGGCCGGGCGGCGGGCCGTCCGGGCCTGCGGCCTCGCCCTGGCCCGCGCCGCCTTCCTGCCCGCCCATGGCCATGATGTCGCTGAAGGCGATGGGCTCGCCCAGGGGTTCGACCTGCACGGTCATGTCGGTGCGCAGCGTGGCATCGCGCAGCGCCACCTGCGCGCGGTCGAAGCTGATGGTGCCGATGTCCAGTTTCCAGTTGGAGGGCTGCTCGTTCTCGTCCTCGTTCTTGGCCAGCTCCAGGTCCCAGTTGGCGCGCCCGTCCTGCATCCGTTCGAGCTCGGCCTGCGGGCCGATCAGGTGGATGCGCGGGATGGAAATGGTCTGCGCCAGCAGCGGCAGGGGAGCCAGGCGGAAATCGATGCGTTCGAGCGTGGCCATGCGCGGGGACTTGCCCCAGTCGGCGTTGTCCAGCGTGATGTCGTGGGCATAGAAATGCGGCCAGGGTACCCAGGCCCGCCAGCCGCCCAGCTCGGGCTCGCGCGTCCAGCGCACCTGCAGGTCGCCGTTGATGGCGAAGGGGCGGCCCAGCGCCTCGGAGACCTTTTCATTGAGCGTGGGCTTGGCCAGGTTCCAATTGAACAGGGCTATGAACAGGACGGCCGCGGCCACCAGCAGGACCAGGCCTGAAACCGTCCAGAGCAGTATTTTCGGACCGCGCCGCATGGGAAAACCTTCCGCGATTTTTTGGGACAGGCTACGCCGCTTCCGGGCGCCTTGTCATAACCGGATGTAACGGCGTGTGGGCGCCGGCGCTCCCGGCCGCCGGGCCGGCGCGGTGGCCGCCCCGGCCTACAATGCCCGCCATGACCCCGTCCCCTCCCGTCGCCCCGGCCGCTGCGCCGCCGCTTGCCGACCTGCTGCTGGCCGCCTCGCGCTGCGTGCAGGCCGTGCTGGCCGGGCGCTCGCTGACCGATGCGCTGTCCGCCGTGCCCGATGCCCTGCGCCCGGGCGCCCAGGCGCTTTCCTTCCAGGTGCTGCGCACGCTGGGGCGCGCGCGGGCGCTGCGCCAGGCGCTGGTGCCGCGCCAGCCGCCCAATCCCTTGCTGGACGCGTTGCTGCTGGCCAGCCTGGCGCTGCTGTCCGAGGCCCAGCCGCGCTATGCGCCCCACACCCTGGTGGACCAGGCGGTGCAGGCGGCGGCCGGACAGGCCCGGCTGCGCCCCTACAAGGGCCTGCTCAACGCCGTGCTGCGGCGCCTGCTGCGCGAGCGGGCCGGGCTGCTGGCGGCCTTGCCCGCCGACGGCGAGGCGCATTGGAATGCGCCGCAATGGTGGATCGAGCGCCTGCGGCAGGATTATCCGGCGCAGTGGCAGGCGCTGCTGGCCGCCGCCGACGAGGCGCCGGCCATGACCCTGCGCGTCAATCCCCGCCGCGCCAGCCGCGCGCAGGTGGCGCAGGCCCTGGCGCAGGCCGGCATCCAGAGCGAGCCGGTCCTGCAGCAGGGTCTGGTGCTGGCCGAGCCGCGGCCGGTGGCCCAGCTGCCGGGCTTTGCCCAGGGCTGGTGGTCGGTGCAGGATGCCGGCGCCCAGCGGGCCGCGCCGCTGCTGCAGGTGCGCGACGGCATGCGGGTGCTCGATGCCTGCTCGGCGCCTGGCGGCAAGACCGCCCACCTGCTCGAACTGGCCGACCTGCGCCTGCTGGCGCTGGACCAGGATCCGCAGCGCCTGGGCAGGGTCTCGCAGAACCTGGCGCGCCTGGGCCTGGACGGCCCGCAGGTCGGCCTGCGCGCGGCCGACGCGGCCGACTTGCAAGCCTGGTGGGACGGCGAGCCTTTCGACGCGGTGCTGGCCGACGTGCCCTGCACCGCCTCGGGCATCGTGCGGCGCCATCCGGACATCCGCTGGCTGCGCCGCCCGGCCGACCTGCCGCGCACCGCCGCGCTGCAGGCGCGCATTGCCGACGCCCTGTGGCGCACCGTCGCGCCGGGCGGGCGCCTGCTCTATGCGACCTGCTCCCTCTTCCCGATCGAGAACGAGGTCCAGGCCAGCGCCTTTGCCGCCCGCCATCCCGAGGCGCGGCGGCTGCCCGCGCCCGGGCAGCTGCTGCCCTCGGCGCCTGGCGCGCCGCTGGCCGCGCGCCAGGACGGCTTCTTCTACGCCCTGTTTGCCAAGTGTTGCTGAATCGCCAAGAATACGCAGCTATGACCGCACGCCTATCCCGCCTACGCCCATGACCGCCTCCAAGAGCCGCCGGCAGGTTCTGGCGTGGCTGACCGCGCTGGCGCTGCTGCTGCTGCTGGCCGGGGCGGGCGCGCAGGCCGATCCCCGCGTCACGCGCATCGACCCGGTGGTGCGCGATGGCATGCTGCACATCGACGCGGACGTGCATTTCGACCTGAACGACCAGCTGCGCGATGCCGCCGAGCGCGGCCTGACCCTTTATTTCACGGCCGACGTGGTCATTACCCGCTCGCGCTGGTACTGGTTCGACGAAGAGGTGGTCAACGCCCAGATGACCCGCCGCATCGTCTACAACGCGCTGACGCGGCAATGGCGCGTGGGCGGCGAAGAGCTGTCCCTGCCGGTGGCCACGCTGGCCGAGGCCATGGCCACGGTCAGCAACGTGCGCGGCTGGGCGGTCGCGCCCATCGACCGCTTCGAGCCCGATACCGAGTACCAGGGCCAGTTCCGCCTGCGCCTGGATACCTCGCAGCTGGCCCGGCCGTTCCAGGTCAATGCGCTGAACAGCAGTTCGTGGTCGCCGGCCACCAACTGGGCCGATTTCAGCTTCTCCGTGCGCGCCGGAGCCCAGCAATGAGGCTGCTGCTGCGCATCGCGCTGATCGTCGGGGCGCTGTCCGGCATCGCCTTGCTGTGCCTGCTGGCCTGGTCCACCGCCAATGCCTCGCGCTTTGCCCAGTACTACGACGTGCTGCTGATCCTGAACGGCGTGCTGGCCGGGGCCATGGGCATGTGGGTGGTGGCGCTGACGGTGCGGCTGGTGCGCCAGCTGCGCCGGCGCCAGTTCGGCGCGCGCCTGACCGCCCGTTTCGCGCTGGCTTTCGCCTTGATCGGCGTGTTGCCGGGCGCGCTCATCTATACGCTGTCGGTGCAGTTCCTGTCGCGCTCGATCGAGTCCTGGTTCAACGTGCGGGTGGACAACTCGCTGGAGGCGGGCCTGAACCTGGGCCGCGCGGCGCTGGACTCGCTGCTGGCCGACCTGGATGCCAAGGGCAGGGCCCTGGCCATCGAGCTGGGCAACACCCCCGATTCGTCCATGCCGCTGATGCTCACCCGCCTGCGCGAGGCCAACGGCATCACCGAGGCGATGGTCTTTACCGGCAGCGGCCGCATGGTGGCCTTTTCCACGGCCAACTTCGGACAGCTGCTGCCCGAGGTGCCGCCGGCCTCGGTGCTGAACCAGCTGCGCATCTCGCGCGGCTACACCGCCGCCGAGGCCGACGACGTGACCGGCCCGGGCGAGGAGCCGGGCCTGCACCTGCGCGTGGTGGTGCCCATCGCCACCGCCGAGCGTTTCGAAACCCTGCTGGGCGGCGGCGCCGAGCCGCGCTGGCTGCAGCTGATCCAGCCGGTGCCCGAGCAGATCGCCCAGAACGCCAACCGGGTGCAGCAGGGCTTTCGCGACTACCAGGAACTGGCGCTCTCGCGCCTGGGCCTGCGCAAGCTCTACGGCATCACGCTGACGCTGGCGCTGATCCTGGCCACGTTCGGCGCCATCGCCGTGGCCCTGTACCTGTCCAAGCGCCTGGTGCGTCCGCTGCTGTCGCTGGCGGCCGGCACCCAGGCCGTCAGCGTGGGCGATTTCCGGCCCCTGCCCGAGCCGCCGATGCGCGACGAGGTCGGCCAGCTCACGCGCTCGTTCAATGCCATGACGCGCCAGCTGGACGAGGCGCGCCGCATGGTCGAGAGCAACCGGCAGCAGCTCGAGCGCTCGAACGTCTACCTGGAAAGCGTGCTGGCCAACCTGTCCTCGGGGGTGCTGACCTTCGACGAGGCTTTCCGCGTGACCACCATCAACCGCGGCGCGCAGACCATCCTGCAGTCGGACCTGCGCTCGGTGATCGGCCGCCCGCTGGAGACGGTCGAGGGCCTGCTCGAATTCGCGCAGATCATCCGCCAGGCCTTCGACACGCACGAGGCCGTGGGCTCGGAGCGCACCCACTGGCAGCAGCAGCTGGAAATCAGCCTGCCCCATGCCGGGCCGGCCGGGCCGGGCGGCCCGCCCGCCGTCACCCTGCTGGCGCGCGGCACGCACCTGACCGTGGACGGCCGCGGCACCGGCTACCTGGTGGTTTTCGACGACATCACCGAGGTGATATCGGCCAACCGTACGGTGGCCTGGGGCGAAGTGGCGCGCCGCCTGGCCCACGAGATCAAGAATCCGCTCACGCCCATCCAGCTCTCGGCCGAGCGCCTGGCCGTCAAGCTGGCCGAGCACCTGCAGCCGCCGCAAGCCCAGATACTGGCTCGGGCCACCAACACCATCATCAACCAGGTCGCCTCGCTCAAGCAGATGGTCGACGATTTTCGCGAATATGCGCGCAAGCCGCCGGCCGCGCTCACGCGCATCGACTTCAACCACCTGGTGGACGAGGTGCTGGCGCTGTACGGCTGGGATCCGGTCGAGGGCGTGGCGCGCGACCAGGGCGGCCACGCGCTGCGCCTGCAGGTCGACCTGGACCCGGACCTGCCGCCCATCGAGGGCGATCCGACGCAACTGCGGCAGATCATCCATAATCTGCTGGCCAACGCCCGCGACGCCGTCGCCGAGCAGCAGGACGCAGGCCTGGTGCGCGTAAGCACCAAGCTGACCGCGGCCCGCCAGCCTGACGGCAGCGAGCATCCTGCGGTACGCTTTACGGTGTCGGACACCGGCCGGGGTTTTGCGCCGCAGGTGCTGCAGCGCGCTTTCGAGCCTTATGTCACCACCAAGTCTCACGGTACGGGCCTGGGATTGGCGATCGTCAAGAAGATCGTCGACGAGCATGGCGGCCGTATCGATCTTGCCAATCGGCGCGAGGGGGGAGCCCGCGTGTCCATACTGCTGACCCGGCTGGCCGGCCAATCCGAACCGGTGGACGCCAAGACACCGGAACAGGGATAATGCGACGAAGCAACAGGTGATTAGCTATGGCTCGTATTCTTGTAGTTGACGACGAAATCGGCATTCGCGAATTGCTGTCCGAGATCCTGTACGACGAAGGCCATACGATAGAACTGGCCGAGAACGCGGCCCAGGCCCGCGAGGCCAGGCTGCGCAGCCGGCCCGACCTGGTGCTGCTGGACATCTGGATGCCCGACACCGACGGCGTCAGCCTGCTCAAGGAGTGGGGCTCGCAGGGCCTGCTGGACATGCCGGTCATCATGATGAGCGGCCATGCCACCATCGATACGGCGGTCGAGGCCACGCGCATCGGCGCCATCGATTTCCTGGAAAAACCCATCACCCTGCAGCGCCTGCTCAAGACCGTGGCGGCCGGCCTGACCCGCACCCGGATCACGCCGCCGGCCGTGCCAGCCGCCGCCGCGGCCCCCGCGCCCGCCCTGGCCGGCGCGCCGGGAGCGGGCGTGGCGCCTGCCGCGGGCGCCGAGACGCGTTCGGTGGCGGCCGGCGCCGACGGCCAGGCCGCGGTGCTGCCGGCCGCGACCACGGCCGCCACCGGCCAGCTGGGCGGCGTCTCGCTGGACCTGCCGCTGCGCGAGGCGCGCGACGCCTTCGAGCGCATCTATTTCGAGTACCACCTGGGCCGCGAGAACCACAGCATGACGCGGGTCTCCGAGAAGACCGGGCTGGAGCGCACCCACCTCTACCGCAAGCTCAAGCAACTGGGTATCGAGTCCTCGCGCAAGCGCGCCGTATGAAGATCATCATCGTCGGCGCGGGCCGCGTGGGCACCAGCGTGGCCGAGAACCTGGTGTCCGAGCAGAACGACATCACCGTCATCGACCTTCATGCCGACCGCCTGGCCTACCTGCAGGAGCGCCTGGACCTGCGCACCGTGCTGGGCGACGGCAGCCAGCCTTCCATCCTGAACGCGGCCGGGGCGCACGACGCCGACATGCTGATCGCCTGCGCCACGCAGGACACCGCCAACCTGGTCACCTGCAAGATCGCCCGGCAGATCTTCAACGTGCCGCGCCGGATCGCCCGCATCCGTTCGGCCGACTATCCCGAGATGCCCGAGCTGCTGGGCGAGGAAGGCTTTTGCGTGGATTCGCTGATCAGCCCCGAGCGCAGCGTCACCACCTACCTGCAAAGCCTGATCGAGTTTCCCGAGGCGCTGCAGGTGGTCGAGTTCGCCGAGGGCCGCGTCAGCGTGCTGGCCGTCAAGGTGGGCCAGCGCAGCCCGCTGGCGGGCAAGCCGCTGGCCATGCTCGGGCAGGTGTTCCCCGAGGTCAATGCCCGGGTGGTGGACGTGCTGCGCGGCGGGCGCACGCTGCCGCTGTCGGACGGCGGCACCATCCTGCCGGGCGACGAGGCGCTGATCGTGGGCGATACGCGCCATGCGCGCCGCGCGGTGCGCCAGCTGCACGAGGCCGAGAAATCGGTGCGCCGGGTGATGATCGCCGGCGGCGGCAACATCGGCATGCGGCTGGCGCGCCAGCTGGCCCAGGACAACTACAGCGTGCGCATCATCGAGCGCGACCAGGCCCGCTGCGAGTTCCTGGCCGCCGAGCTGCCGGGCAACGTGCTGGTGCTGCACGGCAACGGCACCGACGAGGCCCTGCTGGCGCGCGAGAACATCGAGGACATGGATACCTGGCTGGCCCTGACCAGCGACGACGAGGACAACATCATGTCCTCGCTGCTGGCCAAGCGGCTGGGCGCGCGCAAGGTGATCGCCCTGATCAACCGGCACGCCTATGGCGAGCTGATGCAGGGCAGCCACATCGACATCGCGGTCTCGCCCTCGCAGGCCACCATGAGCGAGCTGCTGCGCCACGTGCGCCGCGGCGACGTGGTGGCCGCGCACCGCCTGCGCCAGGGCGCGGCCGAGGCCCTGGAGGCCGTGGCCCACGGCGACCGCGCCACCTCCAGGGTGGTGGGGCGGCGCGTCAGCGACATCCGCCTGCCGCGCGGCGCGGCCATCGTCACGCTGGTGCGCGGCGAAGAGATCATCATGGCCGAGCCCGACACGATGATCGAATCGGACGACCACGTCATCGTGTTCGTGCCCAGCCGCGCCCAGATGGCCCGCGTGGAGAAGCTTTTCCAGGTCTCGGCTTCCTTCTTCTGACCGCGACCGCGCCATGGGCCGTTTTTTCGCCATCCTGCATACCCTGGGCTTCGTCATGGCGCTGTTCGCCTCGACGATGCTGTTTCCGCTGGCGGCCTCGCTGCTGGCGGCCGACGCGGCGCTCGATGCCTTCGTGGACGGCTTCCTGATCGCGCTGGCGGCGGGCCTGGCCATGTGGCTGGGCACCTGGCGCTTTCGCCGCGAATTGCGCCCGCGCGACGGCTTCCTGCTGGTGTCGCTGGTGTGGGTGGCCCTGCCGGCCCTGGCCACGGTGCCGCTGCTGATCTATTTCGGGCGAGCCGGCCTGCCGCTGTCCTTCACCGACGCCTATTTCGAGGCCATGTCGGGCCTGACCACCACCGGGGCCACGGTGCTTTCGGGGCTGCAGGACCTGCCGCCGTCCATCAACATCTGGCGCACCACGCTGATCTGGGTCGGCGGCATGGGGATCCTGGTGATGGCCGTGGCGGTGCTGCCGCTGCTGGGCGTGGGCGGGCACCAGGTGTTTCGCGCCGAGACGCCCGGCCCCATGAAGGACGAGCGCCTGACCCCGCGCATCGCCAGCACCGCCAAGGCGCTTTATGCCATCTATTTCGGCATGTCCATCGCCTGCCTGCTGGCCTACCGGGCGGTGGGCCTGAGCTGGTACGAGGCCTGGGCGCATATGTCCACCACCATGGGGCTGGGGGGCTTTTCCACCTCCGACGATGGCTTCATCGCCTTCGATTCGCCCGCCGTCGAGGGCGTGGCCATCGTGTTCATGCTGCTGGCCGGCATCAATTTCGCCACCCATTTCAACGCCTTGCGCCAGCGCAGCCTCGGCCCCTATGGCCGCTGCCCGGAAGCCGTCCCCTACCTGTCGGTGGTGCTGGCCGGCGTGCTGGTGATCAGCGCCTATCTGTACTGGCAAGGCGTCTACGCCAGCCCCCTGGAGGCCCTGCGCTACGGCGCCTTCAACACCGTCTCGGTGGCCACCACCACCGGCTACGCCAATACCGACTACGGCCAGTGGCCGCTGTTCGCGCCTTTCCTGATGCTGTTGCTGGGGATGTTCGCGACCTCGGCCGGCTCCACGGGCGGGGGCATCAAGATGATCCGCGCGGTCATCCTGGTCAAGCAGGTGCGCCAGCAGATGGTGGCGATGCTGCATCCTCATGCGGTCACGCCGGTGCGCATCGGCGCGCGCTCGGTGGCCCCGAGCATCCTGGTGTCGGTGCTGATCTTCCTGCTGGTCTACCTGCTGCTGCTGGGCCTGCTCACGGCCCTCATGCTGCTGTCCGGGCAGGAGCCGCTGACGGGCTTTTCCGCGGTCCTGGCCACCTTCACCAACATCGGCCCCGGCCTGGGCGCCGTGGGCCCGGCCGGAAACTTCGGCGTGCTGACCGATTTCCAGACCTGGATCTGTACCTTCGCCATGCTGATCGGCCGGCTGGAGCTGTTTACGGTGCTGGTGCTGTTCACCCCGGGCTTCTGGCGCAAGTAGCCGGGCCGCGCGGGGCGCCGGCCCAGCCCGGGCCTCCTGAATAACCCTAATCAGTGTTTTCCCTGCCATCCTGGCAAGCCTTGCTGGATGCGGCCTGGCGTCCTTTGCTGCCCTCTGGCCCGCGCCGATGCTGGCGCGTTAGCGGCCGCTTACGCGCACTTGCGGAGAAAAATCATCATCTGGCATCGACTGCCGTGGAAATGTCACGTTTGTCAATCTTTTTGCCATCAAACCTCCGATAAACTTGTTTCGCAGTGACGTGAACGCAACACCAAAGACGCCCGGGTCCATGCCTGGCCGCGCGTCCAACCCCTTCTACGGAGACCGAAATGGAACAGATCCCGTTCGTTTCGTCGACCCCCAACACCCTAGGCATAGAACTGGAGCTGCAGCTGATCGACCCGCGCAGCTTCGACCTGGCCGGCGCCGCCGAAGACCTGCTGGCCCAGATGGCCGGCCTGTCCATCGCCGAGCGCGTCAAGCCCGAAATCACCCAGGCCATGATCGAGCTGAACTCCTCGGTGCATGACCATCCCGCCGGCCTGCTGGTCGAGATGCGCGAGATGCGCGATGCGCTGTGCGCGGCCGCCGAAGCCTGCGGCGTGCGCGTGACCGGCGGCGGCGCGCATCCCTTCATGCGCTGGCAGGACCGCGCCATCTCCGATACGCCGCGTTTCCGCTACCTGGCCGAGATGTACGGCTACCTGGCGCGCCAGTTCACCGTGTTCGGCCAGCACATCCACGTGGGCGTGGGCTCGGGCGACCACGCCATCGGCCTGACGCGCCGGCTGACGCCCTATGTGCCGCACTTCATCGCCATGTCGGCCTCCTCGCCCTACTACGAGGGCGTGGACACGCTGTTCTCGTGCTGCCGGCTGCACTCGGTCAGCAGCTTCCCGCTGGCCGGCAACATGCCCGCCGAGATCCGCGATTGGTACGGCTTCGAGGCGCACGTGGCGCAG
The DNA here is from genome assembly GCF_037026685.1 of Orrella sp. JC864. Taxonomy (NCBI): domain Bacteria; kingdom Pseudomonadati; phylum Pseudomonadota; class Betaproteobacteria; order Burkholderiales; family Alcaligenaceae; genus Orrella; species Orrella sp. JC864. Next base: position 98,337 of record NZ_JBANET010000003.1, on the reverse strand, counting down.
CTGCGCAGCCTGGGCCTGGCCGAGAGCATCAAGGACCTGTACTGGGACGTGCGGCCCAAGCCCGATTTCGGCACGGTCGAGCTGCGCGTATGCGATACCCCGCTGACCGTCGAGAAGGCTTGCCAGCTGGCCGCGTTCGCGCAGGCGCTGGCCGTGTGGGTAATGCGCCGCCCCGATCCGGGCGAAGGCGCCTGGCTGGCCTATCGCAACAACCATTTCCAGGCCTGCCGGTTCGGCATGCACGGCAACTACGTCACGCCCGCGGGCGAGCGCCTGCGCCTGGCCGACCATTTGCGCCAGACCTTCGAGCAGCTGATGCCGGTGGCCGACGAGCTGGGCACCGCCGACCTCATGCAGGCCCTGCGCGAGGACGTGCAAAAGCACGGCAACGACGCCCGCTGGATGCGTACGCAATACAACCGCCTGCGCGACCTGCCCGCCGTGGTCGAGACCATGACCCATGCCTTCCATGGCGGACGCGAGGCCGCGCAGCGGCACACCTCGCCCGAGCAGGTGGCTACGCGCCGGCGCATCCGCGCGACGTCCGAGCCGCTGCATCCGGTGCAGAAGCTGGCCACGCCGGACGCGCTGGCCGGGCCCCTGCATTGAGGTGCGGCGCGGCTGCGGCGCCTCGGGGCGCCGTGCGGGTTCCTGGGGCGGCCCGGCGGAAAGGCCGGCGCCTTACCGGGCGCGCTTGATCGCGTTGACCGAAAGGCGCGTTTCGCCCGGCGCGGCGCGGTGCGCGCCGGCGCGCCAGGCGTGGCCATAGGCCACTTCCATGGTCAGCGCGATCAGTCCGTCGGCGCGCCGTTGCGCGTGCAGCGCTTGCAGCAGGCGGGCGCGCCAGCGCGGGGTGGCCAGCGCTGCGCGCCGGCCCGCCACCGCATTGCCCCCCAGCGCCCATACGTCCTTGAGCAGCCGTTCGGGCTCGCGGTAGGTCAGCGTGATGGTTTCCTGGTCCATCACCGGGTCGGCATAGCCGTTTTCGATCAGCAGGTCGCCGAAATCGTGCATGTCCACGAACTGGGGCGTGGACGTGTCCAGGCCGGCAGCCAGCACGGCCTGCCGCAATTCCTTCAGCGTATCCGGCCCCAGCCATGAAAACATGGCCAGGCCGCCTACCTTGAGCACGCGGCGCCATTCGGCCAGTGCGGCGTGAGGGGCGGGATGCCAGTGCAGGGCCAGGTTGGACCACACCAGGTCTTGCGACTCGGGCGGCAGGCCCGTGTCGGCCAGGTCGCCCTCGATGAAATCGACCGCCGCCTTGCGCGGGGCCAGCCGCTTGAGCCATGCCATCGGGCCGCCGGGCCGGAAACGGCGCCGCGCATGCGCCAGCACGGCGGGGCTGTGATCCAGGCCCAGGTAGGCGGCGTCGGGATAGCGCGCCTGCAGCAAGGGCAGGGCATCGCCGGCCCCGCAGCCCGCGTCGAGCATGGCCTGCGGGGCCAGCCGGATATAGCGCAGCCGCTCGATCATGCGGCGGGCGATTTCGCCATAGAAGAATTGCGCATCGGCCAGGTCGCCGCGGCGGGCGAACTGGCGCCGCACGTGGGCAGGCACGAGCGGCAAGTGAGGGATTTCCGAGGACGGCATTTTTGTCGCGACGCGGGCCCGGCGGGCCCGCTTTGGGTGTGTGATGGCCGCTGGCATTGCAGCGCAAGGAAGCATTATGGCCCATGACCCCCAGTGCGCCGGTTCCCGCCCCTGCGGCGCGCCCGCCCGCCCCGGTTCCGACCCGCCACGGCGCCCGCCCCAGCTGTGCGGGCCGCACGCGCCGCCCTGGCGCCGCGCCTTGGCGCAGGGGCTGCGCCAAGGCGCGGCATTCCTGCGGGCCTGCCTGGCCACCGACTGCCCTTTGTGCCGGGGCGCGGCGCGCGGCGCCCGCCTGTGCGGCGAATGCGCGCGCGACGCCAGCGCCAGCCTGGAGGGGATGCGGCGCTGCCCGCGCTGCGACCTGCCGGCTTTTGCCGCCATGCGCACCGGCGCGGCGGCAGGCCCCCAGGCGCAAGCCGGCCCGGCCGGCTGCGGCTGCCCCTTGGCCCAGGCGCCTTTCGAGGCCCTGGTCTCGGGTTTCGAATACCGGCCGCCGGCCGACCAGCTCGTCCTGCGCCTGAAGAACCGGCTGCAGCTCTCGGCCGCCGGGGCCCTGGCGGGGCTGCTGGCCCGGCGCGTGCGCCAGGCGCCCTGGGCCGCGCAGCCGGACTGGTGGCTGGTCCCCGTGCCGGCCAGCCGCGCTTCGCTGCTGCGCCGCGGCTTCAATCCGGCGGCCGAGATCGCCCGGCGCCTATCGGGCGAGCTGCATTGGCCGGTGCGCGGCGCCTGGCTGCGGCGCGTGCGCGAGCCCCGCGCCAAGCAGACGCGCCTGGGCCGGCGGCAGCGGCAGCTGGCCGCCCGGGACGCCTACCGCGCCGCCCCCGCGGTGCGGGGCCGCAAGGTTGCGCTGGTCGATGATGTCGTGACCACCGGGGCCACCGCCGTGGCGGCGGCCCAGGCGCTGCGCGAGGCCGGCGCGGCCCGCGTCGTCGTACTGGCGGCGGCGCGCACCCCGGCCCCGGGCGGGCCGGCCGATTTGGCAAAATAGCGTGTTTGCTTCGGTGCGCCAGCCGTGTTCCACGTCATCCTCGTCCATCCCGAAATCCCGCCCAACACGGGCAATGTCATCCGGCTGTGCGCCAATACGGGCGCCCAGCTGCACCTGGTGCGCCCGCTGGGCTTCGAGCTGGAAGACGCCAAGCTGCGCCGCGCGGGGCTGGACTACCACGAGTGGCAGCCGGTCCAGGTACATGACAGCCTGCCGCTGGCGCTGGCGGCTACCGGCGCGCCGGCCGGGCGCTGCCACGCCATGACCACGCATGCCGGCAGGCTGCTGCCGCAGGCAGCCTTCCTGCCGGGCGACGTTTTTGTGTTCGGCTGCGAATCGGCGGGCCTGTCCGAGGCGCACCATGCCCTGTTCGCGCCCGAGCAGCGCCTGCGCCTGCCCATGCGCGCGGGCCAGCGCAGCCTGAACCTGTCCAACGCCGTGGCCGTCACCGTGTTCGAGGCCTGGCGCCAGCAGGGCTTTGACGGCGGCGTGTAGTGGCGCGGCGATCGCGGGGGGCGTCCTGTGCCGCCCGGTACACTGGCGCGGCTGGCGGGCTTGCCCGGTATCCCTGATAATTGCGCGTTTGTCCATTCCCTTGTTTCTTTCCTCGCCGTCGGCCCCTTCGATTCCATGAGCACGTCCTTTCGCACCGATTTTGTCCGTTTCGCCCTGCAGGAAGGCGTGCTGCGCTTTGGCAGCTTCGTGACCAAGTCGGGCCGCACCAGCCCCTATTTCTTCAATGCCGGCCTGTTCAACAACGGCCGCTCGGTGGGCCGGCTGGCGCAGTTCTACGCCCAGGCGCTGATCGATTCGGGCATCGCCTTCGACATGCTGTTCGGCCCGGCCTACAAGGGCATCGGCCTGGCCACGGCCGCCTCGATGGCGCTGGCGGCCGCGCCGGCGCTGCAAGGCCGCGACGTGCCCTTTGCCTACAACCGCAAGGAAGCCAAGGACCACGGCGAGGGCGGCCACCTGGTCGGCGCCCCGCTGGCCGGGCGCGTGGTGATCATCGACGACGTGATCACGGCAGGCACCTCGGTGCGCGAGTCCGTGGACATCATCCGCGCGGCCGGGGCGCAGCCGGCCGCCGTGCTCATCGCCATGGACCGCATGGAGCGCGCCGGCCCCGACGGCGCGCTCTCGCCGCATTCGGCGGTGCAGGACGTCAGCCAGACCTTCGGCATCCCGGTGGTCAGCATCGCCTCGCTGGACGACATCCTGGCCCTGCTGCAGGACGATGCGCAGTTCGCGGCGCATCGCCAGGCCGTGCTGGCCTATCGCGACCGCTACGGCATCGTCTAGCCGTCCAGCCTGGCCTTGAGCAGTTCGTTGACCTGCTGCGGGTTGGCCTTGCCGCGGGCGGCCTTCATGATCTGGCCGACCAGCGAATTGAAGGCCTTCTGCTTGCCCGCGCGGTATTCCTCGACGATGGCCGGATTGGCCGCCAGCACCTGGTCGATCATGGCGCCGATGGCGCCGCTGTCGCTGATCTGGCGCAGGCCGCGCGCCTCGATGATGGCGTCGGCGCTGCCGCCGTGCTCGCCCGCCCACATGCCGGAAAATACCTCGCGGGCGATCTTGGTCGAGATGGTGCCGTCGGCGATGCGGGCGATCAGCGCCGCCAGCGCCGGGGCCGGCACCGGGCAGTCGGCGATCTCGCGCTCCTCGCGGTTCAGCGCCGCTGCCACCTCGCCCATTACCCAGTTGGCCGCCTGCTTGGCCTGTCCGGCCGGCAGCGCCTGCACCACCGCCTCGAAGTAGGCCGCCAGCTCGCGGCTGGCGGTCAGCTGCGCCGCGTCGTAGGCGGGCAGGCCGTAGTCGGCCTGCAGGCGCGCGCGCAGCGCGGCCGGCAGCTCGGGCATGCCGGCGCGCACCTGCTCGATCCAGTCCGGCGCGATGACCAGCGGCGGCAGGTCGGGGTCGGGGAAGTAGCGGTAATCGTGCGCGTCTTCCTTGCTGCGCATGCTGCGCGTCTGGTCGCGTTCGGCGTCGTACAGCCGGGTTTCCTGCACCACCGTGCCGCCGTCCTCGATCAGCTCGATCTGGCGGCGCGCCTCGAACAGGATGGCGCGTTCAAGGAAGCGGAAGGAGTTGACGTTCTTGATCTCGGCGCGGGTGCCGAATTCCTGCTGGCCGGCCGGGCGCACCGATACGTTGGCGTCGACGCGGAACGAACCTTCCTGCATGTTGCCGTCGCAGATGCCCAGCCACACCACCAGGCTGTGCAGCGCGCGCGCGTAGGCCACGGCCTCGGCGGCCGAGCGCATTTCCGGCTCGGAGACGATTTCCAGCAGCGGCGTGCCGGCGCGGTTCAGGTCGATGCCGCTGGCCGGCTCGCCATGCGGGCCGGTCAGGCCGTTCTCGTGCAGCGACTTGCCGGCGTCCTCTTCCAGGTGCGCGCGGGTCAGGTTGACGGTGTGCTCCTGTTCGCCGACGAAAAAGCTCAGCGAGCCGCCCTGCACCACTGGGATCTCGTACTGGCTGATCTGGTAGTTCTTGGGCAGGTCGGGGTAGAAGTAGTTCTTGCGCGCGAAGACCGAGCGCGGCGCGATGGTGGCGCCCACCGCCAGGCCGAAGCGGATGGCGCGCTCGACCGCGCCGCGGTTCATGACCGGCAGGCTGCCGGGCAGCGCCAGGTCCACCAGGTTGGCCTGGGTATTGGGCGCGGCGCCAAAGCGGGTGCTGCTGCCCGAGAAGATTTTGGAGGCGGTGGAAAGCTGCACGTGCGTTTCCAGGCCGATGACGATTTCCCAAGCCATTTATCGCGCTTCCGGTTTCTGTTGATGCCAGTCGGTGGCCTGCTGGTAGCACTGGGCGATGGCCAGCAGCCGGCCTTCCTGGAAATAGTTGCCCACGATCTGCAGGCCCACCGGCCGCCTGCCGTTGACCGGGCCCTGGCCGAAGCCGCAGGGCACGGACATGGCGGGCAGGCCCGCCAGGCTCACGCCCAGCGTGTAGATGTCGGCCAGCCAGTCGGCGGTCGGATCGTCGCGGTTCTCGCCCAGGTCCTTGGCCACGGTGGGGGTGACCGGGCCCATGATGACGTCGCACTGGCCAAAGGCGCGCTGGAAGTCGTCGGCGATCATGCGGCGCAGGCGCTGGGCCTGCAGGTAATAGGCGTCGTAGTAGCCGTGCGAGAGCACGTAGGTGCCCACCAGGATGCGGCGCTGCACTTCGGGGCCGAAGCCCTCGGCGCGCGAGCGGCTGGTCATCTCGGCCAGGTCCCGGTAGCTGGCCGCGCGGTGGCCGTAGCGCACGCCGTCGTAGCGGCTCAGGTTGCTGGAGGCCTCGGCCGGCGCGATCACGTAGTAGGCCGGGATGGCCAGGTCCGTGCGCGGCAGCGAAATGGGCACGCGCACCGCGCCCAGCTTCTCGAATTCGGCCAGGGCGGCCTCGACGGCCCGGGCCACGTCCTCGGCCAGGCCCGCGCCGAAATATTCGGCCGGCACGCCGATGCGCAGCCCCGCCAGCGGGCGCGCGCCGGCGGCCTGCTGCCCGGCCCAGGCGGCCTCGTAGGTTTCGCGCACGCCGGCGTGGCCCTGGTGGCTGGTGGCGTCGCGCTCGTCAAAGCCGGCCATGGCTTCGAGCACCGGCAAAAGGTCCTGCGCGCTGGCGGCCAGCGGGCCGGCCTGGTCCAGGCTGGAGCCGAAGGCCACCATGCCGAAGCGCGACACCGAGCCGTAGGTGGGCTTGATGCCGCTGACCCCGCACAGGGCGGCGGGCTGGCGCACCGAGCCGCCGGTATCGGTGCCGGTGGCCGCCGGCACCAGGCCCGCGGCCACGGCCGCGGCCGAGCCGCCCGAGGAGCCGCCCGGCACGGCGCGGTGGTCCCAGGGGTTGAGCACGGGGCCGAAGGCCGAGTTCTCGTTGCCCGAGCCCATGGCGAACTCGTCGCAGTTGAGCTTGCCCAGCGAGACGGCGCCGGCGGCCTGCAGGCGCTCGACCACGGTGGCGTCGAAAGGGCTGACGTAGCCGGCCAGCATCTTGCTGCCGGCCGTGGTGCGCCAGCCGCGCGTGACGAACACGTCCTTGTGGGCGATGGGCACGCCGGTAAGCGGGCCGGCCTGGCCGGCGGCGATGCGGGCGTCGGCCTCGCGGGCCTGGGCCAGGGTCAGCTCGGGGGCGACGTGCAGGAAGGCATTGAGCTCGGCGCGCTCGGCGATGGCGTCCAGGGCGCTTTGGGCCAGCTCGACGGCGCTGACCTCGCGCGCGTCGAGCGCGGCGCGCAGGCCGGCGATGCCGTCGAAACGGGTATGCAGGGCAGGGGTGGGCATGGTTATTCGATGACCTTGGGAACCAGGAACAGGCCGTCCTGGGCGGCGGGCGCGTTGGCCATCAGCGCGGCGCGGCGCTCGGCCGAGCCGGCCGGCTCGGTGACCGCGTCCTCGCGCAGGCGCAGGACCACCTCTTCGTGCACCGACAAGGGGTGGGCCAGCGGCTCCACGCCGGCGGTGTCCACCGCCTGGAGTTTTTCGATCAGGCCGAACAGGTCGTTCAGCTCGCCCCGGGCGCGCTGCAGCTTTTCGGGGGTGAGTTCTATGCGGGCCAGCCGGGCGATGCGGGCCACGTCTTGTTCGTCGAGCACCATGGGGATTGCCAGGAAAACGGAAGAAGGGGGTGGGGAAGGGCGGGGCGCCAAATCGGGAATAGCCAGTATCTTCGCGGTATTTATCGCGGTATTTAACAAAAATTATAAGTTATCATTCATTGTTTGATCGCGGCCGGCGGTGCGGGCGCGCGTGCCTGCTGCGGGCGCCGGGCAGGGCCGTTCGGTCCCTGGCGCGCCAGGCGCCGTCCGCCGGGCCGCCGCGGCCAGCGAGACATTTCTTTCGGTCCCCCCATTCCTAGGACAGCTGAGCTCCCATGTTCGGATTTCTGCGCAGTTATTTTTCCAGCGACATGGCCATCGACCTCGGTACGGCCAACACGCTCATCTATGTCCGCGGCAAGGGCATCGTGCTGGACGAGCCCTCCGTCGTCGCCATCCGCCACGAAGGCGGCCCCCACGGCAAGAAGATCATCCAGGCCGTCGGCCACGAAGCCAAGCAGATGCTGGGCCGCGTGCCCGGCAACATCGAGGCCATCCGCCCCATGAAGGACGGCGTGATCGCCGACTTCACCGTCACCGAGCAGATGCTCAAGCAGTTCATCCGCATGGTGCACCCGCGCAACATGCTGGCCCCCAGCCCGCGCATCATCGTGTGCGTGCCCTGCGGCTCCACCCAGGTCGAGCGCCGCGCCATCCGCGAGTCGGCGCTGGGCGCCGGCGCCAGCCAGGTCTTTCTCATCGAGGAGCCCATGGCCGCGGCCATCGGCGCGGGCCTGAACGTCTCGGACGCCAGCGGCTCCATGGTCGTGGACATCGGCGGCGGCACCACCGAGGTCGCCGTCATCTCGCTGGGCGGCATGGTGTACAAGGGTTCGGTGCGCGTGGGCGGCGACAAGTTCGACGAGGCCATCGTCAACTACATCCGCCGCAACTACGGCATGCTCATCGGCGAGCCCACCGCCGAACTCATCAAGAAAGAGATCGGTTCGGCCTTTCCCGGCTCCGAGGTGCGCGAGATCGAGGTCAAGGGCCGCAACCTGGCCGAGGGCGTGCCGCGCAGTTTCACGGTCTCGTCCAACGAAATCCTCGAGTCCCTGACCGACCCGCTCAACCAGATCGTCTCGGCCGTCAAGATCGCCCTGGAGAACACGCCGCCCGAACTGGGCGCGGACATCACCGACAAGGGCATCGCCCTGACGGGCGGGGGCGCGCTGCTGCGCGACCTGGACCGCCTGCTGCAGGAAGAGACCGGCCTGCCCGTGGTCGTGGCCGAAGACCCGCTGACCTGCGTGGTGCGCGGCTGCGGCGACGCGCTCGAGCATCTGGAAAAACTCGGCGCCATCTTCATCAACGAGTAGTCCCGGGCCGCCGCGGTAGCGCCGGCGGCGGGGCCGGCGACGCCGCCCGCCCCTTCGCCTGGTTTTTCTCCCGATGCGACATCACGCTCTCAGGCTGTTTCGGCGAGGCCCCTCCGCGGAGCTGCGGCTGCTGGTGCTGGCCGCCCTGTGCCTGGGGCTGCTGGTGGCCGATTCCCAGCTGCGCATGCTCGAGCCGGTGCGCCAGATGGTGTCGATCGGCCTGTACCCCTTCCAGCGCGCCGTGCTGTTTCCGCGCGACGCGGTGCGCCAGGTCAACGACTGGTTCAATGCCGCCGCGCTGGTGCGCACCGAGAACGAATCGCTGCAGCGCCAGCGCATCGAGCTGGCGCAGGTGGCCACCCATGCCGCGCAGCTGGCCGCCGAGAACGCCCAGCTGCGCCGCCTGCTGGGAGTCGCCGACACCGCCGCGCAAAAGGCCGTGGTGGTGGAAGTCCTGTACGAGCCGCCCAGCGCCTTCAACCGGCGGCTGGTGTTCAACAAGGGCAGCTCCAGCGGCCTGGCCCCGGGCATGCCGGTCATCGACGAGGGCGGGGTGGTGGGCCAGATCGTGCGCGTCACGCCCATGACGGCCGAGGCCGCGATGCTGACCGACGAGCAGGTCTCCATCCCGGTGCAGCTGCTGCGCAACGGCCTGCGCCTGATCGCCTTCGGCGGCCACGTGCAGGGCAAGGTCGAGGTGCGCTACCTGACCGCCGATGCCGACGTGCGCGAGGGCGATACGCTGGTCACCAGCGGCGTGGGCGGGCTGTTTCCGGCCGGCCTGCCGGTGGCCCGCATCGAGACGGTCGAGCGCGACACGGCCTCGGGCTTTGCCCGGGCGCTGGCCGAGCCGCTGGCCCACCCCGAGCGCTATCGCCACTTCCTCGTGCTGCAGACCGACGAGCAAAATGTCGTGCAGGCGCCTGAACCTGCCGGCGATCAGCCGGTCCAACCGCCGCTTCAACCTCGCGAGACCTTCCATGCCGCTGGAACGACGCAAGCCGATTGACCCGGCCGCGACCCGTTCGCGCGCCAGCCAGCCCCCCGTGCCGCGCCCGACCTCGGTCGAGCCCGACCCGCTGGTGCGCCCGGCCCACGGTTTTTTTGTGTGGGGCTCGGTGCTGTTCGTGTGGCTGATGTCGCTGCTGCCCTGGCGGCTCTGGCCGGCCGCGCCCGACATGCTGCTGCTGGTGCTGGCGTTCTGGTGCGTGCACGAGCCGCGCCGCATCGGCATGCTGACGGCCTTTTGCTTCGGGCTGCTGATGGACGTGCACGATGCGCGCCTGCTGGGCGAGCATGCGCTAACCTACGTGCTGCTCGCCTATGGCGCCTACAATCTGCACCGGCGCCTGCAGCGCTTCGACCTGCTGGGCCAGGCGCTGCACCTGCTGCCGGTCTTCCTGGGCGCCAGCCTGGTCGGCCTGCTGCTGCACGCGTGGCTCAGCGGCGGCTGGCCCGGATGGCAGTGGCTGCTCTCGCCGCTGATCACCGCCGCGCTGTGGCCGGTGGTGGGCTGGCTGCTGCAGCTGCCGCAGCGGCATTCCGAAGACACCGAGGCGTCCCAGGCCTGAGGGCCGCGCCGCCCACCGCAACGATCGGCAACCCCAGACGTTCTTTCGGCCCCGCGCCATGTTCGAATTCAAGAAGACCGGCCAGCAGCAACGACAGCGATTCAGGCTTCGGGCCTGGGTGGCCGTGGGCCTGGTGTTCGCCTGCTTCGGCCTGCTGAGCTGGCGCCTGTGGCAGCTGCAGGTCGAGCGCCACGAGGGCCTGGCCGCGCGCGCCGACCGCAACCGCATCGCGGTCGTGCCGATCCCGCCGCGGCGCGGCGAGATCGTCGACCGCAACGGCGAGGTGCTGGCGCGCAACTACCGCACCTATACGCTGGAGGTCGTGCCGGCCCAGGCCGGGCCGCTGGACGAGCTGTTCAAGACCTTGCCGCAGCTGGTGCACATCAGTCCGGCCGACGAGCGGCGCTTTCGCCGGCGGGTGGCCGAATCCAGCCGCTACGCCAGCGTGGTGCTGCGCAACAACCTGAACGAGACCGAGGCCTCGTGGTTCGCCGCGCACGCCTTCCGCTTCCCGGGCGTCGAGCTCAAGGCGCGCTGGGTGCGCGAGTATCCCCAGGGGCCGGTGGCCGCGCATGTGGTCGGCTACATCGGCCGCATCTCGGAAAGCGACCTGGAGACGCTGGAGGCCTCGGGGCAGCTGGGCAACTACCGCGGCACCGACGTGATCGGCAAGAAGGGGCTGGAAAAGACCTGGGAGCACGTGCTGCACGGGCGCACCGGCCTGGAGGAGGTCGAGGTCACCGCGCGCGGCCGTCCGGTGCGCACCCTGCGCCGCATCGACCCGCAGCCCGGCGCCAACCTGGTGCTGTCGCTGGACCTGGGCCTGCAGCGCGTGGCCGAGGAAGCCTTCGCCGGCCAGCGCGGGGCCCTGGTGGCCATCGAGCCGGCCACCGGCGACGTGCTGGCCTTCGTCTCGCAGCCGTCCTTCGATCCCAACCTGTTCATCGACGGCATCGACGTCGAGAACTGGAAGCTGCTGAACGAGTCGCCCGACCATCCGCTGATCAACCGGCCGCTGTACGGCACCTATCCGATCGGTTCCACCTACAAGCCTTTCGTTGCCCTGGCCGCGCTGGAGCTGGGCAAGCGCCGCGCCCACGAACGCTTCTACGACCCGGGCTATTACGAGTTCGGCGGCCAGCGCTTTCGCAACGCGGGCTCGGTGGCCTACGGCATGACGGACATGAACCGGGCGCTGGTGGTTTCGTCCGATACCTACTTCTATTCCCTGGGTCCGGAGATCGGCGTGGATGCGCTGCACGACTTCATGAAGCCCTTTGGCTTCGGCCAGCTCACCGGCATCGACCTGGAGGGCGAACGCCGCGGCATCCTGCCCTCGCGCGAATGGAAGCGCAGCGCCTACAAGGACCGCGAGCAGCAGCGCTGGTACGCGGGCGAGACCATCTCGGTGGCGGTGGGGCAGGGATACAACTCCTTCACGCTGCTGCAGCTGGCGCAGGCCACCGCGGTGCTGGCCAACGACGGCGTCTACATGAAGCCGCACCTGGTGCGCGGCGTGCAGGATCCCCTGAACGGGTCGATCGAGCCCACCGTGTCCGAGCCCTCCTACCGCATCCCGCTCAAGCAGGAGAACGTGGACCTGATCAAGCGGGCCCTGAACGACGTGGTCAAGGTCGGCACCGCCCGGCGGGCCTTCCTGGGCGCGCCGTACAACGTGGCTGGCAAGACTGGCACCGCCCAGGTCTACAGCCTGCGCGGCGGCCAGTACCGCGCCAACGAAATCGACGAGCGCCTGCGCGACCACGCGCTGTTCATGTCCTTCGCGCCGGCCGAAAAACCCAGCATCGCCATCGCGCTCATCGTCGAGAACGGCGGCTGGGGCGGCAGCGTGGCCGCGCCGGTGGCCCGCAAGGTGTACGACTACTGGCTCTCGCGCAATCCGGCCGACCCCGAGCAGATCCGCCAGGCCCAGGGCCGGCCGTCCGAGCCCGCTCCCGCCCCGGCCATGTCCGACGTGCCGCCGCCGGCCACCGATACCGACCGGCCGCCGCCAGCCGATCCGGCGCCCGTGCCGCGCGCGCCCGGCGTGGTCAATGCCGCGCGCGTCACCGCAGGCAGCATCGCGCCATGAAAAGGCTGGCCTACTACGTCGTCCGGGTCTTCACGGCCTTCGATTGGCCGCTGCTTTTGCTGCTCGCGCTGTTCGCCGGCCTGGGCCTGACCATCATGCATTCGGCGGTGGGCGGCACCGACTGGCGCTTTGCCGAGCAGGCGCGCAATTTCGTGCTGGCCTTCTTCGTGATGTGGGCCATCGCGCTGGTGCCGCCGCACATGCTGCTCAAGCTGGCCCTGCCGTTCTACCTGGCCGGCGTGCTGCTGCTGCTGGGGGTGGAGTTCTTCGGCGTCACCTCCAAGGGCGCCACGCGCTGGCTGGACCTGGGTTTCGTGCGGCTGCAGCCTTCCGAGATGCTCAAGATCTCGGTGCCGATGATGCTGGCCTGGTATTTCCAGCGCCACGAGGGCTCGGTGCGGGTGCCGGATTTCCTGGTGGCGGCCGTGCTGCTGGCCGTGCCCTTCATTCTCATCATCAAGCAGCCGGACCTGGGCACGGGGCTGCTGGTCTTTGGCGCGGGCTTTTTCGTGATCTATTTCGCCGGCCTGTCGTTCAAGCTGCTGGTGCCGGTCACCGTCATCGGCGTGGCCGCCGTCACCGCCATCGTCGTGTACGAAGAGCCGCTGTGCCAGCCCGAGACCGACTGGGTGGTGCTGCACGAATACCAGAAGCATCGCGTGTGCACCCTGCTGGACCCGAACGCCGATCCGCTGGGCAAGGGGTTCCATACCATCCAGTCGACCATCGCGGTCGGCTCGGGCGGGCTGTACGGCAAGGGGTACATGCAGGGCACGCAGACCCACCTGGATTTCATCCCCGAGCGCACCACCGATTTCATCTTCGCGGTCTACGCCGAGGAGTTCGGCCTGTATGGCGGCGTGCTGCTGCTGGTGCTGTACGGCCTGCTGCTGCTGCGCGGGCTGACCATCGCCATGCGCGCCGGCACGCAGTTCGGCCGGCTGCTGGCCGGCTCGCTGACGATGGTGATCTTCGTCTACGTGTTCGTGAACATCGGCATGGTGACGGGCATCCTGCCGGTGGTGGGGGTGCCGCTGCCCTTCATGAGCTACGGCGGCACGGCCCTGCTGACCGTGGGCATCGCCTGCGGCATGCTGATGAGCATCAGCCGGCACCGGGCGGTGCGCGAGTAGGTCGCGCGGCTTGTCCGGCGGCGCTAGCGCGGCGGGATCAGGCTGGCCTGCGCCGCCGTGCCGTAGTAGCCGTCCAGCAGCTTTTGCACCGGCGCGGGCAGGGCCAGCTCCTTCAGCTGGCCGATCTGCACCCAAGCGTGTTCGTCAGAGGGCTCGGCCAGCGCCAGGTGCGCGGCCCGGGCATGCCAGGGCCGGATGTGCAGGCGGAAATGCGTGAAGACGTGGGCAAAAGGGGCCAGCGCCTGGGCCTGGACGAGGTCGGCGCCCAGCTCGCGCGCGGCCGCCTGGGCATCGCCGGCGAACTCGGGCAGGCTCCACAGGCCGCCCCAGATGCCGGTGGCCGGCCGGCGCCGCATCAGCAGCCGGCCGTCGTGCTCGAGCATCAGCATCTGGGTTTCGCGCTCGGGCACGGCCTTGCGCGCCTTGGGGGTGGGCAGCTCGGCCTGCCGGCCGTCGCGCCGGGCGAGGCAGCCGTCGGCCAGCGGGCACCGCTGGCAGGCCGGCTTGCCGCGGGTACAGACGGTGGCGCCCAGGTCCATCATGCCTTGCGTATAGGCGGGCATGGCGGCGTCGCGCGCGCCCGTGCCGGGCAGCAGGTCTTCGGCCAGCGTCCACAGCAGGCGCTCGGTCTCGCGGCGCATCGGGTCGCCTTCGATGCCGAAATGCCGGGCCAGCACGCGCTTGACGTTGCCGTCCAGGATCGCTGCCCGGGTGTCGTGGGCGAAGGCGCTGATGGCCGCGGCGGTGGAGCGGCCGATGCCCGGCAGGCTGGCGATGTCCTGCGGCTCGCGCGGGAAGCTGCCCTGCCAGTGGCGCATCACCGCCTGCGCGCAGCGGTGCAGGTTGCGCGCGCGCGCGTAGTAGCCCAGGCCGGCCCAGTAGGGCATGACTTCCTCCTGGCTGGCGGCCGCCAGCGCGGCCATGTCGGGAAAGCGTTCGAGGAAGCGGTGGTAATAGGGAATGACCGTGGCCACCTGGGTCTGCTGCAGCATGATCTCGGACAGCCAGATCCGATAGGGGTCGCGGGTGCCCTGCCAGGGCAGGCCGTGGCGGCCGTGGGCGGCCTGCCAGGCGATGATGCGGTGGGCGAAATCCATGATGGGGCGATTATCGCCGATCGGGCCTTGCCCGCCAGGCTGGGCGTCCCCCTTATTGCGTCCGGCGCCCGGGGCGGGTAAAACGTAGCCATAACAAGCTGGCGCAGACCGCGCCCGTTCCCCGCTGGCCACGGCTCCACAAGAGCACGCGGGCCGCGCAGTCCGGAGCGGGCATCCAATACCCACGGAGCCGAGACAAATGAACGCCCCCCTTACGCCCGCGCAGCGGGCCGCCCTGGATTCCGTCCAGCTGGACGACCGCTATACCCTGCAGCAGGGCCGCGCCTGGATGAGCGGCATCCACGCCCTGGTCCGCCTGCCCATCAACCAGCGCATCCGCGACCAGCAGGCCGGGCTGAACACCGCCGGCTTCGTCTCGGGCTACCGCGGCTCGCCGCTGGGCGGGGTGGACCAGAACATGTGGAAGGCCGCCAAGTACCTGAAGGACCATCACGTGGTCTTCCAGCCGGGCGTGAACGAAGACCTGGCCGCCACGGCCGTGTGGGGCTCGCAGCAGGTCAACCTGTTTCCCGGCGCCCGGTACGACGGCGTGTTCGGCATGTGGTACGGCAAGGGCCCGGGCGTGGACCGCAGCGGCGACGTCTTCAAGCACGCCAACGCGGCCGGCACCTCGCGCCACGGCGGCGTGCTGGTGGTGGCGGGCGACGACCATCCGGCCAAGTCGTCCACGCTGCCGCACCAGAGCGACCACATCCTCAAGGCCTGCATGATCCCGGTGCTGTTCCCGGCCAGCGTGCAGGAGGTGCTGGACTACGGCATCCACGGCTGGGCCATGAGCCGCTACGCCGGCGTGTGGGTGGGCCTGAAGACCATCACCGACATCGTCGAGGTCTCGGCCTCGGTCGAGGTCGATCCGTTCCGGGTGGCCATCGAGCTGCCAAGGGATTTCCAGCTGCCCGAGGACGGCCTGAACATCCGCCTGCCCGACACGCCGCTGCAGCAGGAGGCGCGCCTGCTGGACTACAAGCTGTACGCCGCGCTGGCCTATGCGCGCGCCAACGGGCTGAACCGGCAGATGTGGCACGTGCCCGCCGGGCAGGCCCGGCTGGGCATCATCAGCTCGGGCAAGGCCTTCCTGGACACGCGCCAGGCGCTGATCGACCTGGGGCTGGACGAGGCCGCCTGCCAGCGCATCGGCCTGCGCCACTTCAAGGTGGGCATGGTCTGGCCGCTGGAGGCCACCGGCCTGCAGGCGTTCGCCGAGGGGCTGGACGAGATCATCGTCGTCGAGGAAAAACGCCAGATCCTCGAATACCAGGTCAAGGAAGAACTGTTCGGCTGGATCGGCACGGGCCGCAAGATCCCGCGCGTGGTGGGCAAGTTCGACGACAAGGACGGCGGCGAGTGGGCCGTGCCGCAGGGCAACTGGCTGCTGCCGGCCCACTACGAATTCTCCCCGGCCATGGTGGCCAAGGTGGTGGGCGCGCGCCTGCTGCGCATGGCGCTGCCCGAGGACGTGCGCCGCGGCATCGCCGCGCGGCTGCAGGCCATCGAGGCGCACGAGCGCATGCTGGCGCGCCCGCGCGTGGTCACCGAGCGCAAGCCCTGGTTCTGTTCGGGCTGTCCGCACAACACCTCGACCCGCGTGCCGGAGGGCTCGCGCGGGCTGGCCGGCATCGGCTGCCACTACATGGTCACCTGGATGGACCGCAGCACGCACGTCTTCACGCAAATGGGCGGCGAAGGGGTGCCGTGGCTGGGGCAGGCGCCGTTTACCTCCGAGCCGCACGTGTTCGCCAACCTGGGCGACGGCACCTACTACCACTCGGGCCTGCTGGCCATCCGCGCGGCGGTGGCCGCCAACGTGCCCATCACCTACAAGATCCTGTTCAACGACGCGGTGGCCATGACCGGGGGGCAGCCGGTGGACGGGCCGATCACCGTGCCCATGATCACGCAGCAGCTGGCCGCCGAGGGCATCGCGCGCATCGAGGTGGTCACCGACGAGCCGGAAAAATACCGGGACGTGGCCGGCATGGCGCCGGGCGTGCCGGTGCGCCACCGCGACGAGCTGGACCAGGTGCAAAAGGACCTGGCCGCCTATCCGGGCGTGTCGGTGCTCATCTACGACCAGACCTGCGCCACCGAGAAGCGCCGCCGCCGCAAGCGCGGCGCCTATCCCGACCCGGCGCGGCGCGTGGTCATCAACGAGCGCGTATGCGAGGGCTGCGGCGACTGCTCGGAGAAATCGCACTGCCTGTCGGTCGAGCCGCTGGAGACCGAGCTGGGGCGCAAGCGCGCCATCAACCAGTCCAGCTGCAACAAGGACTATTCCTGCCTGAAGGGCTTTTGCCCCAGCTTCGTGACGGTCGAAGGCGGCAAGCTGCGCAAGCCCAAGGGGGTGCAGCAGCAGGCGGGCGCCGACGACCTGCCCGCGCCCGTGCTGCCCGAGCCGGGCCGCGGCTACGGCATCTTCATTGCCGGGGTGGGCGGCACCGGCGTGGTCACCATCGGCCAGCTGCTGGGCATGGCCGCGCACCTGGAAGGCAAGGGCTGTTCGGTGCTGGACATGGCCGGGCTGGCGCAAAAGGGCGGGGCCGTTTATTCGCACGTGGTGCTGGGCGGCGCCGGCCAGGAAATGCTTAATACCCGCGTGGCCATGGGCCAGGCCGACCTGGTGCTGTGCGGCGACCTGGTGGTGGGCACCAGCGCCGACGCGCTGGCGCGCATGGCCGCCGGCCGCACCCGCGTGCTGGTCAATACCGACGTGGCGCCGACCGCCGCGTTCATCCGCAACCCGGATTGGACGCTGCCCGGCGGCGACCTGCGCCGCGACCTGGAGACCGCCTGCGGCGCCGACCGCGTCGATTACCTGGACGCCGCCGCGCTGGCGGTGGGCCTGCTGGGCGATGCGATCTACGCCAATCCGCTGATGCTGGGCTATGCCTACCAGAAAGGCTGGCTGCCGCTGGGCCGCGAGGCGCTCGAGCGGGCCATTGCGCTCAACGGCCAGCAGGTTGCCAACAACCTGGCCGCCTTCGCCTGGGGCCGGCGGCTGGCCCATGACCCGGCCGGCGTGCATGCCATGCTGGCGCCGGCGCAGGCCGGCGACGCGCTGGCCGAGGTGGTCGAGCTCAAGCGCCCGGCCAGCGAGTGGGAGCGGGTGCGCGCGCACCGCGCCGCCTTCCTGGCGCGCTACCAGAACGCGGCCTATGCGCGCCGCTACACCGAGCTGGTGGACGAGGTGGCGCGTGCCGAGCAGGCCGCCTGCGGCACCACGCGGCTGGCCGAGGCGGTGGCGCGCTACTACTTCAAGCTGATGGCCTACAAGGACGAATACGAGGTGGCGCGCCTATACAGCGACGGCGAGTTCCTGCGCAAGGTGCAGGCGCAGTTCGAGGGCGATTGGCGGCTCAGTTTCCATCTGGCCCCGCCCCTGCTGGCCAAGCGCGACGCGCAGGGACACCTGCTCAAGCGGCGCTATGGCCCGGGCATGCTGCGCGTGTTCGGCGTGCTGGCGCGGCTGCGCTTTCTGCGCGGCACGGTGCTCGATCCCTTCGGCCATACCGCCGAGCGCCGCGCCGAGAGGGCGCTGATCGACGAGTACCGCCAGACTGTGCTGGACATGCTGCCCAAGCTGGGACGGGCCAACCTGGAGACGGCCGTGGCCCTGGCCAGCGTGCCCGAGCACATCCGCGGATACGGCCACGTGAAGGAAGCCAGCCTGCGCAAGGCCGCGGCGCGGCGCGAGGAACTGCTGCAGGCCTATCATGGCAAGGTGGTGAGCCTGCACATGGGCAAGGCGGCGTAGCCGCTAGCCCTTGCCTTCGGCCGCCGCCTGCACCGTGCGCGCGACGGCCAGCTCGCGCCGCGCGATGACCGATTCGGCACGGTGCTGCGAAATCAGCTTGCGCACCAGCACCTGCCCGGTGCGCGCGAAGTAGTTGATGCGGCGCGCATGCGGCCCGCCCAGGTCCTGGGCCACCACCGGGATCTTCTCGAGCCGCAGGTAGTTGATCACGAAGGCCGCGTTGCGCTCGCCGATGTTGGTCTCGCGCATGGCGTCGAGCACCGCCCCGCCGCCGAACACCTTGGCCTCCAGGCGCGCGCGCGAAGCGCCGGCCTTGAGCAACTCGTTGATCAGCGTCTCCATCGCATAGGCGCCATAGCGCATGGTCGCCGACGAGGGCGAAGCCGGGTCGCCCTCGGGCAGCATGAAGTGGTTCATGCCGGCCCACCCCGACTGGTTGTCCCGTATGCACGCCGACACGCACGAGCCCAGCACGGTGGAAATCATGATGTCGTCCTTGGAGACGTAGTACTCGGTGGGCAGCACCTTGACCGCGGGCAGGTCGAAGGCGGTATCGAAGTAGGTGCGGGTGGCGAGTGCTTCCTGGTAGGGCATGGGCGGGATGGGGCTGGTGGGCCGCCGGAACCTCCGCGGCGATAGGCGCCCTGCGCGCACGGCGGGGGCGCCCACAAAGATACGTAATTTAATCGAACAAAACGTTAATTTGTGTGTTTTTAAGCCTTCCTGAGAGGAAGGCAGCCGCTATGGCGGCCCTGCCCTTCAGAAACGGGTGTTGCGGGTGACCGACCAGCGGGCCGAGAGCGCGCCCAGCAGCGCCACGCCCAGCACCCAGGCCGCCAGGACGCCAGGGCCGGGCAGGCGCAGCGAGAATTCGGCGCCGTAGCTTTGCGCCAGCGTGGCCAGGGCGCCGTTCAGCGGCTGCAAGGCCAGCGCCGCCAGCCCGATGGCCGCCAGCGATGCCGCGGTGCAGCTGAGCGCGCCCACGTATAGGAAGGGACGGCGCACGAACGACTCGGTCGCTCCCACCAGCCGGGCCACGGCGATCTCCTCGCGCTGGGTCAGCGCCTGCATGCGCACGGTATTGAAGACCGTGGCCAGCACCACCAGCGCCACGCTGGCTGCCAGCAGCACCAGGCCGATGCGCCCGAAGCGCAGCAGCGCTTCGAGCCGCTGCACCCAGGCGCTGTCGAGTTGCACCACGTCCACGTGCGGCCAGGTGCGCCAGCCGGCGGCCAGCGTGGCCGCGCGCGCGGCCAGGTCTTCGCCGGGGCTTACGGTGACCACCACCGCATCGGGCAGCGGATTGTCGGGCAGCACCTCCAGCGAGGCGCGCCAGCCGGGCGTGTTGCGCAAGGTTTCCAGGGCCTGCTCGCGGGGGATCACCCGCACGCCGGCCACTTCGCCGCCCTGTTCGGCCAGGATGCGGTCGGCGGTTTCGCGGGCGCTGCCGGCCGGGGCCTGCACCTGCATGAATACGGTCAGCTCGGGCGTGACCGAGACCTGGCGGGCCACCGGCTCGGCCGAGACCAGGATGGCCGCGCCCAGCAGCGGCAGGGCCAGGGCCAGGGCGATGACCAGCATGTTGGCCAGGGTGGAGAAGGGCTGCGCGGCAAAGCGCCGCAGCGTCACCGTCAGGGCATAGTGGTGTTGGCGGATCCAGCTTTTCATGCCGTCCTCCCGGCGGCCGAGTCGCGGAAGCTGCCTGGTTCGACGCGCAGCATGCGCGTGGCGTGCTCGGCCATGAGCGCCTCGTCGTGCGAGGCGATCAGCATGGTCACGCCCACCCGGTTGAAGTCGCGGAACACGTTAAGGATGCGCCGCGCCGTATCGCGGTCCAGGTTGGCGGTGGGTTCGTCGGCGATCAGGATGGCCGGCCGGTTGACGATGGCCCGCGCGATGGCCAGGCGCTGCTGCTCGCCGCCCGAGAGCTCGATGGGATTCATGTCTTCCTTGCCTGCCAGGCCCACCTTGTCCATGGCCGCGCGCGCCCGGGCGCTGGCCTGCGCGTGGGGCAGGCCGGCCACCGCCAGGGGCAGCATGACGTTCTGGAAGGCGCTGCGGTCGTAGAGCAGGTGGGTATCCTGCAGGATCACGCCGACGGCGCGGCGCAGGTAGGGGCGCGCCCGCGCCGAAAGCTTGTCCAGCCGCTGGCCGTTGACCTGGATGGCGCCGCGGCTGGGCGGCTCCAGGCCTCCCACCAGCTTGAGCAGCGTGGATTTGCCCGCGCCGGAAGGGCCCGAGACGAAGATGAATTCGCCCGGCGAGACGCGAAAGGTGATGTCGGCGAGGATATTGCGGCCGCGGCCGTAGGACTTGAAGACGTGCTGGAATTCGATCATGGCGCTCGCAGCGTGCCGGCCCCGCACGTGCGGGGCCTGCCAGGGATGTCAGGCGCCATAGTAACTCCCCGCAAGGGCCCGTTGCCACGGGCCTTGCACGCCGCTAGCGCATTAGTTTGTTGCACCGCAACAAGGGATATCCCTCATGTCATCCATGTTGCAAAGCGATACCATCGCTCGCAGGCTGCTGTGACGGTGCTCAAGACGACCGCGCCTGCAACGCCCCGCCCCCGTTTCACCGGAGATCCACCATGAAAGTATTCAAGCTTGCCGCATTGGGCGTTGCCCTGTTTGCCGCCTCCTCGGCCGCGCATGCCGGCGCCACCTTCGATGCCGTCAAGAAAAAAGGGTTCGTCCAATGCGGCGTGTCCACCGGCATTCCGGGTTTCTCGCTGGCCGACAGCAAGGGCCAATGGCAGGGCCTGGACGTGGAGATGTGCAAGGCCATCGCCGCGACCATGTTCAACGACGCCACCAAGTTCAAGGTCACCCCGCTGAACACGCAGCAGCGCTTTACCGCCCTGCAGTCGGGCGAGATCGACGTGCTGACCCGCAACACCACCGTGACCCTGACCCGCGACACCACGCTGGGCCTGATCGGCGCGGGCGTGAACTACTATGACAGCCAGGGCGTCATGGTCAAGAAGGACCTGGGCTTGAAGAGCGCCAAGGAGCTGGACGGCGCCACCGTCTGCGTGCAGCCCGGCACCACCACCGAACTGAACCTGGCCGACTGGTTCCGCAGCCAGAACATCGCGTTCAAGCCCGTGGTGATCGAGAAATACGACGAGATCGTGCGCGCCTTCTCGGCCGGCCGCTGCGACGCCTTCACCACCGACAAATCCCAGCTCGCCTCGACCCGCACCACGCTCGAGAATCCCGACAACTATGTGATCCTGCCCGAGGATTTCTCCAAGGAGCCGCTGGGCCCCATGGTGCGCCAGGGCGACGAGCAGTGGTTCAACGTGGTGCGCTGGACCCTGAACGCCATGCTCGAGGCCGAAGAGTACGGCATCACTTCGCAGAACGTCGACGAGATGCTCAAGAGCTCCAACCCCAACATCCAGCGCATCCTGGGCGTGACCCCGGGCATGGGCAAGAACCTGGGCGTGGACGACAAGTGGGCCTATAACGTCATCAAGGCGGTCGGTAACTACGGCGAGAGCTTCGAGCGCAACCTGGGCCAGGACAGCGCCATGAAGCTCGAGCGCGGCCTGAACAAGCCCTGGAAGGACGGCGGCCTGATGTACGGCTGGCCGGTTCGCTAAGCGGGCGCGAGCCCATGCCCGCGCCGCATCCCGGCTGCCTTGCCGGCGCCGCGGCGCGGGGCCCCCGCCCAGTGGTTTTTTCGGCGGCCGCGGCAACCCCGCGGCCGCTGCGTTAATCCGGGCCCGGCGCCGCCCTGACGGCGCGCGCCGGGCGCCTGCCCGCGAGCCCACGAGGCCGCGAAGTTTCTCCGGTTGGCATCCATGAACCAAACATCCTCCCGGCAGCCTGCGGCTGCCCCGCCGCGACGACGATTGTCCTGGAACGACCCGGGCGTGCGTTCGCTCATCTACCAGGCCATTGCCCTGGCGACCGTCGGATTCGTGGCCTGGTACCTCGTCTCCAACACCCTGCACAACCTGTCGGCGCGCAACATTTCCACCGGCTTCGGCTTTCTCGAGCGCGAGGCCGGCTTTGCGATCGGCGAGACCGCGATCGCCTATTCGCCCGCCGACACCTATGGCCGCGCGGTGATCGTGGGCCTGCTGAACACGCTGCGCGTGGCCATCGTCGGCATCATCCTGGCCACCATACTGGGCACGCTGATCGGCATCGCCCGCCTGTCCAAGAACTGGCTGGTGGGCAAGCTCTCGAGCATCTACATCGAGGTCGTGCGCAACGTACCGCTGCTGCTGCAGCTGTTCTTCTGGTATGCGCTGATCACCGAGAACGCCGCCGGCCCGCGCGATGCCGCCAACCCGCTGCCGGGCGTGTTCATTTCCAACCGCGGCCTGACCGTGCCCACCCTCGAGGGCGGGGCGCTGCAATGGATGCTGTGGGGTCTGGGCCTGGCGCTGTTGGCCGCTATCTTGCTGGGACACTGGGCCCGCAAGCGCCAGGAAGCCACCGGCCGCCTGTTTCCGGTGGGACGCGTGAGCCTGGGCCTGTTCGTGCTGCTGCCGCTGCTGGGCTGGCTGGTCAGCGGCGCCAGCCTGACGCTGCAGATGCCCGAGCTGCGCGGCTTTAACTTCGCCGGCGGCATGACGCTCTCGCCGGAGTTCTCCGCGCTGCTGGCCGGCCTGGTGATCTATACCTCCGCCTTCGTGGCCGAGGTGGTGCGCTCGGGCATCCAGTCGGTCAGCAACGGCCAATGGGAGGCGGCCGGCTCGCTGGGCCTGCGCCGCAACCTGGTGCTGCGCCTGGTCATCCTGCCGCAGGCCCTGCGCGTGATCATCCCGCCCATGACCAGCCAGTACCTGAACCTGACCAAGAACAGTTCGCTGGCCGTGGCCATCGGCTATCCCGACATCGTATCGGTCATCAACACGACCCTGAACCAGACCGGCCAGGCCATCGAGGGCGTGCTCATCATCATGGCCGCCTACCTGACCGTGAGCCTGTCGATCTCGCTGTTCATGAACTGGTACAACAAGCGCATCGCGCTGGTGGAGCGTTGAGATGGTTGCCGCCGATACTTCCACCGCAAACACCGCCGCCGGCCTGCCGCCGCCCAAGAACCAGACCGGCGCCTGGGCCTGGATGCGCGGGCAGCTGTTCGCCACCCCGGTCAATGCGCTGCTTACGCTGCTGAGCGTCTGGTTCCTGCTCATGAGCGTGCCGGCCCTGATCGACTGGGCTTTTCTCAGCGCCACGGTGGGCGCCCAGACCGCGCAGGAATGCCGCCAGGTCAGCGGCGCCTGCTGGGCCTTCATCCG
Organism: Orrella sp. JC864; assembly: GCF_037026685.1. Taxonomy (NCBI): domain Bacteria; kingdom Pseudomonadati; phylum Pseudomonadota; class Betaproteobacteria; order Burkholderiales; family Alcaligenaceae; genus Orrella; species Orrella sp. JC864. The sequence continues at coordinate 74,924 of NZ_JBANET010000003.1, read as the reverse complement.
CGAAAAACACCGGCTCATCCTGTTCGGCACCTATCCCTACGACGAGCAGTGGCGGCCGATGCTGGCGTGCGTGCTGCTGGTGGCCGTCGTGGTCATGAGCGGCATGCGCCGCTTCTGGAACCTGTCCCTGCTGGCCGTCTGGGTGGTGGGCATGGGCGGGGCCGCCGTGCTGATGTGGGGCGGCGTCCTGGGCCTGTCCTACGTCGAGAACTCGCGCTGGGGCGGCCTGCCGGTCACGCTGATGCTGTCGGTCTTCGGCATCGTCTTCGCCTTCCCGCTGGGCGTGCTGCTGGCCCTGGGCCGGCGCTCGCGCATGCCGGCGATCAAGGCGCTGAGCGTGGTCTACATCGAGCTGATCCGCGGCGTGCCGCTGATCAGCCTGCTGTTCATGTCCTCGGTGATGCTGCCGCTGTTCCTGCCCACCGGCATGACTTTCGACAAGCTGCTGCGCGCCCAGATCGCCATCATCCTGTTCGCGGCCGCCTACATTGCCGAGACAGTGCGCGGCGGCCTGCAGGCCATGCCCAAGGGCCAGTACGAAGGCGCCGATTCGCTGGGCCTGAGCTACTGGCAGCAGATGCGGCTGATCATCCTGCCGCAGGCGCTCAAGATCGTCATTCCGCCGCTGGTGGGGATCTTCATCGTGCTGTTCAAGGACACCTCGCTGGTGGTCATCATCGGGATCTTCGACCTGACGCTGGCGGCCAAGGTGGCCTTGTCGGATCCCGCCTGGCGCGGCTTCGGGGTGGAGGCCTACGTCTTCATTTCGCTGATCTACTTCGTCTTCTGCTATTGCATGTCCAAGTACAGCCAGGCGCTGGAACGGCGACTGGCCACGGGCCATAAACGATGATTCCGCCGCGGGCCGCGCCCTGCGCGCGCCCGGGCTTGCCGATTTAAGGAAGAAAAGCATGGCCGACGCCATCATTCGACTGCAGGACGTCAACAAGTGGTACGGGCAGTTCCACGTGCTGCGCAACATCAACCTGGACGTGGCGCGCGGCGAGCGCATCGTGATCTGCGGGCCCTCGGGCTCGGGCAAGTCCACGATGATCCGCTGCATCAACCGCCTCGAAGAGCACCAGCGGGGCCAGATCATCGTCGACGGCACCGAGTTGACCAGCGATCTGAAGCAGATCGAGGCCATCCGCCGCGACGTGGGCATGGTGTTCCAGCATTTCAATCTCTTTCCGCACCTGACCGTGCTGGAGAACCTGACGCTGGGGCCGGTCTGGGTGCTCAAGAAGCCGCGCGCCGAGGCCGAGGCCACGGCCATGAAGTACCTCGAGCGCGTGCGCATCCCCGAGCAGGCCAACAAGTTCCCCGGCCAGCTCTCGGGCGGCCAGCAGCAGCGCGTGGCGATCGCCCGCTCGCTGTGCATGGACCCCAAGATCATGCTGTTCGACGAGCCCACTTCGGCGCTCGACCCCGAAATGGTCAAGGAAGTGCTGGACGTGATGGTGACGCTGGCCGAGGAAACCGGCATGACCATGCTGTGCGTGACCCACGAAATGGGCTTCGCGCGCAAGGTGGCCGACCGCGTGATCTTCATGGACCGGGGCGAGATCATCGAACAGAACACCCCCGACGAGTTCTTCGACAATCCCCAGAACGACCGCACCAAGCTCTTTCTGAGCCAGATCCTGCACTGAGCGGGACACCCCGGCGTACCCTCGCGCCGGGGCGCCGAGGGCGTGTGCGCCGAGCGCGGCGGCCGGCATATGCCGCCGCGCCCGCGCCCTGCGGCTCAGGCCGAGGCCTTCTGCCGCAGCGCCTCGCGCAGGGCCGGCACGGCCGGATTGCCGCAATCGCGGCGATAGGCCAGGTACAAGGTCGAACGCAGCAGCACGCGGGCCTTGAGCGGCAGGTACTTCACCCCGCGCGGGCGCAGCTCGCCGACCGAGGCCGGTACCACCGCCGCGCCGATGCCGGCCTCGACCAGGGCCAGCAGCGTGGGCAGCAGGCTTTCCATGGCATAGCGCGGCGTCAGGCCGTTGCGGGAAAACAGCTCGGCCAGCAAGGCATGGAAGTAGGCCGAGCTTTGGCGCGCGAAGCCCACCAGCGGCAGCTCGGCCAGCTGCTCGATGCGCACCGCGCGCCGGCCCGCCAGCCGGTGGCCGGCGGGCAGGGCCGCCACCAGCGGTTCGCTGTCTATCGGCTCCTTGTGCAGCGTCTCGTCCTGCATGTCGTCCCCCGGCCGCAGGATGGCCACGTCCAGCCGCTCCTGCCGCAGCAGCGCGTGCAGCTCGGCGGTGTTGCCTTCCGTCATGGACAGGTGCACCTGCGGATGGCGCTCGCGATAGGCGCCGATCGCCGCGGGGATCAGGCGGTAGGCCGCGGTGGGCGTAAAGCCGATGCGCAGCAGGCCGGTTTCGCCGGCGGCCACGCGGCGCGCGGCCGCCAGCGCCGCCTCGCCGTCGTCCATCATGCGCAGCATGGCGTCGCGCAGCGCCGCCCCGGCGGCGGTCAGGCGCACTGCACGGGTCGAGCGCTCGAGCAGCGGCACGCCCACTCTTTCCTCGAACAGGCGCACCTGCTGGCTCAGCGGCGGCTGGCTCATGTGCAGCCGCTGCGCGGCGCGGCCGAAGTGCAGTTCCTGCGCCACCGCCATGAAAGCCAGCAACTGGCGGGAGTAGAGCGCCATCGCGGGTCCTATTAGGTCGATAATCGTATCAAGATAGTCAGAATTTTATATTGGATATATCAATGGACGCTCCCTAAGATGACCCTGCAGGCCGGGACCGTCCGGCATCCGTCCACAACAGGGGATCCTCCATGAATATCCAGAAACGCCGCCTGGCCGCCCTCGCGGCAGCCGCCACCACGGCCAGCCTGGCCTTGTCCGCCTTGCTGCCCGCCGCGCATGCCCAGGCCGACGGCTATCCCGACAAGCCCATCCGCATGGTCGTGCCCTTCGGCCCGGGCAGCCTGACCGACCAGCTGGCGCGCACCGTCGCCTCGGGCCTGGCCGAGTCGCTGGGCCAGTCGGTGGTGGTGGAAAACAAGGCCGGCGCGGGCGGCAACATCGGCGCGGGCTACGTGGCCAACAGCACGCCGGACGGCTATACGCTGCTGATGGGCGCGGCCAGCACCAACGCGATCAATCCCAGCCTGTACAAGAACCTGAAGTTCGATCCGCTCAAGGACTTCGTGCCGGTGGCCAACGTCGCATCGGTGGCCAACGTGCTGGTGGTCAATCCCCAGGTCAAGGCGCGCAGCGTGGCCGAGCTGATCGACGAACTCAAGGCCAATTCGTACAGCTATGCCTCGGGCGGCGCGGGCGGCAGCCAGCACTTGTCGGCCGAACTGTTCAAGACGCTGTCGGGCACGGACATGGTGCACATCCCCTACAAGGGCGGCAGCGAGCCGCTGCCCGACCTGATGAGCAACCGCGTGCAGGTGATGTTCTGCAACCTGCCGGTGTGCCTGCCGCATATCCAGTCGGGCAAGCTGGTGGCCCTGGGCGTGACCTCGACCGAGCGTTCGCCGCTGCTGCCCGAGGTGCCCACCATCGCGCAGGCGGGCCTGCCGGGCTATTCGGTGGATGGCTGGTTCGCGCTGTTCGCGCCGGCCGGGGTGCCTGCGCCCATCGTCGAGCGCCTGCACCAGGAGACCGCCAGCCTGCTGGCCAAGCCCGAAGTGCAGGAGCAGATCCGCCGCCAGGGCGCCGAGCCCAACCAGGGCAGCCAGCAGGAGTTCGCGCGCTTCGTGCAGGCCGAGCATGACAAGTGGGCCAAGGTGATCCGGGACGCCGGCATCAGCATCGAATAAGCGTCATGGACCAAGCCAAAAAGCTGCCCGGCATCGCCCAGGCGCTGTACCGGATGGAGACAGGCGCGCTGCGCGCGCGCGAGCTGGCCGAGCAGTGCCTGGAACGCATCGCCGCGCGCAACCCGCAGGTGCAGGCCTTCCTGGCCTGCAATCCCGAGCGCGTGCGCGCGCAGGCCGACGCGGTCGATGCCGGCCGCAGGCGCGGGCTGCTGAGGGGCATACCCTATGCGGTCAAGGACGTCATCGAGACGGCCGAGTATCCAACCACTTACGGCTCGCCGATCTATGCCGGCCACGCCACCGGACGCGACGCGGCCTGCGTGGCCCTGTCGCAGGAACAGGGCGCGGTGCTGCTGGGCAAGGTGGCCACGGGCGAATTCGCCACCCAGACGCCGGGCCCTGCCCGCAATCCGCTGAACCTGGCGCATACGCCCGGCGGCTCGTCCAGCGGCTCGGCCGCCGCGGTGGCCGACGGCATGGCGCTGGCGGCCTGGGGCACGCAGACCACCGGTTCGATTACCCGGCCGGCGGTGTATTGCGGCGTGGTGGGCTACAAGCCCAGCTTCGGCCTGGTTTCCACGGCCGGCGTGGGGGTGCTCAGCCCCTGGCAGGATACGGTGGGCGTGCTGGCGCGCAGCGCGGCCGATGCCGCCGCCTTCGTGCTGGGCATCCACGGCCGGCGTTTTGCGCCGGCCCCGGCCGATAGCCGCATCCGCCTGGGCATCTGCCTGTCGGCGCAATGGGAGCACGCCAGTCCCGAAGCGGTGCAAGCCTTGCGCGCCTGGGCCCGCCGCCTGGAGGCGGCCGGGTTTTCCGTGGCCGAGCGCGTGCTGCCCGCGCAGTACGAGGCGCTGGTGGCCGACCAGGGCCGGATGGTGGCCTACGACGCCCGCCAGGCCCTGGCGCACGAGCGCCTGAGCGCGCCGTCGCTGCTCAGCCCGCGCCTGCGCGAGCGCATGGCCGGCGGCAGTGCCATCGCGTTCGAGGACTATCTGGCCATGCAGCAGCGCGCGGCAGCAGCCCGCAGCCAGGCCGGCGAGCTGTTCGAGGACGTGGATGCGCTGGTCTATCCGGCCGCCGACGGCCAGGCCGAAGAGGGCCTGGCCAATTCGGGATCGCCGCGCTTTGGCGCGCTGTGGACCCTGCTGCATCTGCCCACCGTGGCGCTGCCCCTGCAGGCCGGCCCGGGCGGCCTGCCGCTGGGGGCGCAACTGGTCGGCCGACCGGGGCAGGATATGGCGCTGCTGCGCATCGCCGACCAGGCCTCGGCCTGCAGCCCCTGGCTGCAGGAGCGGGCCTAGGCCTGTCGGGCGGGCCCCTAGGCCCGGGCGACGCGCCGTCCCCGGGGACGGCCCGCGTCGGCACCGACGCGCAGGGCGGGCCGATTCGCGGGGGGGCGCCGCGCGGATTCAGGAATGAAAGACCAGCAGGGTGTCGTAACGGGGCAGGGCCACGGTCAGGCGCCCGCCCTGGCGCGTCGTCGCCAGGCCGGCCTCGCGCGCCAGCGCCTGCATGCGGTCCAGGTCGGCGCAGGACAGCATGATGGCCGCGTAGCGCTCGGGGCGCGCCGGCTGGCGGGCGGCCAGCCCGCCCAGCCCGGCCGGCGCCTGCTCGTGCGCCAGCCAGTGCAGGGCGAAGGGCGCGGCGTCCGGGGGCTGCGGCGTTTGCGGCAGCCGCGCGTAGCGGGCCGCCTCGGCCGCGGGATCGGCCGAGCAGGCCACCAGGCCGGTCAGGGTGCCCACGCCGTTGTCATGGCGCATCCAGGATTGCCGCCAAAGCAGGTGAGGCGTCAGGTGCTGGCAGTAATAGACGCGTCCCGCGGCGAATTGTCCGGGCAGGCGCACCGTCATGAATACGGCCTGCTCCTGGCCCGTTGCCAGCTGCACCGGGCGGCTCAGGCGCTGGGGCCCCTGCGGCGCGAAGCCGGCCCGCGCCAGCGCGTCGGCGCTGGCCTGGGCGTCGTTCGAGCGCAGCACCAGGCCGTCGATGCCCAGCGGGCTGTCGGCGATCTCCTGGCGCACGGGGCCGCTGGCCGGCAGTCCGATCAGCTCCAGGTAGCGGTCCGGAAAGACCATCAGGTGGTTGATCGAGCCCAGCGAATGGTGGCCCCGGGGCGTAAGCGTAAAGCCCAGCGCCTGGAAGCAGGCGGCTGCCGCGTCCATGTCGTAGCCGACGTTGATGACCAGGTGATCCAAGTACATGTTGGGACGGGCCATGGTGCCCGCAAGGGTTGCGTGCGCCGGCCGGCGGCCGGCGCGGCGCTTCAGTTGATGCTGGCGCCCGAGAGCTTGACGATCTCGCGGTATTTTTCCTTCTCGGCCGCGACCATGCGCGCGAAGTCCTGGGCCGAAAGCGGCTGGGCTTGCGAACCCATGACGCGCAAGCGATCGACGATGTCGGGCTGGCGCAGCGCCTGCACATAGGCCTGGTTGAGTTTTTGCACGACGGGTTCGGGCGTGCCGCCGGTGGCGAAGACGCCGAACCAGGTGCCCAGGTCAAAGCCCGGCACGCCCGATTCGTCGATGGTCGGCACGTCCGCCAGCAGCGACGAGCGCGCCAGCGTGGTGACGGCCAGCGCCTGGACCTTGCCGTCGCGGATCAGCGGGGCGGCGGCCGCCAGGTTGTCGAACATGAAGTCCGATTGGCCAGAAAGCAGCGCCAGCTGCGCGGGGGCGGCGCCCTGGTAGGGCACGTGCAGCGCGTCCAGGCCGGCGCGGGCCTTGAGCAGCTCGCCGGCCAGGTGGCCGGCGCTGCCGTTGCCGCCCGAGCCGTAGTTCAGGCGGCCGGGATGCCGCTTGCCGTAGGCGATCAGGTCGGCCACGCTGGCGATGCCGTTGGCCTGGGCGAACTCCTTGTTCATCACCAGCACGTTGGGTACCGCGGCCACCAGGGTGATGGGCGCGAAGTCCTTGATGGGATCGTAGGGCAGCGAGGCGTACAGCCAGGGGTTGATGGCGTGCGTGGCCACCGCGCCCATGACCAGGGTGTAGCCGTCGGGCGCGGCCTTGGCGGCCACGTCGGCGCCGATGTTGCCGCCCGCGCCGGCGCGGTTCTCGATGATGACCGGCTGTCCCAGCGAGGCGCGCACCTTCTCGCCCAGGGCGCGGGCCATCAGGTCCAGCGGGCCGCCGGGCGGGTAGGGCACGATAAAGCGCAGCGGCTTGGCCGGGAAGGCGCCGGCGTCGGCATCGGATTGGGCATGGGCGGCGGGCACGGCGGCCATCAGGCCGACGGCGGCGCACAGCGCGGCGTGGCGCAGGCGCTGGACGAGGCGGGACAAGGACATGGGGGTCTCCAGGGACGGAAAGGGCGCTGACATCCCGAGGCGGAATGCTTGGTCTTTGTTATGCGCGGCGGCAAGCATACCGCAGACGGCCTAGGGGCCGGGCCTGGCCCAGTCGCGCGACAGGGCCACCGCCTGGTGCCAGCGCGCCATCCGGGCCTGGCGCCGGTCCTGCGACCAGGCGGGCTCGAAGCGCCGCTCCAGCTGCCATTGGCTGGCGATCTCGTCCAGGCCCGACCAGTAGCCGACCGCCAGGCCCGCCAGCCGGGCCGCGCCCAGGGCGGTGGATTCGGCATTGCGCGGGCGCACCACCGGCACGCCCAGCAGGTCGGCCTGCATCTGCATGAGCAGGTCGTTGCGCGCCGCGCCGCCGTCCACGCGCAGCTCGGACAGCTCGCAGGAGCTGTCGGCGCGCATGGCCTGCATCAGGTCGGCGCTTTGCAGGGCGATCGATTCGAGGGCGGCGCGGGCGATGTGCGCGCGCGTGGTGCCGCGCGTCAGGCCCACCAGCGTGCCGCGCGCATAGGGATCCCAGTGCGGCGCGCCCAGCCCGGTGAAGGCCGGCACCAGGTAGACGTCGCCGGTGTCGGCCACGCTGGCCGCCAGCGCCTGCACTTGGTCGGCGCGCTCGATCAGCTTCAGGCCGTCGCGCAGCCACTGGATGGCCGCGCCGGCCACGAACACGCTGCCTTCGAGCATGTAGTCGGTGCGTCCGTCATCGAGCGTCCAGCCCACCGTCGAGAGCAGGCGATGGGCCGAGGCCACCGGCGCATCGCCCACGTTCAGCAGCATGAAGCAGCCCGTGCCGTAGGTGTTCTTGGCCATGCCCGGCTCGAAGCAGGCCTGGCCGAAGGTGGCGGCCTGCTGGTCGCCGGCCACGCCGGCGATGGGAATGGCCCCGCCGAACAGTTCGGGCAGCGTCTTGCCGATCACCGCGCTGCTGGGCGAGATTTGCGGCAGCAGCGCGCGCGGGATGTCCAGCACCTGCAGCAGTTCGTCGCTCCAGTGGCCGCGGCGCAGGTCCAGCATCAGCGTGCGCGAGGCGTTGCTGATGTCCATGCTGTGCACCGCGCCGCCGGTCAGTTGCCAGACCAGCCAGCTGTCGACCGTGCCAAAGGCCAGTTCGCCGCGCTCGGCCTGCTTGCGCGCGCCCGGGATGTGCTCGAGCATCCAGGCCAGCTTGGTGCCCGAGAAATAGGCATCGAGCTGCAGGCCCGCGCGCTCGCGAAACAGCGTCTCGTGTCCCTGTTCGCGCAGGCGGTCGCAGATACCGGCGCTGCGCCGGTCCTGCCAGACGATGGCCGGCCCGATGGCCCGCCCGCTGGCGCGCTCCCACAGCAGCGTGGTCTCGCGCTGGTTGGTGATGCCCAGCGCGGCGACGTCGGCCGCCGCGATGCCGGCATTGCGCAGCGCCACGCGGGCCGTCTCCAGCTGCGAGCGCCAGATATCCTGGGGATCGTGCTCGACCCAGCCCGGCTGCGGATAGTGCTGGCGGAACTCCTGCTGGCCCAGGCCGCGCACCGCGCCTTGGCGGTCCAGCACCATCGCGCGGGAACTGGTCGTGCCCTGGTCCAGGGCGAGGATGTACTTGTCTTGCGCCATCGCGTGTCTCCATCTCCTTGTGCCGCGGCCCGCGTGCCTTTGCGCAGCATACCGTCCCGGCGGTCAATCCTCCTTGCCCGGGCGCGCCTGCAGCGACGCCCCCGCATCGGCCGGCAGCCGGCGAAAGGACAGCGCCGAGAGCATGCATGCCAGCCCGATCACGATGAAGCCGGCCAGCACGTCGCGCACCTGCAGCTGCGTGGCGCCGCGCCAGGCCATGGAAAGATTGAGCGTGACCGCGGCCACGCCCACGCCCAGGCTGATGCCCAGTTGCTGGGCCATGGCCGAGAAGGTGCTGGCCGCGCTCATGCGCTCGGGGGCCACGTCGGCGTAGGCCAGCGTGTTGACCGCGGTGAACTGCAGCGAGCGGAAGAAGCCGCCGGCCAGCAGCACGGCGATCATCAGCCAGGCCGGCGTGTCGGGGGTGAACAGCGCGCAGGCCATGATGAAGGCGCCGGTCAGCAGGGCATTGCCCAGCAGCACGCGGCGATAGCCCAGGGCGCGCAGCAGCGGTGGGGCGGCGAACTTCATCATCAGCGCGCCGGCCGCGCCGGCGAAGGTGACCAGCCCGGCGGCAAAGGGCGTCATGCCAAAGCCCACCTGCAGCAGCATGACCAGCAGGAAAGGCGTGCCGCCGACCGCGAAGCGGCACAGGTTGCCCCCCAGCGTGGAGATGGAAAACGAGGGCAGGCGCATCAGCGACAGGTCGATGATAGGCTGCTCGGCGCGGCGCGCATGGCGCACGTACAGGGCGCCGCACAGCAGCCCGGCGGCCAGCAGCGCCAGCACGGCCGGGCCCGGCAGCGAACCGTGGCCCAGCGCCTCGAAGGCGGTGACCAGGGCCGCCAGGCTGACCGCGCTGAGCACGAAGCCGTACAAGTCCAGGCGCGGGCGCGAGGCGTCGCGGATCTCCTGCACATGGCGCAGCACCAGGAAGATGCCCAGCACGCCGATGGGGATGTTGATCAGGAAGATCCAGTGCCAGGACGCATAGGTGACCAGAAAGCCGCCCAGGGGCGGGCCGATCACCGGCCCGAGCAGGGCCGGAATGCTCAGGAAGGCCATGGCGCGCAGCAGCTCGTGCTTGGGCACGGTGCGCAGCAGGATGACCCGGCCGACCGGCACCATCATGGCCCCGGCCATGCCCTGGGCCACCCGGGCCGCGATCAGCTGCGGCACGCTTTGCGAGAAGGCGCAGGCCACCGAGGCGAGCGTGAACAGCGCGATGGCCCATAGGAACACGCGCCGGGCGCCGTAGCGGTCGGCCGCCCAGCCGCTGACCGGCACGAACACGGCCACGGCCAGCAGGTAGGAGGTGATGGCCACGTTCAGCCGCACCGGCGTCGAGCCCAGGGCGGCGGCCATGGCCGGCAGCGCCGTGGCCACCACGGTGGCGTCCAGCATCTGCATGAACAGCGCGCAGCCGACGATGAAAGGGATCATGCGGCCGCCGGCCGGGCCGGCGAGAGAGGGCAGGGCTGTCATGGCCCGATTGTAACGAGGCCGGCGCCGGCCGGACTGAAGTAAACTGGCTGCCTACTTTTTCTTACACCCTCTGTTCGTAGGCATCATGGCCGGCTATCAATCCGAGATCACCCAGTTCCTGCAGGAATACAAGGCGCAGCATCCCGATGTCGAGCAGCGCCAGCGCGAGGGCCGCGCCCGCCTGTGGGACAAGAACATCGACCCGGAGCTGCAGGAAGGCTATCGCGCCGCGCGCGTGCCCCAGCGCCCCTACGTCTACCAGAACGATTGAGCGGATCCGGGCCGATGGCGGTTTCCCTGCCGGGCGATGAACTGGCTGCCCTGGTGCAGCCCGCCGAGGACAGCACGCCCGACGTGATCGACAGCGTGGCGCTGGCCCGCCTGTACGGCGAGCCGCTGTTCGCGCTGCCGCAGGACCTGTACATCCCGCCCGATGCGCTGGAGGTCTTTCTCGAAACCTTCGAGGGGCCGCTGGACCTGCTGCTCTATCTCATCCGCAAGCAGAACTTCAACGTGCTGGACATCCCCATGGCGGAGGTCACCCGCCAGTACCTGTCCTACGTCGAGCAGATCCGCGAGCACAACCTGGAGCTGGCCGCCGAATACCTGCTGATGGCGGCCATGCTGATCGAGATCAAGTCGCGCATGCTGCTGCCGGTGCGCAAGTCCGATACCGGCGAAGAGCCCGAGGACCCGCGCGCCGAGCTGGTGCGCCGCCTGCTCGAATACGAGCAGATGAAGCTGGCGGCCAAGAAGCTCGATGCGCTGCCGCAGCTGGGGCGCGACTTCCTGCGCGCGCAGGCCCACGCCGACCTGACGGCCGAGCGCATCCTGCCGGACGTGAACGTCGACGACCTGCGCGCGGCCTGGGCCGACATCATGAAGCGCGCCCGGCTCAACGCGCACCACCACATCACGCGCGAGCAGCTCTCGGTGCGCGACCACATGACGCACATCCTGCGCCGGCTGGGCTCGGTGCGCTTCATGGAGTTCAGCGACCTGTTCCTCGAGCGCATCGACGAGGGCGAGCCCGCGGCGGTGGTGGTGGTGCACTTTCTGGCCATGCTCGAACTGGCCCGCGAGTCGCTGCTCGAGATCACGCAGGCCGAGCCCTACGCCCCCATCTACGTGCGCCTGGCGTATACGGCGCTGGCCCACTGAGCGGTGCCGACACCAGCAAGCCGAGGAGCCCCGTGCGGTTCCCTGAGGAGACACCATTGAAACTCATCCATACCATCGACGACCTGCGTGACCAGCTGCGCGGCCAGAACCGCGTGGCGATGGTGCCCACCATGGGCAAGCTGCATGCCGGCCACCTGGCCCTGATGAACATGGCGCGCCAGCACGGCGACCCGGTGGTGGCCAGCATCTTCGTGAACCGCCTGCAGTTCGGGCCGGGCGAGGATTTCGAGCGCTATCCGCGTTCGCTGGAGGCCGACTGCCAGAAGCTGGAGGCCCAGCGCGCCGTCTATGTCGTTTTTGCCCCGGACGACAAGGAGATGTATCCCGAGCCGCAGAACTACCGCGTGCAGCCCCCGGCCGACCTGGCCGACATCCTGGAAGGCGAGTTCCGCCCCGGGTTCTTCGTGGGCGTGTGCACGGTGGTGCTCAAGCTGTTCTCCTGTGTGCAGCCGCGCGTGGCGGTGTTCGGCAAGAAGGACTACCAGCAGCTGATGATCGTGCGCGCCATGTGCCGCCAGTTCCAGCTGCCGGTCGAGATCCTGGCGCACGAGACCGTGCGCGACGAGGACGGCCTGGCGCTTTCCTCGCGCAACGTCTATCTCTCGCCCGAGGAGCGTGCCGAGGCGCCGCAGCTGTACGCCACCTTGCGCCAGGTGCAGGACAGCCTGCGCGGCGGGCAGCACGACACCGCGCGCCTGGAGCGCGAGGCCATCGAGCGCCTGGCCGGGCGCGGCTGGCAGGTGGACTACGTATCGGTGCGGCGCCAGCGCGACCTGCGCACCGCCGATCCGGACCAGGTGCGCGGCGGCGAACCGCTGGTGGTGCTGGCCGCGGCCAAGCTGGGCACGACCCGGCTGATCGACAATCTCGAACTGTAGCGGGCGGCGCGGCCTTGCCGCGGCCGTTTCGGCCGACGAAAAGCTGATGTGCAGCTGATATCAGGCTGACGTTCTGTAAAAACTGACAGCTTCCCGAGACATTTGCTTACTGTCACACTGCCGCCGTCGTCCTGACGGAGCTGTGCATGACTTTCCGCTATTTTCCCTCTGACGCCCCGGCACGCCCCCTGACCCCGCGCGAGCGGGAAGTGCTGCCCTACGTGGCCGCCGGCCGTGCCAACAAGGTCATCGCCCTGGACCTGGGCATTTCGATGCGCACCGTCGAGACGCATCGGGCCCGCATCTTTCGCAAGACCGGCGTGCGCAACGCCGCCGAACTGGCGCGCTGGCTCTATGGCGGCGGCCACGCGCCCTTGCGGCTGGCCGAGCCCCAGGCCGATCCGCAGCCCGGTCCCGACGGCGCGCCGGCCGCAGGCCAAGCCGCACGGCCGTAGCGGCCGTCCGTGGTCCGCTCAGTCGCAGGCCGGGGCGGGCGCCGCACCCAGTTCGTCGATGCCGTCCAGGTCGGGCTGGCGGCCGAGGTTGTAGTCCAGGGTGGGGGCTTGTCCGCCTACCGAGCGCACGCGCAGCTGGTTGCTGGCGGGCATCACGAATTCGGCGCGCACGGTGCCGTCGGCCTCTTGCAGGATCACCCGGGCCGGGCGTTCGGGGATGCCGCGCCAGCAGCCTTGCTCGGCCACCGGCTGGCGGGCGGCCTGCCCGGCGCCGTCCAGCGGCGTGGCGCGGGCGCGCCAACGGCCATTGGGCGAGAGCGTCAGCGTCACGCGCTGGGCGGTGCAGGCCAGCTCGGGCGTAAAGCACGGCACCGTTCCCATGAAGGTGCGCGGGGCCGGGATGACGCGGGCGGCCATGGGGTTGATGGGCGCCGGCTCGCCGGCCGGCTCGGCTCGCGCATCGGCGGGCGCGCCGCCCGAAGGCGGGCCCGAGGGTTCGGCCGGGGCCGCGGCCAGGGCGGCCGGCGGCGGGTTGCGGTCCAGCTCCAGTTGCAGCTGCGAGGGCGCGCGCACCAGCGAACGGCCGCGGCTGTCCTGGTATTGCGACTGCGCATCGGTGATGCTGCTTTCGGGGGGCGGGTTGTAGTAGCCCGGCGCGCGGCTTTGCTGCGCGCAGGCCGTGCTCAGCGCCGCCAGCACGATGGCCGCCGCGCCGCGCGGCAGCAGGCGGAAACGGGAAACACGGGGTGCGGCGGTCGGGCTCGGCATGGAAACAGTCCGTTTTTTTCGACGTTTTTCAGCGATATGCGCGCCCATTCTACGCATTTGCCCCTGCGGATGCACTGCTATCATCCCGGCAGACCGTCTTGCAGGAGACCTTGCATGCCCGTGCACGCCGCCCATACCGCCCGTGTCCGCCTCCCCGCGGGCCGGGCCCCGGCATGACGGCCCTGCAAGGCCTGGGCCAGCCCGGTTCGCTGGCGGCCGCCGCGCTGGCCGTGCTGGCGGGCCTGCTGGCCGGCGGCTGGCTGACCAAGCTCGCCTATCGCATCCCGCTGCTGATGGAGCGCGCCTGGGCCGAGCAGTGCCGCGAATGGCTGGGCCAGTCCGCCGGCCAGCCGCTGGCCCTGCCCAACGCGGCGCTCTCGGACGCCCAGATCCGCCTGCGCGACCCCAGCGCCTGTCCCGATTGCCAGGTCAGGCTGCCGCTGCGCCAGCAGGCGCCCGTGCTCGGCTGGCTGATGCTGGGCCGGCGCTGCGCCTATTGCCGCGCGGCCATCTCGTGGCGCTACCCGCTGACCGAAACCGCCTGCGGCGTGCTGTTCGGCCTGTGCGCCTACGTTTTCGGGGCAGGCTGGCTGGGATGGATCCTGATGGCCTTCCTGGCCGTCCTGCTGCTGCTGGCGGCCATCGACCTGCACACGGGCCTGCTGCCCGACTGCCTGACGCTGCCGCTGCTGTGGGCCGGCCTGCTGCTCAACGCCAGCGGCCACGGGCTGACGGGCCTGCACGATGCCGTGCTGGGCGCGGCCGGCGGCTACCTGTTCCTGTGGCTGGTGTTCCACGGCTTTCGCCTGGCCACGGGGCGCGAGGGCATGGGCCATGGCGACTTCAAGCTGCTGGCCGCGCTGGGCGCCTGGCTGGGCGCGGCGGCCCTGCCCTGGCTTTTGCTGGGCGCCTCGCTGGCCGGCATCGTGGTGGGCGTGGCCCTGGTGGCCACGGGCCGTGCGTCGCGCGGGCAGGCGCTGCCCTTCGGCCCCTACCTGGCGGCCGGCGGCATGCTCATGCTGTTCCTGGGCGGCCATGCGCCGGCGCTGCATGGCTGAGCCCTCTACCTGGCATGGCGATACCCGCCTGGCCATCGGCCTGACCGGCGGCATCGGCTCGGGCAAGACCCGCGTGGCCGACCTGCTGCAGGGCTGGGGGGCGGCGCAGGTCGATACCGACCGCATCGCCCACGCGCTGACCGCCCCGGGCGGGGCGGCCATGCCCGCGCTGGCCGAGCGCTTCGGCCCGGGCATCGTGGCGCCCGACGGCGCGCTGGACCGGGCCGCCATGCGCGAGGCGGCCTTCGCCGATCCCCAGGCCCGCCGCGCGCTCGAGGCCATCCTGCATCCCTTGATCGCGCAAGAAACCCTGCGCCAGGCCCGCCAGGCCCAGGGGCTGTACCTGGTCTTCGTCGTGCCCCTGCTCGTGGAGTCGGGGCGCTGGCGCGAACGGGTGGACCGCATCTGCGTGGTCGATTGCGACCCCCAGACCCAGGTCGAGCGGGTACGGCGGCGCAGCGGGCTGACTACCGAGACCATCCGGCGTATCATGGCAGCGCAAGCTGGCCGGCAGGAGCGTCTGGCCGTTGCCGACGACGTGATCGTCAACGACGGCCACACCCATGCCGCGCAGCTCGAACTGCGCGTGCGTGCCCTGCATGAGCGTTATTGCCAGCTTGCCGCCACTTCGCGCCGGACCGCCATGTGACTGCCTGGGCCGGCAACCCCTGAAACCGCCGGCCCAGGGCCGGTTCCCGACGGGCCCGTATCGAGCGTGATTCTTTACGAATATCCTTTCAACGAACGAATCCGGTCGCTGCTGCGGCTGGAATATCTGTTCGACAGGCTGTTCTTCTTTGCTCAGGCGGGCGATGCGCGCATGCACCAGGCGGCGGTCTCGGCCATGTTCGACCTGCTCGATGCATGCGAGCGCACCGACCTCAAGGGCGCCATCCTGCAAGAACTCGAACGCCAGCGCGCCACGCTGGCCGCCTTGCGCGACCATCCCGAAGTGGCCCAGCAGGCCTTGCAGGCCACCTTGGCCGAGATCGAGCGCGCCGCCGCGGCCCTGGCCGCGCAGGGCAAGATCGGCCAGAACCTGCGCGAGAACGAATGGCTGGTCAGCCTGCGCGGGCGCCTGGCGGTGCCCGGCGGCGCCACCCAGGTCGACATGCCGTCCTATTTTGCGTGGCAAAGCAAGCCCGAGTCGGTGCGCCAGGCCGACTTGCAGCGCTGGATCGCGCCCTTGCGGCCGCTGAGCGAGGCCCTGAACATCGTGCTGCAGCTGCTGCGCGAGGGCGGGCGGCGCATCGAATGCGTGGCCCCGCAAGGCGCCTACCAGGAAATGCTGGCCGGACGCGTGCACCAGCTGCTGCGCGTCTGGGTGGACGGCTCGCAAGGCCTGTTTCCCGAGATCAGCGCCAACAAGTACATGATCTGGATCCGCTTCTCGATCCAGGACGGCGAGCTCAAGCCCCAGCAGGTGGGGCGCGACGTCCCGTTCACGATGGCGCTGTGCAGCAGCTAGCCATCCTGGCCGTGCGTCTCGGTCACCGCCGGCGACAGGTCGCCGTCCCAGCCGCCGCCTAGCGCCGCCGTCAGCTGCACGGTGGCCTGCAGCTGGGTGCCTAGCAGGTCCAGCAGGCTGCGGCGCGCCTGCAAGGTGGTGTTCTGCGCCGTGGCCACTTCCAGGAAGGACACCAGCCCCTCGCGGTAGCGGTTGGTGACCAGGTTCTCGTTTTCCTCGGCCAGGGCCACCACGCGGCGCTGCTGCGCGATCTCGATGCGCAGCACGCGCAGCAGCACCAGCGCGTCCTCGGTTTCGCGCAGCGCGTCCAGCACCGTCTGGCGATAGCGGGCCACCTGCTCGTCGTAGGCGGCGTCGGCCTGGTCCAGGTTGGCCCGGCGCAGGCCGCCGTCGAACAGCGTGGCCGCCAGCGCCGGCCCCAGCGACCAGACGCGGTAGGGGGCCGAGATGAAGTCCGAGAAGCTGCCGGACTGCAGGCCGCCGGACACGCTCAAGGTCAGGTCGGGAAACCAGGCGGCCGTGGCGACGCCGATGCGCGCGTTGGCGGCGGCCACCGCGCGTTCGGCCGAGGCGACGTCGGGGCGCCGTTCCAGCAGCGTGGCAGGCAGCACGGGCGGGATCTCGGGCAGCGTGGGCAGGCTGCCGTCGGGCGGCAGCGAGAAGGTCGAAGGCGTGCGGCCGGCCAGCACCGCAATGGCGTTCTCCTGCTGGGCGCGCTGCCAGTCGATGTCGCGCAGCTGCACCCGCACCTGTTCGAGCTGCGTTTCGGCCAGCACCACGTCGGCGCGGGCCGCCAGGCCGGCTTCGTACTGGTTGCGGGTCAGGGTCAGCGAGCGTTCGTAGGCCTTTACCGTCTGGCCCAGCAGGATCTGCTGGCGGTCGAATACGCGCAGCCGGATATAGGCCAGGGCCAGTTCGGATTGCGCGGCCAGCCGCGCCGCGGCCAGGTCGGCGGCGCTGGCCTGGGCATCGGCGCGGCCGGCCTCGACCTGGCGGCGCACGCGTCCCCAGATGTCCGGCATCCAGCTGGCCGACAGGCTGGCTTCGTAGCGGGTGCCGCTGCTGCCGCCGCCGCGTCCGCCCAGGTCATAGTCGCTGCCGCCGTTGCCGCCCCCGCCGCTGCCGCTGCGGGTGGCCGAGACATTGGCGCCCAGCGTCGGCGCATGGCCGGCCTGCGCGCCGCGCAGCAGCGCCAGGGCCTGCCGGTAGCGCGCCTCGGCCTGCGCCAGGTTCTGGTTGGAGATGTCGATCTCGTCGACCAGCCGGTTCAGGTTTTCGTCGCCATAGCGGCGCCACCAGCGCGGATCGGACGGCACGCTGCCGGGCTGTGCGGTGCGCCAGCCGTCCTGCTGCTTGAAGGCGGCCGGCACCGGGGCCTGGGGGCGCTGGTAGTCAGGCCCCACGGCGCAGCCGGCCAGCGCCAGTGCGGCCAGCAGCGCGGCCAGGGCAGGCCGCCGGCCCCGGGCGCGGGACAGGGCGCGGGACAGGGCGGCGGCCCGGCCAGGCGGGTTGAGGGGGCGTTGCGCGTAAGAGGCAAAAACGGCAATCAGGGTCATGGGGCAGAGCCTTGGGGCTGGGCGGCGGTCCGCGCCGCGCGGCGCGCCTGCCGGCGCTGGCGCAGGCGGTCCAGGAAAAGGTACATGGCCGGCGTGGTGTAGAGCGTAAGCAGCTGGCTGACGGCCAGGCCGCCGACGATGGCCAGGCCCAGCGGCTGGCGCATCTCGGCGCCGTCGCCCACGCTGAGCACCAGCGGCACAGCGCCCAGCAGGCCGGCCAGGTTGGTCATCAGGATCGGCCGCAGCCGCAGGCGCGCCGCGTGATAGATGGCTTGCGCCGGCGACAGGCCGCGCTTGCGCTGCGCCTCCAGCGCGAAGTCGATCATCATGATGGCGTTCTTCATGACGATGCCGATCAGCAGGAACAGGCCCAGCAGCGCGATCAGCGTGAACTGGGTGTCGGTGGCGCGCAGCGTCAGCAGCGCGCCCACGCCGGCCGAGGGCAGGGTCGAGAGGATGGTGACCGGATGCAGCAGGCTCTCATAGAGCATGCCCAGCACCAGGTACACCGCGACCAGCACCATCAGCAAAAGCAGGGGCTGGTCCTGCGAGGCGGCCTGGAAGGTCGAGGCCATGCCGCCGCTTTCCACCTGGATGTCGGTGGGCAGCATGAGCTGCTCCAGGGCGCGGTCGACCGCGGCCAGCGCCTGGTCCAGCGAGACGCCCGGCGCCAGCGAATACGATACGCTGGTCGAGGCGAACTGGCGCGTGTGGCGCACGCGGTCGGCCGCCTGGCTGTAGCTGTAGCTGGCGATGGCCGAGAGCGGCACTTGCGCGCCGTCGGCGGTCTGGATCAGCAGCTGGTCCAGCACGCGCGGCGATTGCGTGTATTGCGGCTCGACCTCCATCACCACGCGGTACTGGTTCAAGGCGCTGTACAGCGTGGCGACCTGCCGCTGGCTGAAGGAATTGTTCAGCACCTGCGTCACGGTGTCCATGTCCACGCCCAGCTGCTTGGCCGCCTGCCGGTCGATGCGCAGGGTCAATTGCTGCGTGCCTTCGCCCGGCCCGCCGTCCACGTCGGTGATCTCGGGCACGTTCTGCAGGGCCTCGGCCACGCGCCTTTCCCACTGGCGCAGCAGCCCCAGGTCGCTGGACAGCAGGGTGAGTTCATAGCTGCCGGCGCTGCCCTGCATGCGCGGCGGGTTCAGGTCCTGGTCCACGCTCAGGAACAGCCGGCCGGCCGGCAGCGGCGGCTGGGCGGCGCGGATGCGGTTGATGACCTCGTTGGCCGATTCGCTGCGCTCGCTGCGCGGCTTCAGGCGCACGTACAGGGTGGCATTGCTGATGCCGCGGTCCCCGCCGCTGGTGCCTATCACGTCCTGCACCGCCGGGTCGGCCAGCAGCACCTGGCGAAACGCTTCCAGCTTGGGCTGCATGGACTGGTACGAGGCGCCGTCGTCGCCGCGCACGAAGCCGCGCAGCTGGCCGGTGTCCTGGTCGGGCATGAAGCCCTTGGGGATGGCGATGTACAGGTGCACGTTCAGCGCCAGCACGGCCAGCAGCGCGGCCAGCACCCAGGGCGTGTGCCGCAGGCTGGCGCGCAGCGTGCTCGAATAGCCGCGCAGCAGTTTCCGGAACAGGTCTTCGCTGATGCGCTGCAGCCGGCCGGGCTGGCGGGCGCCGCGCGCCGGCAGCAGCCGGGCGCACAGGCTGGGCGTGAGCGTGAGCGAGACCAGCAGCGAGACCAGCATGGCGGCGGCCAGCGTGATCGAGAACTCGCGGAACAGGCGCTCGACCAGCCCGCCCATGAACAGGATGGAGACGAACACCACGATCAGCGCCAGGTTCATGGCCAGCAGCGTGAAGCCGACCTCGCCGGCGCCGCGCATGGCCGCGCGCATGGGCGGCATGCCTTTCTCGATGTGGCGCTGGATGTTCTCCATCACCACGATGGCGTCGTCCACCACCAGGCCGGCGGCCACGATCAAAGCCATCAGCGACAGGTTGTTCAGCGAAAAGCCGTACAGGTACATGATGGCGAAGGTGCCGATCAGCGAGACCGGTATCGCCAGGCTGGGAATGAGCGCCGCGCGCAGGCTGCCCAGAAAGCCCAGCACCACCAGCACCACCAGGCCCGAGGCGATCAGCAGGGTCAGCTGGGCCTCGCGCAGCGTGGCGCGGATCACCGGCGAGCGGTCCATGACCACGGTCAGCTCGGCCGCCGCCGGCGCCAGCGCCCCCAGCGTGGGCAGTTGCGCGTTGATCGCGTCGATGGTCTGCACGATGTTGGCGCCAGGCTGGCGGCTGACCAGGATGGTGACCGCCTGGCGCTGGTTGTGAAAGCCGCTGGAATAGCGGTTCTCGACCGAATCGCTGACGATGGCCACGTCGCCCAGCCGCACCGCGGCGCCGTCCTGGTGGCGGATGATCAGGTCGCGGTACTGGTCGGCCCGGCGCATCTGTTCGGACGTCTGGATCTGCCAGTGCAGCTCAGGTCCCATGAGGTCGCCGCGCGGGCGCAGCGGATTGGCCGCCGTGATGGCGTTGCGCACCTCGTCCAGCGCGATGCCGTAGTGGGCCAGGGCGTTGGGGTTGAGCTGCACGCGCACGGCCGGCAGCGAGGCGCCGTCCACCGTCACGTCGCCCACGCCGGCCACCTGGGCCAGCTTCTGCGCCAGGATGGTGGAGGCCGCGTCGTAGAGCTGGCCCGGCGAGAGGTCGCGCGAGCTCAGCGCCAGGGCCAGGATGGGCGCTTGCGACGGGTTGATCTTGTCGTAGCTGGGCGCAGAGGGCATGCCCGAGGGCAGGGTGCCCTGGGCCGCGTTGATGGCCGCCTGCACGTCGCGCGCCGCGTCGTTGATGTCGCGGTCCAGGTCGAAGGTCAGCAGCAGCATGGTCGAGCCGGTGCTGCTCGAGGACACCAGCTGCGTGATGCCGGCGATGCTGCCCATGGCCCGTTCCAGCGGCGCGGCCACCGTCGAGGCCATGGTCTCGGGGTCGGCGCCGGGCAGGTTGGCGCGCACGATGATCGCGGGGAAGTCGACCTCGGGCAGCGGCGAGACGGGCAGCAGCCGCCAGGACAGCGCGCCCAGCAGCATGATGGCCAGCGCCAGCAGCAGGCTGGCCACCGGCCGGCGCACGAAGGGCCGCGACAGGTTCATGCCGGGCCGCCCGCCGCGTCAGCCTGCGCGGGCCGGCGGCGCAGGCGCTTGCCCAGGCGGTCGAAGAACAGGTAGACCACCGGCGTGGTGAACACCGTCAGCACCTGGCTGACCGCCAGCCCGCCCACCATCACCAGCCCCAGCGGCTGGCGCAGCTCGGCGCCCGAGCCCGAGCTGAGCATCAGCGGGATCGCGCCGAACAGCGCCGCCAGGGTGGTCATCAGGATGGGCCGAAAGCGCTGCAGCGCGGCCCGGTGGATGGCTTGGCGCGGGGACAGGCCCTCGCGGCGCTCGGCCTCCAGCGCGAAGTCGATCATCATGATGCCGTTCTTCTTGACCAGACCGATCAGCAGGATGATGCCGATGACGGCGATCAGGTCCAGCTGCCCGCCGGTCAGCAGCAGCGCCAGCAGCGCGCCCACGGCGGCCGAGGGCAGCGTCGAGAGGATGGTGACCGGATGGATCGCGCTTTCGTACAGGATGCCCAGCACGATGTACATGGTGATCACGGCCGCCAGGATCAGCCACAGCGTGTTCGAGAGCGAGGCGCGAAAGGCCTCGGCCGCGCCCTGGAAGCGGCTTTCGATGGCTGCCGGCATGCCCAGTTCCGCCTGGGCGCGCTCGATGGCCGCCACCGCCTGGCCCAGCGAGGTGCCGGGCGAGAGGTTGAACGACAGCGTGGCCGCGGGGAACTGGCCGACGTGGCTGATCGCCAGCGGCGCCGGCAGCTCGCGCACGGTGGCCAGCGCGGTCAGCGGCACCGGCGTGCCCGAGGCGGTGTTGACGTGCAGCCGCTGCAGGTCGCCGGGTTCGCGCGCGTACTGCGGCGCCAGCTCCAGCACCACGCGATACTGGTTGGACTGCGTGAACAGGGTGGCGATCTGGCGCTGCGCATAGGCGCTGTACAGTGCGTTGTCGATGTCGGACATGCTCACGCCCAGCCGGGCGGCCGCATCGCGGTCCACGTCGATATAGGCCTGCTGGCCCTGCTGCTGCAGGTCGCTGGCCACCTCGCTCAGTTCGGGCAGCGTGGACAGGTGCTCGACCAGCCTGGCGTTCCATTCGGCCAGCAGCTCGGTGTCGGGCGAGGTCAGGGTGAACTGGTATTGCGTGCGGCTGACGCGGTCCTCGATGGTCAGCTCCTGCACCGGCTGGGTATAGAGCACGATGCCGGGCACGTCGCGGGTGCGCTCGGCCAGCCTGGCCATGGTCTGCTGCAAGGTGCCGGTGCGCTGGCCGTGCGGCACCAGGTTGATCAGCATGCGCCCGCTGTTGAGCGTGGCGTTGGTGCCGTCCACGCCGATGAAGGACGACAGGCTGGCCACGTCAGGATCCTGCAGGATGCGCTGGGCCAGCGCCTGCTGGCGCTCGGCCATGGCCGGGAAGGAGACCGATTGCGGGGCCTCGGTGACGGCCTGGATCACGCCGCTGTCCTGCACCGGGAAAAAGCCCTTGGGCACGGCCAGGTACAGCAGCGCGGTCGCCGCGATGGTGGCCACCGTGGCCAGCAGCGTCAGGCGCTGGTGGTTCAGCACCCATTGCAGCGCCAGGTCGTAGCGGGCGATCACCCGGTCGAGCAGGCCCTGCTTGCGCTTTTCCTCGTGCAGGGTTTCGGGCAGCATGCGCGCGCACATCATGGGCGTGAGCGTCAGCGACACGCCCAGCGAGATCAGGATGGCCACGGCCAGCGTGACGGCGAATTCGTGGAACAGGCGCCCGACCACGTCGCCCATGAACAGCAGCGGGATCAGCACCGCCACCAGCGACAGGGTCAGCGAGACCAGCGTGAAGCCGATCTGCGCGGCGCCCTTGAGCGCGGCCTGCATGCGCGTGGCGCCCATCTCGCGGTGGCGCGCGATGTTCTCCAGCATGACGATGGCATCGTCCACCACGAAGCCGGTGGCGATGGTCAGCGCCATCAGGGTCAGGTTATTGACCGAGAAGCCCGCCAGGTACATCACCCCGAAGGTGCCCACCAGCGACAGGGGCACGGCGATGCTGGGGATGATGGTGGCCGGCAGGTTGCGCAGGAACAGGAAAGTGACCAGCACCACCAGGCAGACGGCGAAGAGCAGTTCGTGCTGCACGTCGCGCACCGAGGCGCGGATGCTCTGCGTGCGGTCGGTCAGCACCTGCACCTGCACGGCCGCCGGCAGGCCCGCGGTGATCTGCGGCAGCAGGGCCTGCACCCGGTCGACCACTTCGATGACGTTGGCGCCGGGCTGGCGCTGGATGTTGACCAGCACCGCGGGCAGCTCGCCCGACCAGGCGGCCAGGCGGCTGTCCTCGGCGCCGTTCTCGATGCTGGCCACCTCGCCCAGGCGCAGCGGCGCGCCGTCCTGCCAGCGCAGGATCAGGTTGCGGTAGTCCTCTACCGACCGCAGCTGGTCGTTGGCGTTCATCATGACCGTGCGCAGCGGCCCGTCGAAGCTGCCGGTGGGCTGGTTGACGTTGGCCGCGGCGATGGCGCTGCGCACGTCCTCGAGCGTCAGCCCGTGCGCGGCCAGCGCGCCGGGATTGGCCTGCACCCGGAAGGCAGGCCGCTGGCCGCCGGCCAGGCTGACCATGCCCACGCCCGAGACCTGCGCCAGGCGCTGCGCCATGCGGGTGTCGATCAGGTCGTACACCTGGGGCAGCGGCAGCGTGGCCGAGGTGACCGCCAGCGTCATGATGGGCGAGTCGGCCGGGTTGACCTTGCGATAGACCGGCGGGGTGGGCAGGTCGTTGGGCAGCAGGCTGTTGGCGGCGCTGATGGCCGCCTGCACTTCCTGCTCGGCGATGGCCATGTCCAGGTCCAGCTGGAACTGCAGCGTGATCACCGAGGCGCCGCCCGAGCTGGTGGAGGACATCTGCTGCAGGCCGGGGATCTGGCCCAGCCGGCGCTCCAGCGGCGCCGTGATGGCGCTGGTGGTCACCTGCGGGCTGGCCCCCGGGTAATAGGTGAAGACCTGGATGATGGGATAGTCCACCTGCGGCAGGGCCGCCACCGGCAGCAGGCGCCAGGCCATCAGGCCCGAGATCAGCAGCGCCACCATCAGCAGCGTGGTGGCGACGGGCCTGCGGATGAAGATGCCGGAAAAGTTCATGGGCGGGGCTGCCTGCCGGGTGCCGGGGACCCCGGCGCGCCGGGCACGCCCGAGGCGCCCGCGGGGCCCGACACGCCGGCCGCGGTCACGCCGCTATCGGGCGCGCCGTCCTGCGTGGCGGCCACGGGCTGCACCTGCCGGCCTTCGGTCAGGCGGTCGATGCCTTCGAGCACCACCTGTTCGCCTGCTTGCAGGCCCGATTCGACCGCCACCTGCCCGCCGTCGGCCGGGCCCAGGGTAAGCAGCCGCACGTTGACCACGGGCTTTTCGCCGGGCTGCACCACATAGACGTAGGGGCCGCGATTGCCGTACTGCACCGCGTCCGAGGGAATGGTCAGCGCATCCTCGATCGTGCGCAGCTGCAGCCGCACGTTGACGAACTGGTTGGGAAACAGCGATTCGTCCTGGTTGTCGAATTCGGCCCGCAGGCGCAAGGTGCCGGTGGCCGTGTCGATGCGGTTATCCAGCGTGGCCAGCCTGCCGGTGGCCAGCAGGGTGCCGTCGTCGCGGCTCCAGGCCTCCACGGCCAGCGTGCGGCCGGCCCGCACCTGCGGCAGCAGCTTGGCCAGCTGCACTTCGGGCACGGCGAACACCACCGAGATCGGGCGCGTCTGGGTGATCACCGCCAGGCCTTCGGTTTCGTTGGCGGTCACCAGGTTGCCGGCGTCGACCTGGCGCAGGCCGATGCGTCCGGAGATGGGCGCGGTGATGCGGGTATAGGACAGCTGCAGGCGCGCGTCGTCCACCTGGGCCTGGTCGATCTTGATCGTGCCCTGGTACTGGCGCACCAGCGCCTGCTGGCTATCGAGCTGCTGGCGGGCGATGGAGTCCTGCTTGAACAGGGTCTGGTAGCGCTTGAGATCGAGCTCGGCGTTGCGCAGCAGCGCCAGGTTCTGCTGCTGCTGGCCCAGCGCCTGGTCCAGCTGCACCTGGTAGGCGCGCGGATCGATGCGCGCCAGCAGCTGGCCGGCCTGCACCGGCTGGCCTTCCTCGAACAGCACTTCGACCAGCTCGCCGGCCACGCGGCTGCGCACGGTGACGGTGTTCAGCGGCGTGACCGTGCCGATGGCGCGCACCCGCTCGGTCAGCGCCTGCCGGGTCGCCTCGACGGTGCGTACCGGTACCGGGCCGGCCCAGGACGAGGGGCCGCGGCCGCCGGGCGGCGGCGTCGGCGTGGCGGGCCCGCGCAGGAACAGGTACCAGATGGCCAGGCCGGCCAGCAGCAGGCTGAGCACGATCAAGGCGCGGCGGGAGCGGTTGGAGCGTGGACGCATGGGTGTGAAGAGTCTCGCACAGGAGGGACGGGCGCAGGAGCGGGCCGGCGGTGCAGTCGGGGACGGGTTCCCCGCCGCGCGCGATGCATTATCGCCCCAGCCGGCCGTGCCTATCGGTCATGGGAGGTGAATAGGGATTTCAGCCCGTTGCACGGCGGCGCGCGCGGGCTTGGACCGGCGCGGGCCGGCTTTGTTCAGATCAGCCCGCGGATGCCGGCGATGCCGTGCGCGCCATGGCGGCGCGCGGTCTCGAAGGTGGCCTCGGACTGGCCGCCCAGGGCCAGTACGGGCAGGCCGGCCTGCTCGTTGAGCAGGGCGAAGCGGTCCCAGCCCAGCGCGGGCCGTTCCGGATGCGAGTCGGTGGGCAGCACGGGGCCGAGCACGGCGAAGTCGGCCTTGAGCCGGCGTGCGTGCTCCAGATCCGCCGCATCGTGCGCCGATACCGCCAGCAACGCGCCTTCGGGCAGCCCGGGGCGCTCGGCCAGCCGGGCCGCATCCTGCGCCCGCAGGTGCAATCCGTCGGCCAGGGACAGCCAGGCCTGCGGATGCACGCTGTTGAGCAGCACGCCGGCCCCGCGGGCATGGCAGCGCGCCACCACCTGCTGCAGCAGCGCGCGCAGGCCTTCGTCGGCCGGGCCGCCGGGCCAGCCGGGTTCGCGGAACTGCACCAGCTTCAGGCCGCGGGCCAGCGCCTGGTCGAGCCGTTCGAACCAGGCCGCGGCCTGCTGCGCCTGGCCCACCCCGGTGATGCCGTAGCGGTCCGGCTGCAGCAGCCAGCGCAGCGGCGGATAGGCCGCCGGCAGCAGGTTGTCCATGGCCAGCGCCTGGGCCGGCGCGATCCAGCGCAGCTGCTGGCCTTCGCGGCCGACCGGCTGGTTTTCCCAGCCGGTGACGATGCAGAAGGACAGCTTGACCGTGGTGTGGGGATAGGCGTGCACGTAGGTGACCCAGGGCCGCGCCTCGGTCAGGCGGATGCCCAGCTCCTCGTCCAGCTCGCGCGCCAGCGCCTGCATGACGGTCTCGCCCGGCTCGATCTTGCCGCCGGGCAGCTCCCACCAGCCCGGCCAGGACTTGTCGGTGGGCCGGTCGCCCAGCAGCAGCTGGCCGTCGGCGCGCAGGATCAGCCCCACCGCCACGTCGACGATCTTCTCAGCCATGGCGCGCCGCCCAGTCGCGTGCGAACTGCTTGGCCACCCGGCCCGAGCGCGAGCCGCGCTCCAGGGCCCATTGCAGCGCCTCGGCGCGGCTGGCCTCGATGGCCTCGGGCGGGCAGCCCAGCTGGCCCAGCCAGTAGCGCACGATGTCCAGGTAATCGTCCTGCTTGAAGGGATAGAACGAGAGCCACAGGCCGAAGCGCTCGGACAGCGAGATCTTCTCCTCGACGGTCTCGCCCGGATGGATCTCGCCATCGGGCTGGTGGCGCGCCTGCAGGTTCTCGCTCATGTATTCGGGCATGAGGTGGCGGCGGTTGGACGTGGCGTAGATCAGCACGTTCTCGCCGGCCGAGGCCACCGAGCCGTCCAGCACCGACTTGAGCGCCTTGTAGCCGGCCTCGCCTTCCTCGAAGGACAGGTCGTCGCAGAACACCAGGTAGCGCTCGGGGCGGCCGGCCACCAGCTCGACGATCTCGGGCAGGTCGCCCAGGTCCGCCTTGTCGACCTCGATCAGGCGCAGGCCGTCCTTGCCGTGCGCGGCCAGCATGGCCTTGACCAGCGAGCTCTTGCCGGTGCCGCGCGCGCCGGTCATCAGCACGTTGTTGGCCGGCTTGCCGTGCAGGAAGTGCAGGGTGTTGCGCTCGATGATCTCTTTTTGCCGCTCGATGTGCTGCAGGTCGTCCAGGTTGATGCTGGCCACGTGCCCCACCGCGTCCAGCCAGCCGCGCGAGCCGCGCCGGCGCCAGCGGTAGGCATGGGCGCTCCAGTCGATCCGGGGCGGGGCGGGCGGCAGCCAGGCTTCGAGCTGCGCGAGCACGCGCGAGGCCTGGGCGATGAGGGCCTTGATGTCGGGGGAGGTGGAGTCGGTCACGGCAGGTCGGGCGCAAGCGCCGGGCCGCGGCGGTCGCGGCCCGGCCGGGGTTCAGGAACGGTAGTCGGCGTTGATGCTGACGTAGTCGTGCGAGAAGTCGCAGGTGTAGACGGTGTCGCACGCCTGGCCGCGGCCCAGCGCGATGCGCACGAGGATCTCCGCCTGCTTCATCACGCGCTGGCCGTCCTCTTCGCGGTAGGCGGGATTGCGCCCGCCGCCCTCGGCCACCAGCACGTCGTCCAGCCACAGGCGGATGCCGGCGGTGTCCAGGTCCTCGATGCCGGCATAGCCCACCGCCGCCAGGATGCGGCCCAGGTTGGGATCCGAGGCATAGAAGGCGGTCTTGACCAGCGGCGAGTGCGCCACCGCATAGGCCACCTTCAGGGCTTCCTCGGTGCTGCCGGCTTCTTGCACGCGGATGGTGATGAACTTGGTCGCGCCTTCGGCATCGCGCACGATCTTTTGCGCCAGGTCGGTGGCCGCGCGGGCAAGCGCCTCGCGCACGGCGGGAAAGTCCGGATGCGAGCGGCTGTCGATCGCCACGCCGCTTTGGCCGGTGGCGATGAGCACGAACGAATCGTTGGTGGAGGTGTCGCCGTCGACGGTGATGCGGTTGAACGACACGTCGGCCAGTTCGTGCGCCAGTTCGGCCAGCAGCGGCTGG
The DNA here is from genome assembly GCF_037026685.1 of Orrella sp. JC864. Classification (NCBI taxonomy): domain Bacteria; kingdom Pseudomonadati; phylum Pseudomonadota; class Betaproteobacteria; order Burkholderiales; family Alcaligenaceae; genus Orrella; species Orrella sp. JC864. The sequence goes on along the minus strand of NZ_JBANET010000003.1, from coordinate 47,265 downwards.
GCGATGCCGGCGTCGGTGGCCAGGTAGCCCAGCATGGTGGCCATGTTCGGGCGGATCATGCCCGCGCCCTTGCTCACGCCGGTGACCGTGACGGTCTTGCCGCCGGTCGCCACGCGCGCCGAGTGGATCTTGGGCAGGGTGTCGGTCGTCATGATGCCGTGCGCGGCCTGCACCCAGTTATCGGGCGACAGGTTCTCCAGCGCGGCAGGCAGGCCGGCGGCGATGCGGTCCACGGGCAGCGGCTCCATGATGACGCCGGTGGAAAAAGGCAGCACCTGCCCGTCCTGCAGGCCCATCAGCCGGGCCAGCGCCGCGCACACCGCGCGCGCATCGGCCAGGCCCTGGGCGCCGGTGCCGGCGTTGGCGTTGCCGGTGTTGACCACCAGCGCGCGGATGGGCGCGCCGGCGGCCAGGTGTTCCAGGCAGACCTGCACGGGCGCGGCGCGAAAGCGGTTGCGCGTGAAGACGCCGGCCACCGTGCTGCCCTCGGCCAGCCTGAACACGGTCAGGTCGCGCCGGTTGGCCTTGCGCACGCCCGCTTCGGCCACGCCGATCTCGACGCCGGCCACGGCAAGGACTTCGGATTCGGGGGGGATGCTCAGATTGACCGCCATGCTGGGCCTTTGTATGGGAGAAAACCGAAGCTGGCGATTATAGCCAGCCAGCCGGCCGGCCCTGCGCCTGCGCGGCTCAGTAGAGCGCCGGCGTCACCGCCCACAGTACGTCGCAATCCACGTCGCCTTCGCACCAGAAGCGGTACTGCGACGTGGCGTGGAACGCGAAGGAGTCGCCTTGGTCCAGCAGGTAGCGCCGGCCGTCGATTTCCAGGCCCAGCCGCCCGGCCAGCACCGTCCCGGTCTTGGCGCCGGTGGCATGCTGGTTCGGGCTGTCCCCCGAGCGGCCTTCCGGATGGATGATCATGCGCATGAGCTGCAGCTGCGGCACGGTGTCGGGCGACAGGATCTCCTTGGTCATGCCCGCCGCGCCCAGCACCATGCGCCGGCGGCGTGGCTTGCGCACCACCACTTGCTCCTCGCCGGCCCGCTGGGGATCCTCCGACTCGAACAGCCAGCCCAGCGGCATTTCCAGGGCCTGGCAGATCTGGCGCAGCGAGCGCAGGGACGGAGCGGACAGGCCCCGTTCGATCTGGCTGAGCAGGCCGATGGAAATGTTGGCCCGCGCTGCCACCTCGCTTAGCGAGAATTGCCTTACCTTGCGGCGCTGGCGCAGTTTCTGGCCTATGCCCTCGTGCAGCGGCGCGGCGGGGGCCGGGGCGGCGGCGGCGGGCTTGCGCGCCGCGGTCTTGGAGCGTGGGGCTGAGGTCGAGGCGGGGTTTTTTCCCATGGGGGTAAGCGGTCCGGGTGGCATCGTATTATTCCATCATGCCCGGCAAGGCAAGCGCTATCCAGGGAAAGGCGATCAGCAGGGACAGGGTGAACAGGTCGGCTGCAATGAACCACCCCACGCCGCGAAAGATGGTCGGCAGCGGAACCAGGTTGCCCAGCGCGCTCTTGGTGACATAGACGTTCAATCCCACGGGCGGAGTCACCAGGCCCAGTTCGAGCAGCTTGATCAGGATAATGCCGAAGTAGATCAGGTCGATGCCGGTTTCCCGCGCCAGGGGCAGCACGATGGGCAGGGTCAGCAGCAGCAGGCCGATGGAGTCCAGGAAGCAGCCCAGCACCAGATACAGCAGGGCCACGGCGAGGATGACGCCCAGCTGGCTCGTGCCCAGCTCCATGAACCACGACGAGATCGCGCCCGGCACGCCGCTCAAGGCCATGAAGCGGCCGAGCAGGACGGTGCCGATCACCACCATGAAGATGCCGGCCGTTCCGCTCAGGGTCAGGAAGACCGATTTCTTCATCACTGCCCAGCTCATGCTGCGGCGCGACAGCGCCAGCAGCATCGACAGCAGGGCGCCGACGGCCCCGGCCTCGGTAGGGGTGAACAGCCCCACGAAGATGCCGGCCAGCACGCCGACGATCAGCACCGGCAGGGGCCAGATCTCCTTGGCGGCCGCGATCTTTTCCGCCCGGCTGAAGTGCTCGGTCACCGGCGGCGCAAGCGAAGGCTTGAGCTTGACGCGGATGATGATCATCGCCACGAACACCAGCGCCGAGAGCAGCCCGGGAAGAAAACCGGCCATGAAGACCTTGGCCACCGAGATTTCCGCTACGTAGGCATACAGGAGCATGAGCACGCTGGGCGGGATCATCGAGCCCAGTGTCCCGGCCGAGGCGATGACGCCGGCGGCCAGTCCAGGATCGTAGCGATAGCGAAGCATCTCGGGCGTCGCGATCCGGGCGAAGGCCGCCGAGACTGCGACGCTGGAGCCCGCCGCCGACGAGAGCATGCCGCAGGCGCCCACGCTGGCTACGGCCAAGCCGCCGGGCAGCCGCGACAGGAATATGCGCATGGCGCGAAACAGGCCCGAGGTCAGGCCGCTGCCGCTGGCGATGTACCCCATCAGCAGGAACATGGGGATGGCGGTCAGGTTCCAATCCCCGACGAAATTGAAGGGAACGGCGGTGACGATCCCCCAGGCCGCCTGCAGGTTGAGGATGCAGGCGATGCCCACGAAGGAAGCCGCGCCCAGCGCCACGCCGATTTGCACGCGCAGCGCCACCAGCGCCAGGGCGGCGGCCAGGCCGATGAAGCCGATGGTCACATTGTCCATGTCGGGCTCCTCAGGCCGGGGGCGGGCCGTCGATCGAGGGGTCGGCCGGTGTCGGGCTGAAATCGGGGTCGCGCAGCGCCTGCAGCATGTGCAGGAGCGTTGCCAGCGTGATTGCCGCAAAGCCCAGCGGCAGCGCGAACTTGGCCGGCCAGATGGGTACGTAGATCGAGCCCATCATCACCTCGTCGATGCGCCAGGCGGCCACGGCATCCTGCCAGGTCTGCCAGGCCAGCGCGCCGAAAAATGCCATGCTGACCAGCGCGCCGAACACATACACGGCGCGCTGCAGCGCCGGTGCAAAGGTGCGTACCAGCAGGTCGGCGTTGATGTGTTCGTGGCGCAGCTCGACCATGGCCAGCGGCAGGAATACCACCAGCACCATGTGGTAGACCGAGATGATCTCCAGGTTGCCCTCGATCGGCCGGCCCATCGCGTTGTTCATGAATACGTCCGCGGCGGTTTGCAGCATCATCAGCAGCAGCGCGGCGGCGGCGATCAGGGCCAGGCCGTTGGCCAGCCAACGGGTAAAGGACTCGAAGGCGCGCATGGCGGTTCCCTCCGTTACGCGAATCGGGGCCCGCGCCGCGCAGCGCCGGCGCGGGCAGGTTTCATACCGCTGCGCCGTACATGCGGCGAGCCGTTTCGGGCGTGACATAGCCCTGGCGCACGTCTTCCAGCACGGCTTGCGGCGAGCGTTCCGAGGCGGGGCCGTAGCCACCGCCGCCCGCCGTATAGATCGTCAGCACGTCCCCTTTCATGAGCGTCATGCCGTCCTTGCTGCGAATAGGGATGATTTCGCCCTTGCGCAGCACTTCGGCCCGGCCGCAACGCCCCTGCGTGCCCCCGAAAAGCCCGTAAGGGGCGATGCGGAAGCGGTCGGCGTAGATGGCGAAGTTCACGTCGTCGGCCAGGATTTCGAAGCGGCGCATGAAGCCCAGCCCTCCCCGCTGGCGGCCATGGCCGCAGGAGTCCGGCAGCAGCGCATAGCCGGTGATGCGAAAGTGGCTGAAATCCATGTCCGTGGCTTCCACCGGGGTGTTGGTGCAGTTCGACAGCGGCGAATCCACCGCATCGCAGCCGTCCGTATCGGTCGCGGCGCCAAAGCCGCCGCCATAGACTTCCAGGTAGACCTTGTACTTGCCCTTGTCCTGGTGCGAGATGGAAGTCACCAGGGTGGCGTCGTTTCCGCCGGCGATGATCTGCTGCGGCGCGACCTGCGCCAGCGCCTTCAGTACGGCGTTGAAAGCGCGATAGCCGGCTTCCATGCGGGCGCGTACCGGCGCCGGATATTCCGGATTGAGCAGGCAGCCGCGCGGCGCGGTAATGTTCACCGGCTTCTTCAGGCCTTCGTTAAAGGGGATATCGGGACTGGTCAGCGCCGATTTCACGGCGGTAAGGGCCGCCGAGATGGTGGACGAGAACGGGCAATTAAGGTTGCGGGTAACCTGCGGGCAGGTGCCGTCGAAATCGATGCCGATGGTGTCGCCGTCCACGGTGACCTTGGCCTTGACCACCAGCGGCGCGTCCGTGATGCCGTCGTCGTCTATGGCGTCCTCGCCGTGGTAGACGCCGTCGGGCAGGGCGGCCAGCGCGGCGCGAAACCGGGTTTCCGAATAGTCGATGAGCTGGGCCATCGCCTGTGCGATGGTTGCCGCGCCATACTTCTGGCAAAGTTGGCGGATGCGTTCGCCGCCCACCACGTTGGCCGCGAATTGCGCATCGAAGTCGCCGATGGTCTGGGCCGGCACGCGGATGTTGGCCGCCAGCAGCCGCTTGAGCGGTCCGTCGTCTTCCCAGTCGCGGCGGTAGTTGTAGCAGGACGGGGGAAATACGAAGCCTTCGGCATGCAGGTCGACCGCTTCGGTAGTCAGGCCGGGATTGCCGCCGCCCAGGTCCAGGTGGTGCGCGACCGTGCCGGCAAACCCCACCAGCTGGCCCTCGAAGAAAATGGGCGAATAGATGAACACGTCCTGCAGGTGCTGGCCGCCGGAATAGGGGTCGTTGGTGATATAGAAGTCTCCTTCGGCCAGCTTGTCGACCGGATGCCGGGCGGCGCAGGCGCGAAAGATCTCCGACATCGGGCCCAGCTGCATGGGGATCAGTTCGGCCTGGGCCACTACGTTGCCGTGGCGGTCGAACAGCGCCGCCGAAGCGTCCGCGGCCTCGCGGATGATGGTCGAATAGGCCGATCGGATCAGCTTGACGCCCATCTCCCGGGCAGCGGCGATCAGTCCCTGGCTGATCACCGCGTAGTCGACAGGATCCAGGCCGGGCCGTGGGGAGACATCAAGAGAAGTGCGCATGTCATTGCTCCTGCATGGTCAGGATGATGTTGTCGGCGGCGTCGCGGCGGGCGCTCCAGCCCTGCGGCACCAGCAGCGTGGAGGTCGGGTCGTCCAGCAGGGCCGGCCCCGGAACGGTCATTCCCGGCCGCATGGCGGACCGGCTGAGCAGGCGGGCCTTGTGCCAGGCCCGGCCGTCGTAGAGGTCTATCTCGCGTTCGGCCACGGAACCGCCCTGCGGCTCGGCCAGTACCGGCAGTTCCTTGAGCGGTGCGGTCAGGCCGAGCCGGAACGAGACGATTTCGATAGGCTTGTCGCTGTGCGCGCCAAAAAAGAACAGCTTCTGGTGCATGGCGCCGAACAGCTCGCGCAACTGTTCCGTGGTCAACGACCCAAGCTGCTCATGGGGCAGCTCCACCGGCACCTCGAAGGCCTGTCCCACGAAGCGCATGTCCGCCACGAAGTTCAGGTGCAAGGCGTCGCCCAGCTGCATGTCCCGGGCGCGCGCGAAGGCGCGCTCGCGCATTTCCGCGAATACCTCGCGCACGACCTGGGGCGCCTTGTCGTCCAGCCGCGCGCGGCGCGTCAGGCTCTCGAACTGTATGAAGTCGCTGGCCAGCAGGCCATAGGCCGAGATCACGCCCGAGTTGGGCGGCACCGAAATGGTCTGGATGCCCAGGTCGCGTGCGACCTGCGCGGCATGCAAAGGCCCTGCGCCGCCGTAGGGCACCATCACGCTTTCGCGCGGGTCGTGGCCGCGCTGGGTGGAGATCACCTGGATGGCCCGTACGATGTTGGCGTTGGCCAGCTGGATGGCGCTGTCGGCGGCTTCTTCCAGGCTCATGCCGAACCGCTCGGCGATGGGCTGCAGCGCCTGGCGGGCCAGTGCCGGATCGATCTGCATGCGGCCGCCCAGGAATGCCTCGGGCAGGATGGAGCCGCGCACCACGTGCGCGTCGGTGATGGTGGGGCGCGTGCCTCCCCTGGCGTAGCATGCGGGCCCTGGCGAGGCGCCGGCCGACTCCGGCCCCACGCGCAGCATGCCGCCGTCGTCCACCCAGATGATGCTGCCGCCGCCCGCGCCCACGGTGTTGATATCGAGCAGGGGGATGCGCACCGGCAGCCCGTCGATCGTGAACTCGTTGGTCAATTGCGGCTTGCCGCCGATCACTACGCAGACGTCGGTGGAGGTGCCGCCGATATCCAGGGTAATCAGGTTCTCGTAGCCGGATCGCGCAGCCTGGCGGGCTGCGCCCATGACCCCGGCGGCCGGTCCCGAAAGCAGCGCGGTGACGGCGTTGGCGCGCATGGCGCTGGCGGGCAGCTTGCCGCCATTGGACTGCATCACGCTGAATCGCCCCTTGAAGCCGGCCTCGGCCAGTCGCTGCTCGAAGCGCGAGATGTATCGGTCCATCACCGGCTGCACGTAGGCCGACAGTGTCGTGGTGGAGGCGCGCTCGTACTCCCGGAACTCGCGCGTGATGTCCGACGACAGGGTGATGTTCAGGTCAGGCAGGTGCCGGGCGATGCAGTCGCGCAAGCGCCGTTCGTGCTCGGGATTGACATAGGCATTCAACAGGCAGATGGCGACAGCCTGGTAGCTGCCATCGCGCAACGCCGGGATCAGGCTGGCCTGGACGCGGTCCATGTCCAGCGGGGTGAGTATCGTGCCGTCGCCCAGGATGCGTTCGCTTACCTCGAAGCTGTCGCTGCGCCGCACGACCGGCTCGGGTTTGCGGTACTTCAGGTCGTAGATGTTCGAACGGCCATGGCGCTGCAGCGCCAGCACGTCGCGAAAACCCTCGGTAGTCACGAAAGCCGTCAAGAAACCCTTGCGTTCGAGTACGGCGTTGGTCGCCACGGTGGAGCCATGGGCCAGGTCCTGCACCGTCTCGAGCGGGATTTCGCTGGCCAGCAAGGCGTTGAACGCGCCTTCGTCGGGGTTCTGGGGCGTGCTGGGTACCTTGAGCACGCGAATGCCGCTGTCGTCGATTGCCACCAGGTCGGTGAACGTGCCGCCTACTTCTACGCCTATACGCATGATTGCCGTCTTCCAGGATGAGGCCGAATGAAAGCCGCAGACGCGCAGGTCTGCCGAACGAAAGAGGGACCCGGCAGGCGCGCCGCCGCCGGGGAAGAAGTCAGCGGCCGTAGGTGGCCGCGTCTATCCGGTCGTAGAGGTTCTCGCGCAGGATCTTCTTGAGCGCCGGCGCATCCGTGCGGTCCACGCCCTCGAGCAGCGTCTCCCACTTTTGCAGCGTGGCCTCGAAGCGCGAGACCAATCCCTCGGGATCGCTGATCCGGAAACGCGACTGTCCTTCCTTGATCGCGGTCTCCCTGGCCTGTGCCGCGAAGGCGGTCAGCGATTGCTTCAGGTCCTCGGCCGGTTCGGATACCTTGACCTTGTGCGCGGGCGCTTCCTGCAGCGCCTCGACGCCGGCCTGCATATAGGCGATTTCGGTTTCCACGGTCGCGTCGGCGATGGTATCGAGCAGTACCCGCCGCTGTTCGTCGCTGAGCTTGGCCCATGCCGCCCCGTTCATCGCCCATTGCCAGCCCGAGAAGTACGGGCCGAGATTGGCGGTGTTGACGAACTTGGCCACGTCCCAGAGCGAGCGGGTCTTCAGTTCGTTGGCGCCCATGACCACGCAATCGATTTGTCCCTTGTCCAGGCCGGTGAACATTTCGCTGGACGGCACGTTGACCGGGGTGGCGCCCACCGAGCGGGCCCAATCGGCATGGATAGGACCGGGCGTGCGCAGCCGCTTGCCCTTGATGCTGGCGATGTCGGTGACTTCCGAGCGGCAGATGAGGTTGTAGGCCACGCTGGCATAGGCGCCAAGGAACACGATGCGGTGGCGTTTCCACAGGGCCTGCATGGCCGGGTCGTTCATGTAGAAGTCGGCGACCGCGAAAGTGGTGACGATAGGGTCGTCCAGCGCGATGCCCAGGATGGCCAGCACGTTGTCCTCGGGCAGGTCCGATGGCGTATACGTGCCGGCGTGGTATGTGATGTGCGCGATGCCGTCGCGCAGTCCGCTCAGGTGGGCGTTGACCGGCAGCAGCGAGGTGCCTGTGAAAACGTTGATCTTGAGATCGCCGCCTGAAGCCTCGTCGACCTTCTTGGCCCATTGCAGATAGCCTACCCGGGTCAGGGGCTGGGTATCCGGGAACCAGATGCTGGCATTGAGCTGGGTCGTGGCCGACACCGGCTGGGAGGCGAGGACGGAGGCCAGAACGAGGGCCGGGAACCACGGTTTGGTGCGCATGACTTCTTCCCCTTGGCTATTAGGAGAGGACGTCCGGCCCGTGATGCTGCCGGCATCCTCGTTGTGAAATAAGAAGCAAGCAATTTCAATTGGATGATAAATCCAATCGGTTTTTTATGGAAGAGGTTAAAAGTAGCTGGCTCGGCAAGAAATGGCTTGCCCCCTTAAGGAAACGACCCCCGGCATCGGGGCCAGTCGATGCCCGGGGGTCGATTTGCCTGCATCAAGGCCGCGCGCAAGGCGGCCGGCGCCAGGCCGAGCCGTCTATTCGAGCCGGTCCAGCAGTCCGTTCCAGGCAATGGCCAGCCCGACCATGGGCCGGTGCAAGGCAAACAGAGGCAGGGTACGTATCTCGCTGAAGGGGAAGTCCATTTCGTCCGGGTGGGCGCCGGCGGCGGCTTGCGCCAGCAGGCGGCCCAGTTCCGTCGCCATGGCCACGCCCCGGCCGTTGTAGCCCAGGGCGGCATGCACGCCTTGTTCCAGCCGGTGCACGTGGGGGAAGTGGTCCTGCGTCATGGCCACGTATCCGCCCCACTGGTATTGCCAGGCCACTTTGCCCAGGTGGTGTCCGAACAGCCGCATCGCGCGCGCGCGCAGCCATGCCATTTGGCGGCGGATGCCGCCTTCGCCATAGGCGCCCCGGCCTCCCATCAGCAGCCGCCCGTGGGGATCGTAGCGGTAGTAAACGAGCAGCCGCCGCATGTCCGACACCACCTGGCGGCCGGGCAGGACGCGTTCGCGCACCGGTTCGGGCAGGGGGTCGGTGGCCACCTGCACCGAGTAGACCGGCACGACGCTGCGATGCAGCGCACCGGCCCAGGGCGGGGTATAGGCATTGGTGCACAGCAGTATCTGCCCGGCCTGCAGCCGGCCATTGGGGGTATCCAGCAGGAAGCGGCCTGCCTGCCTGCGCCAGCCCTGCACAGGCGTGTGCTCGTGGATGCTTGCGCCCAACCTGGCCGCCGCGCTGGCCAGCCCGCGCGCATAGTCCAGCGGCTGCACCGAACCGGCGCGCAGGTCGAGCATGCCGCCCAGGTAGGCGTCCGTGCCCAGCCTGGCGGCCATGGCCTCGCGCGACAAGGACTGTACCGGCGCGCCTCGCGCCTGCCATTGCGCCACGCGCCGCGCCGACAGGGCGAGCGTCTGGGGCGTGTGTGCCGGCTGCAGCCAGCCCTGCCGTACCGGGTCGCATTCGATGCCGTGCTTGCCGATCAGCGCAAAAACCGCATCCGGCGCGCCGCCCGCCAGCCGCGTCATCCGCTGGCCCAGCTCGCGGCCAAATAGTTTCTCCAGGCCGTCGGGGTCTTCCTTCAGCCCTGGCAGCACCTGGCCGCCGTTGCGCCCGGAAGCGCCCCAGCCGATGGAGCGCGATTCCAGCACCGTGGCGCTGATGCCACGCTCGGCCAGGTGAAGCGCCGCGGAAAGGCCGGTGTAGCCGCCGCCCACGATGGCCACGTCGCAGGCCGCCTCGCCCGCCAGGGCTGGCCAGGGCGCGGCTGGCCGGGCTGTTGCCAGCCACAGCGAATGCGACAGGATCTCGCGTTCGCCTTCCAGGCGCAGCGGGCCGGCCTGGGTGTTCACTTGGCCACCGGCATCGTGAACTCCGCGCCCTTGGCGATGCTGTCGGGCCAGCGCTGCATGATGCTCTTGTAGCGGGTGTAGAAGCGCACGCCTTCCTCGCCGTAGGCATGGTGGTCGCCGAACAGCGAACGCTTCCAGCCGCCGAAGGAATGCCAGGCCATCGGCACGGGGATGGGCACGTTGATGCCCACCATGCCCACCTTGATCTGGCGCGAGAAGGCGCGGGCCACGCCGCCGTCGGAAGTGAAGCAGGCCACGCCGTTGCCGAACTCGTGCGCGTTGATCAGCTCGACCGCGCTTTTCAGGTCGGGCACGCGCACCACCGCCAGCACCGGCCCGAAGATCTCCTCGCGGTAGATGTTCATGGCCGGCTTCACATGGTCGAACAGCGTGCCGCCCAGGAAAAAGCCCTTTTCGTGGCCCGGCACCGTGAGCTCGCGCCCGTCGACCACCAGCGTGGCGCCCGCGGCGATGCCGTCCTCGATGTAGCCCAGCACCTTCTTGCGGTGCTGCGCGGTCACCAGCGGGCCCATCTCGGCCGCCGGCTCCATGCCGTTCATGACCTTGAGCGCCTGGACGCGCGGCGCCAGGCGCGCCACCAGCTCGTCGGCCACCTCGCCCACGGCCACCGCTACCGAGATCGCCATGCAGCGCTCGCCGGCCGAGCCGTAGCCCGCGCCGATCAGCGCGTCCACGACCTGGTCCAGGTCGGCGTCGGGCATGACCACCAGGTGGTTCTTGGCCCCGCCCAGGGCCTGCACGCGCTTGCCGCGGCGCGTGCCCTCGGCGTAGATGTATTCGGCGATGGGCGTGGAGCCCACGAAGGACAGGGCTTGCACGTCGGGATGCTCGATCAGCGCATCGACCGCGCCCTTGTCGCCGTGCACCACGTTGAACACGCCGGGCGGCAGGCCGGCCTCGGCCAGCAGTTCGGCCAGCCGCACCGCCGCCGAGGGATCGCGCTCGGAAGGCTTGAGCACGAAGGTGTTGCCGCAGGCGATGGCCACCGGGAACATCCAGCACGGCACCATCATCGGGAAATTGAACGGCGTGATGCCCGCCACCACGCCCAGCGGCTGGCGCATGCTCCAATTGTCGATGCCCCCGCCGATCTGGTCGGTGTACTGGCCCTTGAGCAGGTTGGGGATGCCGCAGGCGAACTCGACCACCTCGATGCCGCGCGTGACCTCGCCGCGCGCATCCGAGAGCACCTTGCCGTGCTCGCGGGTGATGATCTCGGCCAGCTCGTCGATGTGCTCGTCCAGCAGCTGCTTGAAGCGGAACATGATGCGCGCGCGCTTGAGCGGCGGCGTCTCGCTCCAGGCGGGGAAAGCCTGCTGGGCGGCGGCCACGGCGCGGCCGACCTCTTCGGCGTTGGCCAGCGGAACCTGCGCGGCCACCTCGCCCAGCGCCGGGTTGAAGCATTCGGTATGGCGGCTGCTTGCGCCGGGCACGTGCCGGCCGTCGATGTAATGCGGGATCTGCTTCATGGTTATTGCACTTCCTTGAGGACCTGGGCGATGGTGGAGAAGATCTGCCCGATCTGGTCGGGCTCGACGATCAGGGGCGGCGAGACCGCCAGGATGTCGCCGGTATAGCGCACCATCAGGCCGTGGTCGAAACACTTCTGGAACACTTCGGCCGCGCGCGCGCCCGGGGCGCCTTCGCGCGGCTGCAGCTCGATGCCGGCCACCAGGCCCAGGTTGCGCACGTCGATGACGTGGGGCGAACCCTTCAGGCCGTGGGCCGCTTCCTCGAAGGCCGGCGCCAGGCCGCGGGCGCGTTCGAACAGGCCATCGCGCCGGTAGATGTCCAGGGTCGCCAGGATGGCGGCGGTGGCCAGCGGGTGGGCCGAGTAGGTGTAGCCGTGGAAGAACTCGATGCCCGCCCCGGTGGCGCCCACCACGGCGTCGTGCACCTCGCGGCGCACCGCCACGGCCCCGGCCGGCACGGCGGCGTTGCTCACGCCCTTGGCCATGGTGATCAGGTCGGGCGTGACGCCCAGCACTTCGCTGGCGGTGGCCCCGCCCAGGCGGCCGAAAGCGGTGATGACCTCGTCGAAGATCAGCAGGATGCCGTGGCGCCGGGTGATCTCGCGCAGTTTCTCCAGGTAGCCCTTGGGCGGGATCAGCACGCCGGTCGAGCCGGCCATGGGCTCGACGATGACCGCGGCGATGGTCGAGGGATCGTGCAGGGCGACCAGGCGCTCCAGTTCGTCGGCCAGGTGCGCGCCCCATTGCGGCTGCCCGCGGGTATAGGCGTTGTGCTCCAGGTTGTGGGTGTGCGGCAGGTGGTCCACGGCCGGCAGCAGCGCGCCGGAGAAGGCCTTGCGGTTGGGCGAGATGCCGCCGACCGAGATGCCGCCAAAGCCCACGCCGTGGTAGCCCCGCTCGCGGCCGATCAGGCGGGTGCGCTGGCCTTCGCCGCGGGCGCGGTGGTAGGCCAGGGCGATCTTCAGGGCGGTGTCGACCGACTCGGAGCCCGAATTGGTGAAGAAGATGCGGTCCAGGCCCTCGGGCATCAGCCCGGCCACCGCGCCGGCCGCGTCGAAGGCGTCGGGATGGCCGAGCTGAAAGCCCGGGGCGTAGTCCAGGTGGGCGGCCTGGCGGGCGATGGCCTGCACGATTTCCTCGCGGCCGTGGCCGGCGTTCACGCACCACAGGCCGGCCGTGCCGTCCAGGATCTGGCGGCCGTCTACGGACGTGTAGTACATGCCTTTGGCGCTGGCCAGCAGGCGGGGCTGGGCCTTGAATTGTTTGTTGGCCGTGAACGGCATCCACAGATGCGACAGGTCCGGCAGCTTGACGGGGGCATTCATCGGAAGGTCTCCTTGGCGTTCGATGGCGCCATGGTCGGACCGGGGCGGCGGGCGCGCGAGGGGGCGCCGGCGCTCCGGAGGGATTTACGCGCGAACGGCCATTCTGCGGCGGGTACTGTCGGCCGGGAATATACAATTTGTGGATATTTCCCAAACTGTATAGGCCGCCTGGCCATTGCTGTACAGGCAACCATGATCGAATTCCAGCCCCGCCGCGATGCCGGCGCGCCCACCCTGGTCGAGCAGGCGGTGGATGCGGTCGTGCGCGCCATCGAGAGCCACGCCCTGGGCCCGGGCATGGCCCTGCCCTCGGTGCGCGAGTTCGCGCGGGCCTACGGCATCAGCACCTTCACGGTGGCCAGCGCCTACGGCCGGCTGGTGGCCCAGGGCTGGCTGGACGCGCGCCGCGGCTCGGGCTACCGGGTGGCCGCGCGCGGGCGGCCACCCGGGCGCGGCGTGCCGCAATCGTGGCAGCCGCCGCAGCTGGGCGCGGGCTGGCTGCTGTCGGACATCTTCGCCGACCACTCCATCCCCATCAAGGCCGGCTGCGGCTGGCTGCCGCCCGAGTGGGTCAACGAAACCGGCCTGCACCAGGCCTTGCGGCACCAGTCGCGCGTGCCGGCGGTGCAGGTCGGCGGCTACGGCCATCCCTATGGCTATGCGCCGCTGCGCGAGCAGGTGGCCGGCGCCTTGGCCGAACTGGGCATGCAGGTCGAGCCCGACCAGGTGCTGATGACCCAGGGGGCCACGCAGGGCCTGGACCTGGTGGTGCGCACGCTGCTCAAGCCCGGCGACGCGGTGCTGGTCGAATCGCCCTGCTATACCAATCTGCTGCAGATGCTGCGCCTGGCCGGCATGCGCATCGTCGCCGTGCCGCGCGGCGCGCAGGGCGTAGACCTGGCCGCGCTGGCGCAGGCCGCCCAGGACAGCCGCCCGCGCGCGCTGTTCGTCAACACGGTGCTGCACAATCCCACCGGCACGACGCTGGGCATGGCCCAGGCCTTCCGGCTGCTGCAGCTGGCCGAGCACCATCGCCTGTGGGTGGTCGAGGACGACATCTCGCGGCCCTTGCTGTCCGGCCCCGCGCCGGCGCTGGCCGCGCTGGACGGCGGCAACCGCGTTATCTACGTGGGCGGCTATTCCAAGAGCATCAGCCCGTCCATGCGGGTGGGCTACGTGGCGGCGCAGCGCGACCTGGTGCGCGACCTGGTGCGCACCAAGATGGCGGTGGGGCTGACTTCCTCGGAGGTGATCGAGCGGCTGGTGCACCACGTGGTGCGCGAAGGCCAGTACCGCGCCCACACCGAGCGGGTGCGCGAGCGGCTGATGCTGGCCCACGGCCAGGCGGCCGCGCGCATGCAGGCGCTGGGCATGCAAGTGCTGGCCCAGCCGCAGGCCGGCCTGTTCCTGTGGGCCCGGGCCCCCGGTCCGGCCGGGCAGGGCGCCAACCGGCTGGCCGAGGCGGCGCTGCGCGACGGCATCTGGCTGGCGCCCGGCTCCTACTTCGATGCCCAGGAGCGCGACGTGGACTGGCTGCGTTTTAACGTCGCCTATACCGAGGCGCCCGCGCTCTGGCGCTTCCTGGAAGGCGCGTGCCGGGGCGGCGGGGGCGCGCCGGCGGCTTGAGTCCGGCGGCAATGTCGGGTACTGTGCCGCGCGTGTGTTGCGCCGGCCAGGGGCCCGCGCGCAGCGGGCCCGCGCGGCCACGCCTTTACAAGAATTGTCCCCAAGGGAGCGGAAAGACCATGCGTTTCATCAAGCCTGCTGCCGTCCTTGCCTTGCTGCTGCCCTTGTGCGCGGCCGCGCAGGACACGATCAAGGTCGGCATCGCCAACGACCTGTCCGGCCCGTTCTCGGCGCTGGGCGCCGAGGCCCGCGACGGCTTCAACCTCGCCATCAAGCAGCTGGGCGGCAAGCTGGGCGGGCAGCCAGCCCAGTTCCTGCAGACCGACATGGGCGGCAGCCCCGACCAGGCGCGCCAGCTGGTCAACCGCTATCTGCAGCGCGAGCGCATCGATTTCTTCACCGGCCCGATCGGCTCGAACGTGGCGCTGGCCGTGGGGCCGGCGCTGTTCGCGGCCAAGGTGCCGTTCCTGTCCAACAACCCGGGCCCCAGCCAGCTGGCCGGCGCGCAGTGCAATGCCTACTGGTTCGGCCTGGCCTACCAGAACGACGCCATCCACTCGGCCGCCGGCAAGGTGGCGGCCGACCGCGGCCACAAGAAGCCCTTCATCATCGCCCCGGACTACCCGGCCGGCAAGGACGCGCTGACCGGCTTCAAGCAAGGCTACGAGGCGCCCGTGGCGCAGGAGCTCTATACCCGCCTGGGCCAGATCGACTATGCCGCCGAGCTGGCGCAGATCCGCGCGGCCGCGCCCGACGCGGTCTACATCTTCCTGCCCGGCGGCATGGGCATCAACTTCGTCAAGCAGTTCGTGGCCGCCGGGCTGAACCAGTCGATCACGCTCATCGGCCCGGGCTTTTCGGCCGACGAGGACGTGATCCAGGCCGTGGGCGATCCCATGGTCGGCATGCTCAACACCTCGCAGTGGGCGCACGACCTGGACGTGCCGGCCAACCGGCGTTTTGTCGAGGCTTTCCGCGCCGAATACGGCGGGCGCAATCCCTCGATGTACGCCGCCCAGGCCTACGACGCCATCATGGCCATGGACGCGGCGGTGCGCCAGGCCGGCGGCGCCCGCGACCGCGAGGCCGTGCGCGCGGCGCTCAAGCAAGCCGATTTCGAATCGGTGCGCGGGCCTTTCCGCTACGGCAACAACAACTATCCGATCCAGGATTACTACGTGCGCGAGGTGGTCAAGGACGAGCAGGGCCGCATCACCAACAAGCTGGTGGGCAAGGTCTACGAGACCTACCAGGACGTGTACGCGGGATTATGCAAGCTGTGACGCGCCTGGCCGCCGGCGCGCCGGCGGCGTTTCCCGTCCCGGCGAGGATGCCGCGCGGCGGCAGGAGGGCAGTCCGGTGAGCGCCACCCTGCTGTTCGAGCAGTTCCTCAACGGCCTGCAGTTCGGCCTGATGCTGTTTCTGATCGCCGCGGGCCTGACGCTGGTGTTCGGCATCATGGACGTGCTGAACCTGGCGCATGGTTCGCTCTACATGGCCGGCGCCTACGTGGCCGCCGAGACCATGCAGCGCTCGGGCTCGTTCCTGGCGGCCGTGGCGATGGCCGCGCTGGTGGCGGGCCTGGCCGGGCTGGTGCTCGAAAAGCTGCTGATGCGCCGGCTCTATGGCCGCGACCACCTGGCGCAGGTGCTGGCGACCTTCGCCGTGGTGCTGATCGCCAACGACCTGATCAAGATGATATGGGGGCCGGCCTCCATGATGTACAGCCTGCCCGCCGCCCTGTCCGGGCCGGTGCGCCTGCTGCCCGACCTGATGTATCCGGCCTACCGGCTGCTCATCATCGCCGTCGGGCTGCTGCTGGCGCTGGGCCTGTACGGGTTCGTCTCGCATACGCGCGCCGGCGTGCTGGTGCGGGCCGGTGCGTCCAACCGCCAGATGGCCATGCTGATGGGCGTGCGCGTGCCCGTGCTGTTTGCCGGCGTATTCGTGCTGGGCGCCATGCTCTCGGCGCTGGCCGGCGCGCTGCTGGGCCCGGTGACGGCGGTGCAGGCCGGCATGGGTGAGGAGATCCTCATCCTGGTGCTGGTGTGCATCGTCATCGGCGGCATCGGTTCGGTGCGCGGCGCCTTTGTCGGCGCGCTGCTGGTCGGCATGGTCGATACGGCCGGGCGGGCCTTCCTGCCCACGCTGCTGCGCGAGCTCTTCTCGCCTTCCGTCGCCGCCAGCGTCGGGCCCACCCTGGCGGCGGTGTCCATCTACGTGCTGATGGCGGCGGTGCTGGTGCTGCGTCCGGCGGGCCTGTTCCCGGCCAGGGGGCGCTGATGCGGCGCCCATGGTTCCCGCTGCTCGCGCTGCTGGCATTGGCGGCTTTTCCGCTGCTGGCGCCGCTGGCCGGCTGGGAGTTCTACGTCTCCTTCGTGCGCCGCGTGCTCATCTACGCGCTGGCCGCCGTCAGCCTGAACTTCATCCTGGGCTATGGCGGCATGGTGGCGCTGGGCCATGCCGCTTTCTTCGGCGCCGGCGCCTATGCGGTCGGCATCCTGGCGCAGGCGGGCGTTTCGCAGGCCGCGCTGGCCTGGCCCGCGGCCGCGGCGCTGGCGGGGCTGCTGGCGCTGCTGATCGGGGCCATCTCGCTGCGCACCCACGGGGTCTACTTCATCATGATCACGCTGGCTTTTGCGCAGATGCTCTACTACGTGTTCATCTCGCTGCGCCAATACGGCGGCGAGGACGGCCTGAACCTGTATGCCCCGGCGCAGCTGTTCGGCCTGGACCTGGGCCAGGACACCACTTTCTACTACGTGGTGCTTGCCGTGTTCGCGCTGTGCATGCTGGCGCATGGCCGGCTGGTCGATTCGCACTACGGCGCCGCGCTGCGCGGCATCCGCGTCAACGAATCGCGCATGCTGGCGCTGGGCTATCCGGTCTATCGCTTGAAGCTGGCCGCCTTTGTACTGTCGGGCTGCCTGGCGGGGCTGGCCGGCGGTATGCTGGCCAACCACAACCTGTTCGTCTCGCCGGGGCTGATGCACTGGACGCAATCGGCCAACCTGCTGATCATGGTGATCGTGGGCGGCATCGGCCTGCGCTATGGCGGGGTGGCCGGCGCGGCCATCATCCTGACGCTCGAAGAGTTCCTGCGCCAATGGACCGATTATTGGCACCTGCCGCTGGGCCTGCTGCTGCTGGCCGTGGTGCTGTGGGCGCCGCAAGGCGTGGCGGCGCTGCCCGTGCCGTGGCGCCGCAGGCAGGCCGGAGAGACGCGATGAACGGGCCGGCTCCCTTGCTGCAGGCCGAGGGTCTGGTGCGCCGTTTCGGGGCGCTGCTGGCCACCGACCACGTCAGCCTGACGGTCATGCCCGGCGAGATCCACGCGCTGATCGGACCGAACGGCGCGGGCAAGTCCACGCTGATCCACCTGCTCTCGGGGCAGCTGGCGCCCGATGCCGGACGGCTGCGCCTGATGGGGCGCGACCTGAGCGGCCGCGGGCAGGCCGCGCGCGTGGCCGCCGGGCTGTCGCGCTCGTTCCAGATCAGCAATCTTTTCCACGGCCTTTCGGTGCGCGAGAACCTGATGCTGGCCTTGCAGGCAAGCCGGCCCGGGCGCGCCGGCGTGCTGCGCCGGCGCGCGGCCGACCAGGGCCTGCGCCAGGCCGCCGACAGCCTGGCGCGCGAATGCGAGCTCGATGCCGGCCTGATGGAGCGGCCCGCCCAGACCTTGCCGCACGGCGAGCAGCGCAAGCTCGAGTTCGCCCTGGCGCTGGCCAGCCGGCCGCGCGTGCTGCTGCTGGACGAGCCCATGGCCGGCATGGGCCCGGAAGAAACCGTGCGGCTGACCGCGCTGATCTCGGCCATGCGCCCGCGCATGGGCATGCTGCTGGTCGAACACGACATGCAGGCGGTCTTCAGCCTGGCCGACCGCATTTCGGTGCTGGTGTCCGGGCGCATCGTCGCCACCGGCACGCCGGACCAGATACGGGCCGACCCGCAGGTGCAGCAGGCCTACCTGGGCGAGACGGGGGCCTTGGCATGACGACGCTGCTGCAGGCGCGCGGCATCGAGGCCGGCTACGGCGCCGGGCAGGTACTGTTCGGCGTGGACCTGGACGTGCGCGGCGGCGAGGTGCTGGCGCTGCTGGGCCGCAACGGCATGGGCAAGACCACCTTGCTGCGCACCCTGCTGGGCGTGCTGCCGCCGGCACGCGGGCACGTCTGGTTCGCCGGGCGCGACATCGGCGGCTGGTCCGCCGACCGCATCGCCCGGGCCGGCATGGCGGTGGTGCCCGAGGGCCGGCAGTGCTTCCCCAACCTGACCGTGCGCGAGCACCTGACGGCCTTTGCGGCCCGCCGCAATCCGCAGGCCGGCGAACCCTGGACGCCCGGGCGTGTTTTCGCGCTGTTCCCGCGCCTGGCCGAGCGCTCGCGCCACCTGGGCTGCCAGCTCTCGGGCGGCGAGCAGCAGATGCTGGCCATCGGCCGGGCCCTGGTCACCAACCCCAGGCTGCTGATCCTGGACGAGGCCACCGAAGGCCTGGCGCCCAAGGTGCGCGAGGAGATCTGGCAATGCCTGGCGGCCTTGCGCGCCCAGGGCCAGACCATCCTGGTGGTGGACAAGTACGTCGAGCGGCTGGTGGCGCTGGCCGACCGCCACGTCATCCTGGAGCGCGGCCGGACCGCCTGGCAGGGCAGCTCCGGCGAACTGGCCGCCGACCGCGGCCTGTGGTCGCGCTACCTGGGGGTCTGAGCGCGCCCGGGCCGTGCGCCGCGGCGCGCGATCGCCGGCACGGCCAGGCGGCGCAGCAGCGCCGCGAACGCGATGGCCGGCCGGGTCCGCTCGCGCGAGGCCTTGAACAGCAGCCCCGGCGTGCGCAGGGGAGTGGGGTTCTCCAGCGGGACCAGCTTGAGCCCGGCCTGCGACCGCACGGCGCTGGGCGCCACGATGGCCCCGATGGGCGCGCGCAGCGCCAGCGCGGCCATGGCCGCCACGGTATTCATTTCGGCCACGACCAGCGGCTCGGCCCCGGCAGCGCGAAAGCACTCGTCCAGCATCCTGCGCGTGGCAAAGCTGGCCGGCAGGAGCACCAGCGGCTCGCGGTGCAGTTCGACCATGCGCAGGCGCCGGCGGCGCGCCAGGGGATGGTGCGCGCCCACCGCCAGCATCAGCTCTTCGTGCAGCAGCGGCTCGAAGACCAGGTCGCCGGGCGTCTCGGGCCGGTAGGCCACGCCGAAGTCCAGCGTGCCGCCCTGCAGCCCTTGGGCGATGGCGTCCGCGGCCAGCTCCTCGATGGTGACCCGCACGGTGGGATGCTGCTGCAGGAAGCCCGCCACGCACTGCGGGATGAAGTCCTGGTTGAAGGTATGCGTGGCGCCTATCCGGACTTCGCCAGTCAGCGCCTGGCGGCCCTGCTTGAGCTCGGCCAGGCCCTGGTCGATCTCCTGCAGCGCGCGGCGCGCATAGGGCAGCAGCGCCTGCCCGGCGGCGGTCATCAGCACGCGCTTGCCGACCCGCTCGAACAGCGGCTGGCCCAGCGCCTCTTCCATTTGCCGGATCTGGTGCGACAGCGTCGATTGCGTCACGTGCACCCGTTCGGCCGCGCGCGTGAAGTTCAGCGAGCCCGCCAGGGCAAGGAAGTAGCGCAGGTGGCGCGTCTCCATGCATGCCTCCAATAATCGATGACATCGATGGTTTTTTGAGAAATTTATCATTTCCGTCTTTGACCGCGAGGCACTAGGCTTACGTCCGCATCAGAACAAGGAGGCAGGGATGGCCAAAGTGCTGGAGGGAATCACCGTCATCGAGCAAGGCACCTTCATCACGGGGCCGGCCGCCGGCGTGCTGCTGGCCGATCTGGGCGCCGACGTCATCAAGATCGAGCAGCCGGGCACGGGCGATCCGTTCCGCGCCTTCAAGGGCGGCCTGTACAGCCCGCACTACCAGACCTACAACCGCAACAAGCGCAGCATCGAACTGAACACCAAGGATCCGGCCGACGCCGAGGTCTTCGATGCGCTGGTGCGCGATGCCGACGTCTACATCCAGAATTTCCGGCCCGGCGCGGCCCAGCGGCTGGGCGCCGGCGCCCAGCGCCTGCGCGAGCTCAACCCGCGCCTGGTGTATTGCGCCATCAGCGGCTTCGGCCAGAGCGGGCCGGCGGCCGGGCGGCCGGCCTACGACACCGTGGCGCAGGCGGCCAGCGGTTTTCTGAACCTGCTTGTCAATCCCGAGAACCCGCGCGTGGTGGGGCCGGCCATCGCCGATGCGCTGACCGGCTTTTATGCCGCCTACGGCATCCTGGGCGCGCTGGTCGAGCGCGCCCGCACCGGGCAGGGCCGCTGCGTGGAGGTTTCCATGCTCGAGGCCATGTGCCATTTCAACCTGGACGCCTTCACCCACTATCTGTCCGAAGGCGAGATCATGGGCCCCTACAGCCGGCCCAGCGTTTCGCAGTCGTACGTGCTGCGGTGCGCCGACGGCAAGTGGATCGCGCTGCACATGTCCTCGCCCGAGAAGTTCTGGCTCGGGCTGGCGCGGGCCATCGAGCAGCCGGGCCTGCTGGACGATCCGCGCTTTGCCAGCCGCGAGGGCCGCATCGACAACCAGGAGGCGCTGATCGGCCTGCTGGGCGAGGCGTTTTCGCGGCGCACCCGCCCGGACTGGTGCGAACGCCTGCAGGCGCAGGACGTGCCGCACGCGCCCATGTACGACGCCAGCGAGGCGCTGCAGGACCCGCAGGCGCGCCACCTGCAGCTCGAAGTCGAGGGCGAGCACCCGCGCCGCGGCCGCTGGCGCACCGTGCGCTCGCCGCTGAGCTTCGACGGCCAGCGTGCCACCAGCGTGCGCCCGCCCCCGGAACTGGGCGAGCACAACGACGAGATCCGGGCTGCCGTGGCCGCGCGCCGCCCCGCGCGCTAAGCCCGCCCGCCAGACACCACCGAGGAGACCTGCCCGATGAAGATCGGCAAAGCCACGCAACCGCATACCGCCATCTGCACATCCAACGCCGACACCATCGTGGTGCGCGGCGCGGACCTGTGCCGCGACCTGATCGGACACCTGTCCTTCACCGAATACTTTCACTTCCTGCTGACCGGCCGGCGGGCTTCGCCGGCCGCCGTGGCGGTGCTCGATGCCACGCTGGTGGCGATTGCAGAGCATGGCCTGGTGCCCAGCGTGCAAGCCAGCCGCATGACGCTGGCGGCTTCGCCGGAAGTGCTGCAAGGCGCGGTGGCGGCCGGCATCCTGGGCTGCGGCTCGGTGATCCTGGGCGCCTCGGAGAACGCCGGGCAGCTGTTCCATCAGGTCCAGGCGCGCGCGGCCGGGCAGGACCTGGACGCGGCCGCGGCCGCGGTGCTGGGCGAGTACGTGGCGGCCGGGCGCGCGATCCCGGGCTATGGCCATCCCCAGCACAAGGCCCGTGATCCACGGGTGGCCAGGCTGTTCGAGGTGGCCGCGGAGCAGGGCATCGACCTGCGCTACGTGCGCATCGCCGAGGCGCTCGAGCGCGCCATTGCCCCGGCGCTGGGCAAGGACCTGCGGCTGAACGTCTCGGCGGCGATCCCGGCCGTGCTGCTGGGCATCGGCTTTCCGCTGCAGGCGCTCAAGGGCGTGCCTATCCTGGCGCGCACCGCCGGCCTGATCGCGCACTTGAGCGAGGAACTGCAGTCCTCGATCGGCTTTGCCCTGTCCTACCAGGCCAGCCGTTCGGTGCGTTACGACGGCGAGCTGCCCGAGGGTTTCGAGCCGGCCCCCGGCCATTGACCGGCCGGCGCCCGGCGCCGGAACACAAGACAAGAACCAGAAACTTTGAGGAGACATCCATGCACCGCGATACCCCTTCACGCCTGACCGTCACCCTGCGCCGCTTGGCGCTGGCCGCCAGCCTGGGCCTTGCCGCGCTGGGCGCGCAAGCCGCCGGGGCGCCGGCTGCCGATTTCCCGGAGCGTCCGGTGAGGATGATCGTGCCTTTCGGGCCGGGCACGACCACCGACACCATCTCGCGCATCGTCGCCGAACGCATGGGCCAGGCCCTGGGCCAGACGGTGATCGTCGAGAACCGCGCCGGAGGAGGCGGCACCATCGGCACGGCCCTGGTGGCGCGCGCGCCCGCCGACGGCTATACGCTGGTAATGGGAACGGTGGGCACCCATGCCATCAACCAGGCGCTGTACCGCAACCCCGGCTATGACCCGATGGCCGATTTCGCGCCGGTGGCCTTCGTGGGCCAGACGCCCACCATCCTGGTGGTCGGCGGGCAATCGGCCATCACGTCGCTGGAGGAACTGGCCCGGGCCGCGGCTAGCAAGCAGGGCGTGGCCTTCGCCTCGGCCGGCAGCGGCACCTCGGGCCACCTGGCCGGCGAACTGCTCAAGGCCAGGCTGGGCGGGGAAATGCTGCACGTGCCCTACAAGGAAGGGGGCATGGCGGTGTCGGACGTCATGTCGGGACAGGTGCAGTTCATGTTCTACCATCCGGCCGCCGTCATGCCGCACGTGCAGGCGGGCAAGATGCGCGCCCTGGGCGTCTCCAGCGCGCGCCGCAGCGTTGCCGCGCCCGAGCTGCCCTCCATCGCCGAGCAGACCGGCAGCGATTTCGACCTGGTGGCCTGGTTCATGCTGTATGCGCCGCGCGCCACCCCCGAGCCCGTCCTGGCCGCGCTGCGCGAGGCGGCGGCCGCCACGCTGGCGGACGAGCAGATCCGCCGGCGCCTTCTGCAGCAAGGCGTGGAGCCCGGCGACGAGGCCACGCGCGATGTCGCGCGCTTTAACCAGGCCGAGATCGCCAAGTGGTCCGAACTGGTGGCCAGGTCCGGCGCGCAGGTCAACTGAGCGGACTCGCATGCGCGACTTCGTCTATACCGGCCGCAGCGCGCGCGTGGTGTTCGGCAACGGGGCGCTGCGCACGCTGGCGCAGGAGCTCGAACGGCTGGGCGTGCGCCGGGCCTTGCTGGTGTGCACCGCGCGCCAGCGTGGCGCCGCGCTGGCGCTGGCCCGGGAGCTGGGGCCGCTGGCCGCCGGCGTGTACGACCAGGCGCAGATGCACGTGCCGGCCGAGGTGGCCGACGATGCGGCGCGCGCCGCGCGCCAGGCGGGCGCCGACTGCGCCGTGGCGCTGGGCGGCGGCTCGCCCATCGGCCTGGCCAAGGCGATGGCGCTGCGGCACCCCTTGACGGTGGCGGCGGTGCCGACCACCTATTCCGGCTCGGAGATGACGGCCATCTACGGCATCACCGGCCCGGACGGCAAGCAGACCGGCTCGGACGAGCGGGTGGTGCCGCGCCTGGTCATCTACGATCCGGCGCTGACGCTGGCGCTGCCCGTGCCGGTGGCCGTGGCCAGCGGCCTGAACGCCATCGCCCATGCGGCCGAGGGGCTGTATGCGCGCGACGGCAACCCGGTCATGGACATCATGGCGCAATCTGCGATCCGCGCCCTGGCAGGCGGCCTGGCGCGGCTGGCGGCCGCGCCGGCGGACCTGCACGCGCGGGCCGATTGCCTGCAAGGCGCCTGGCTGGCCGGCATGGTGCTGGGCGGCGTGGGCATGGCCTTGCACCACAAGCTGTGCCATACCCTGGGCGGCAGCTTCGGGCTGCCGCATGCGCAGACGCATGCGGTCGTGCTGCCGCATGCCCTGGCGTACAACGCCTTGGCCGCGCCCCTGGCCATGCAGCGTATCGGGCAGGCGCTGGACGTGCCCGGCGCGCAGGCCCCTGCCGCGCTGCATGCCCTGGCCGGCGGGCTGGGCGCGCCGGGTTCGCTGCGCGAACTGGGCCTGCGCCAAGCCGACCTGCAGCGGGCGGCGGACCTGACCCTGGCTCGGCCGTACTGGAATCCCGCGCCGCTGCAGCCCGAGCGCCTGCGCCGGCTGCTGCACGACGCCTGGGAAGGCCGGGCGCCGGCCCAGGACTAGCACATCCTTTCGCCGCCCGGGCGGCGGCTTTTCCCTGCGATATCGCCGGCGCCGGCCTGCGCGCGGGCCGGGGGCACTACACTACACGCCCGGCCGCGCTTTCGCCGGTGCACGCAGCGAGGTGCCGGGCCTCGCGCGTGCATGCGCATGCCCTTGCGGCGATGCCAGCCCCTTGGCCCTTTCGGCTCCGGTACTTTTTGGGAATAGTTCGTCCATGGCCCATCTGGGATTGCGAGGCAAGTCGCTGCTGGCGCTCGTCCTTGCCTGCCTGTTCGCCCTGATTCCGGCCGGGTTGGCCGGCTGGCTCGCCGTCGACGGGGTGCGCCAGCATTTCGGCGCCAGCTATGCCCGCAACGTCACCCAGCTCAATCTCGAGCGCATCCAGGGCCCGCTCTCGCGCGAGCTGGCGTTGTCGCGGCGCCTGGCCAACTCCGAGGTCACGCTGCAGTGGATGCGCGACGAGGGCGATCCCGAAAAGCGCGCCCAGTTCTTTCGCGAGGCCGAGCGCTATCGCGGCGACCTGGCCGACCACGCCTATTTCCTGGTCAGCGCCGGCAGCGGCGACTACTACTACAACGATACGGCCAAGCCCTACTCGGACGCGCCCCGCTACCGGCTGGAGCCGGGCAACCCCAAGGACGCCTGGTTCTACGTCACCTTGCAGCGGGGCGGCGATCATACGCTGAACGTCAGCACCGATCGCGCGCTGGGGATCACCCGCATCTGGATGAACGTGCTCATCAAGGACGGCGACACGCCGCTGGGCACGGCCGGTGCGAGCCTGGACCTGGCCGGGTTCCTGGACGCGTTCCTGGGCGCGGCCGAGCCGGGCATCATGCCTGTGATCCTGGACGGCAACGGCGCCATCCAGGCGCACCGGGATCCGCAGCGCATCGCCTTCAACTCGGCCATCGGGCCTTCCACCAGCGACAGCCGCATGGCCGACCTGATCGACGATGCAAGCGGGCGCCAGGCCCTGCAGCAAGCGCTGCTGCGCGCGCGCGGCCAGGCCGGCCAGGTGCAGGCTTTCAACGCCGTCATGGAGGGCCGGCCGCACCTGGTGGCGCTGGCCTACGTGCCCGAGCTGTCCTGGTACGTGGTGACCGCGCTGGACTTGCGCGCCGCCAGGATCCTGGACATGGAGTGGATCCTGCCCGCGCTGCTCACGCTGCTGCTGCTGTTGGGCGCGCTGCTGCTCGGTTTCGGCTACCTGGTCGAGCGGCTGGTGCTGGCGCCGCTGCGCCGGCTGCAGCAATCGGCGCGCGCTATCGCGCAGGGCCGGTACGAGGTCACGCTGTCGGACCGGGGCAGGGACGAGATCGGCGAGCTGACCCGCGCCTTTGGCCTGATGGCCGAAAAGGTGCGCAGCCACACGGCCGAGCTCGAGGCCAAGGTCCGCGAACGCACCTACAAGCTGGAGCAGGCCAATGCCGAGATGGCCGTGGCGCACAAGAAGATCGGCGATTCGATCGACTACGCCAGCCTGATCCAGCGCGCCATCTTGCCGGACCGCCAGCTGACCCAGTCGCTGGGCGAGCGGCACTTCGTTCTCTGGAAGCCGCGCGACGTGGTGGGCGGCGACTTCTACGTGTTCCGCGCCGACGGCGCCAATTGCCTGCTGGGCGTCATCGATTGCGCCGGGCACGGCGTGCCGGGCGCGCTGATGACCATGCTGGCGCGGGCGGCCATCGACGGGGCCATCTCCGAATGCGGCTGCAGCGATCCGGCGGCCATCCTGCAGCGCACCGACCAGGCCCTGCGCGCCATGGTGGCCGATGCCCAGCTGCCGCCGGCCCTGGCCACCAACCTGGACGCCGGGCTGGTCTACGTCGACCGCCAGGGCGCGCGGCTGCGCTTTGCCGGCGCCAAGATCTCGCTGTATGCCAGCAACGGCGAGCAGGTGCGCGAGTTCAAGGGCGGACGGCGCGCGCTGTTCGACCGCCGCGCGCCCGAGGTCCGGAACCTCGAGGCGGCGTTGACCCCGGGCTGGACCTTCTACCTGAGCACCGACGGCTTCCTGGACCAGGCCGGCGGCGAGCATGGCTACGGTTTTGGCAACACGCGGTTTACACAAATGTTGCAAGAGTGCGCGAAAATGCCCTTGTCCGAGCAGTCCGGCGCCTTCGCGGCGACGCTGCAACGCTACCAGGGCGGCAATCCGCAACGCGACGACATTACGATATTGGCTTTCCGCTTCGACTGAACAGGGAAACGCATCATGAACGCCCCCGAGTTGTACGCGCTGCGCGAGCGGTTCAATATGGACCGCACGCTCCTGTGCTTCAATGGCCCGATTTCACGCAGCCTGATCGAGGAAATCGGCAACGCCCTGCGGCGTTACCTGGATACCGAGGCGGCCCAGCCGCGCGCGGCCACCGACGTGTTCTCGGCCTATATCGAGATGACGCAGAACATCCGCCACTATGCCGCCACGCGCGGCTATACCGACGCGGACGCCAGCGCCACGGTGGTCATCGCGCGCGACGAGCAGGGGCGCTATGTGGTGTCGGCGGGCAACCGCATCGAATCGGAGGACGGGCAGGTCCTGCTCAAGCGCGTGGAGGAACTGGCCGCGCTGGACAAGACCCAGCTCAAGGCCCTGTACAAGGAGCAGCTGCGCAAGCCGCGCGATCCCGACGCGCCCAGCGGCGCGGGCCTGGGGCTGATCGATATCGCGCGCCGCGCCAGCGCGCCCATGAACGCCACGCTCAGCCATACCTCGGGCCAAAGCGCCTTCTTCAGCCTGAGCGTGGTGATCTGATCCCAACCCTTCGCACGACATACATGAAAGACCTGACCATTTCCGCCACGCAGTCCACGCCCGGCGTCCAGGCCGATTTCCAGCGCGGCCTGCTGCAGATGCAAGGCGACTCGTATCCCGAGAACTCCTTCGAACTGTTCGGCCCGGTGATCGCGTGGGTCGACGAATTCCTGCGTACCCAGGACCGCCCGCTGCACCTGGACCTGGAACTGCTGTACCTGAACACCAGCAGCGTCAAGGCCATGATGGACATCCTGGATCTGCTCGAGGAGGCCCATGGGCAGGGCCGCGCGGTCACGCTGCAATGGTCCTACGACAGCCGCAACGAGCGCGTGGGCGAGCTGGCCGAGGAGTTCAAGGAAGACTGCAGCTTTCCTTTCGAGATCGTGAGCCGGTCATGAAATCGGACGAGGACGAGCTAGACGCGCGCATCCAGCGCCTGCTGGCCGATCCCCAATACCAGGGCCATCCGTTGCGCGAAGCGCTCGATGGCCTGTGGCAGCGCTCGCACCAGCAGATGGCGCGCATCGAGCGGATTACCTATATCTCGGACGCCTACCAGGCCATGGCGCGCGAGCGCGAGCTCAGCATCAACGAGCGCTTCGAGCGCCAGCTCAAGCGCATCGGCAAGGTTGCGCGCATTTCCGACCGCTACCAGGAGATGATGCGCGACCTTAACGAGGCGCTGCGCGAGGCCTCGCATCGCGATCCGCTGACCGGCCTGTACAACCGCCGCATGGTGATGGAACGCTTGCGCGAGGAAACCGCCATGGTGGCCGCCGGCGGCAGCGCCTATGCCATCGCCATGATCGACGTGGACCATTTCAAGAGCGTCAACGACCGCTACGGCCACGAGGCCGGCGACCGGGTGCTGGTCGAGATCGCGCAGGCCCTGGCCGCGCGCCTGAAGGGCGACGAGCTGTGCGCCCGTTGGGGCGGCGAGGAGTTCGTGCTGATCCTGCCGGCCACCACGCTGGAGGACGCCCGCACGCTGGCCGAGAACCTGCGCAGCCACCTGCGCACCGTGCCGCTGCCGATCGCCGACCAGTCGTTGTGGCTGACCATCAGCGTGGGGGTGGCCCATTACGAACCCGGCGAGAATTTCTCCGCCGCCATCGATCGCGCCGACCGTGCCCTTTACCGGGCCAAGCAGTTGGGTCGAGACCGCGTCGAAATCGACGATGGCGCATTAGGCTAGCTGGCGGCGGGGCGTTGGGCATGCGCTCGTTGGAATGCGTCCGCTTGGGTCTGCTTGGACACGTCCGCCGAGGCCGGTCGCGCCGCGCCCGGCGCCGGGAATCGCCCGCCGCCCCGCCCGGCCTTGCCGGCGGTCAGGCAGCGGTCGTTTTACAAACAGGGCAAGGAAAACCAGGCAGATCGGTCTCCCCAAGCAGGGGGAGGGCCGTCAGACAGCAAGCTTTCCCAAGCGGAAGGCGGCGCCGCGATCACCCCTCCTTGGCCATCTTGCCAAACACCCTGTCAGCCGCCTCGACCGTGGCATCGATCACCGCATCGTCATGCGTGGCCGATACGAATCCGGCCTCGAACGCCGATGGCGCGAAATGCACGCCCTCGTCCAGCATGGCATGGAAGAATCGCTTGAAGGCCGCGATGTCGCCGGCCGAGACCTCGGCCAGGGTGGTGGGCACCTTGGCGCTGAAATAAAGGCCGAACATTCCGCCCAGCGCATCGGCGCAGAAGGTCACGCCGGCCCGGCGGGCGCTGGCCTGCAGGCCGCGGGCCAGCCGCTCGGTCTGCGCCGACAGGCGCTCGTAGAAGCCGGGCTCGCCGATCAGCCGCAGCGTGGCCAGGCCGGCGGCCACCGCCACCGGGTTGCCCGAAAGCGTGCCGGCCTGGTAGACGCCGCCCAGCGGCGCTACGTGGGCCATCACGTCGGCGCGTCCGCCGAAGGCGCCGACCGGCATGCCGCCGCCGATCACCTTGGCCAGCGTGGTCAGGTCCGGCGTCACGCCGGTCAGGCCCTGCACGCCGCGCGGACCGACCCGAAAACCGGTCATCACCTCGTCGAAGATCAGCAGCGCGCCGTGCCGCGTGCACAGCTCGCGCAAGGCCTGCAGGAAGCCGGGCAGGGGGCGCACCAGGTTCATGTTGCCGGCCACCGGTTCGACGATCACGCAGGCGATGTCCCGGCCGTGCTGGGCGAAGGCGGCTTGCACGCCGGCCTTGTCGTTGTAGTCCAGCACCAGGGTGTGGCTGACGAACTCGGCCGGCACCCCGGCCGAGGTCGGATTGCCGAAGGTCAGCAGGCCCGATCCGGCCTTGACCAGCAGGCTGTCGGCATGGCCGTGGTAGCAGCCCTCGAACTTGACGATCTTGTTGCGGCCAGTGGCGCCGCGCGCCAGGCGGATCGCGCTCATGGTCGCCTCGGTGCCCGAGCTGACCAGCCGCACCTGCTCCAGCGAAGGCAGGCGCTCGATCAGCAGCTCGGCGATCTGCACCTCCGCCTCGGTGGGCGCGCCGAAGGACAGGCCGCCCACGGCCGCCTCCTGCACCGCGCGCACCACTTCGGGATGCGCATGGCCCAGGATGGCCGGGCCCCAGGAGCCCACGTAGTCGATGTAGCGGCGCTCGTCCGCATCCCAGATGTACGGCCCCTGGGCGCGCGCCACGAAGCGCGGCGTGCCGCCCACGGAGCGGAAGGCGCGCACGGGGGAGTTCACGCCGCCGGGGATGCTGCGGTTGGCGCGCTGGAAAAGTTCTTCGTTGCGGGACATGGCTTGCTTGCGTTGCGGTGGGCCGGCGCGGCGCCGGCGGGTAGGAAAATCCGCCGCGGCCCCGTCATGGGCCGCGGCGGGCGGGATGGGCGGTTCAGGGCGCCTGGGGGCCGGACAGCAGCGCCGTGCAGCGGCGCGCCGCGGCCTCGATGTCGGGCGCATCGAACAGTCCGCTGATCATCGCCAGGCTGTCGGCCCCGGCGCGCAGCACCTGGCCGGCGTTCTCGGGCGTGATGCCGCCGATGGCGACGATGCCGGGACGCGGGGCGGGCTGCTCCTGGACCAGCGCCCTGGCCTGGCCCAGCACGTCCAGGGACGCGGGCGTGGCCTGCGGCTTGGACGAGGACGGGAACATCGCGCCGAAGGCCAGGTAGTCGGCGCCGTCGGCCAGCGCCTGGCGGGCGCGCTGCAGGTCGCCATAGCACGAGGCGCCGATCAGCATCTGCGGGCCGAGGTTCTGGCGCACGGCGGCCAGGTCGCCGTCGTCGCGTCCCAGGTGCACGCCGTCCGCGCCCAGTTCCTGGGCCAGGCGCCAATGGTCGTTCAGGATGAAGACCAGGCCCAGCTCGGCGCACAGGTCGCGCACTTCGCGGGCCTGCAGGTGCTTGAAGGGCAGCGAGACCGTCTTGCGGCGCAGCTGCAGCGCCGTCATGCCGCCGCGCGCGGCGGCGCGGATGGCCTGCAGCAGCCTGCCGGTGTCGTCCCATTCGGGGGTGATGCCGTAAAGCCCGCGGGGAAAACGCAGGCCGGCGCCGGGCCGTGCCGGGCCCTGCGGGGAAGGCGGGGAGGCGTTCATGCGCGTCCTCCTGCTGTATCGGGATGGATCATGCGGCGGGCGATGTGCAGCCCCATTCCGGGCCGGAAGGCCGCGCCCAGCGCGGCGTCGGCGTAGGCGATGGCCCGCTCGGCAGCCTGGGGCATGGGCAGCCCGTGCGCCAGCCAGGCGGCCAGCGCCGCGGCCAGCACGCCGCCCGAATCGCCGGTGCGTTCGGCCGGGGCCTGCCACGGCCAGGTGGCGGTCTGCTGGTCCGGGCCGCTAAGCAGCGTGTTGCGGTGCCCGGCCTGCAGCGCGTGGCCCAGGGTCAGCACCCAGTCGGCCCCGGCGGCCAGCAGCGCCAGGTAGGCGTCGCTGGGCTCGTTGGTTTCGAGCAGGCCTTCGGCGTGCCAGCCCGCCAGCCGGGTGTGCTCGACCACCACCACGTCGGCCTGGGGCAGCAGCAGTTCGAAGCAGGCGCCCAGCACGTCCTCGGCCTGTTCGTGGTCGGCCGCGCCGGCCGGCGGGCGGCCCTGGCCGCCCAGGTGCAGCACCAGCGGCAGGTGGCTGTAGTCGGCGGCGATCTGCGCCACCGCGCTGACGGCCTCGGGCGTGTGCAGCGCGCCCACCTTGATGGCCTGCACGGCCATGTCCTCGAGCAGGCAGCGGGCCTGGTCGTCGATCTGGTCGGGCGTCAGGGCGGTGACGTCCTCCACGTTGGCGCTGTCCTGCACCGTCAGGGCGGTGGGCACGGCCAGGCCGTGCGCGCCCAGCGCCGCACAGGTGACCGCATCGCCGGGCAGGCCGTCGGCGCCGGTCGGGTCGACGGGCCCGAACAGCAGGACCAGGGGGGGAAGAAGGGGATCTGCCACGTTCTTGGCGTCCGTATGTGCAAGAAGGGCCGCCCGGCGGGCAGCCCGGGTTGGGTTTCGGTAAGATTGACCCCATTGTAGGGGATGCACGCCCCCTGTCCCGAGCCTGGCCATGTCCGGCGGCCCGGGCGCCCGGGCCTGGCCGCCCCAAGGCAAAAAGTGCCCACGGGGGGAGCAAGCCGAAGGCGCAGCGTGGGGGCTTTTTTGCCGCCGGGCCGCCCCAAGGCAAAAGCGCCCCCTTGGGGGGCAGCAAGCCGAAGGCGTAGCGTGGGGGCTTTTTTTGATTTCCGAGAGAACCGATGAAAACCTGGATGTGTCTGATTTGTGGGTGGGTCTATGAAGAAGAGGCCGGCCTGCCCGAAGAAGGCATCGCGCCCGGTACCCGCTGGGAAGACGTGCCGCCGAACTGGGTCTGTCCCGAGTGCGGCGCCCGCAAGGAAGATTTCGAGATGATGGAAATCTGAGCCGCGGGACACAGGCCCGGCGCGGCGCCGGGCATCCCGTTTTCTCCTGTTTTCGAGAGGCCAGCCATGACAGATGACAAGGACAACAGCCCCGAAGGTACCCGGGCGCGCGGCATCGACCTGTCCAACCAGTTCCTGCTGGCCATGCCCGGCATGGTCGAGGGCGCCCTGGCCGGTTCGCTCATCTACGTCTGCGAGCATACCGAGCGCGGCGCGCTGGGCCTGGTCATCAACCGGCCCACCGACCTGACGCTGGCCACGCTGTTCGAGCGCATCGACATGAAGCTCGAGATCGCGCCGGTCAAGGACACCCCGGTGTTCTTCGGCGGCCCGGTGCAGACCGACCGGGGTTTCGTGCTGCATGCGCCGGCGGGCGACTACACCTCCAGCATCAAGCTGGGCGAGCTGGCGCTGACCACCTCGCGCGACGTGCTGCAGGCGGTGGCCGACGGCAAGGGCCCGCCGCGCCTGCTGGTCACGCTGGGCTATGCGGGCTGGGGCGCCGGCCAGCTAGAAAGCGAGCTCTCGCAGAACGCCTGGCTGAGCATGGCGGCGGACACCGCCATTATCTTCGAGGTCGAGCCCGAGCAACGCTATCCGGCGGCGCTCAAGCTGCTGGGCATCGACCCCGTCATGCTGGCCGGAGGCGCCGGGCATGCCTGAGCCCAGCCTGCCGGCGCCGCTGCCCCGGGTCGGGGCCGGCGCCGGCGTCACCGTGCTCGGCCAGCCGGGCGACGGCACGCAGGACGGCGATGCCGCACTGGGACAGGCCACCTTGCTGGCCTTCGACTACGGCACGCGCAAGCTGGGCGTGGCGCTGGGCAACACGGTCACGCGCCAGGCGCGCGCGCTGGAGATCATCCTGGCGCCCACGCGCCAGGGCCGCTTTGCGCGCATCGGGCAGCTGCTGCAGGCCTGGCAGCCGGCGCGGCTGGTGGTGGGGCTGCCGCTGGCCCCCGACGGCGGCGAGCAGCATGCCAGCCTGAAGGGCCGGCGCTTTGCCAACCAGCTGGCCGGCCGCTACGGCCTGCCGGTAGTGCTGGTCGACGAGCGGGGATCGAGCCTGCAGGCGCAGGACAAACTGGGCACGCATGCCGACGATGACGCGGTCGCAGCGGCTATCATTCTGCAAAGATACCTGGATGCGCTGCCCGCGCCTGCTCACTGACCATGTCCTCGAACTCCCCGCCCGAATACACGCCGGCTTCGCTGCCCGACGCCGAAACCCTCTACCAATCCCTGCTCGCGGCCGTGCGCCGCATGCTGCAAGACCTGCCCCGGCAGGCCGTGCGGCTGGTGGGCATCCACTCGGGCGGCGCCTGGCTGGCCGAGCGGCTGCAGCGCGACCTGGACCTGCCCGGCCGGCCCGGGACGCTGGACATCAGCTTCTACCGCGACGACTTCGACCGCATCGGGCTGCACTCGCAGGTCCAGCCCTCCGACATTCCCTTCGACGTCGCCGATGCGCACCTGGTCCTGGTCGATGACGTGCTCTATACCGGCCGGACCATCCGCGCGGCCATGAACGAACTGTTCGATTACGGCCGCCCGGCGTCCATCCGCCTGGCGGTGCTGCTGGACCGGGGCGGGCGCGAGCTGCCCATCGCGGCCGGCGCCGTGGGCGCGCGCGTGGTGCCCGCGCCCCAGGGCAGCCTGGTGCTGTCGCGCCGCGAAGACGGCGGTTTCGAACTTGCGCTCGAAAAGGAAAACGAAGATGAATAATCCTCAGCTCAACCGGCATGGCGAGCTGACCCACCTGCTGACCACCGAAGGCCTGCCGCGCGACGTGATCACGCACATCCTGGACACCGCGCAGACCTTCGTGCCGCTGGCCGAGCGCGACGTCAAGAAAGTCCCGCTGCTGCGCGGCAAAAGCGTCTTCAACCTGTTCTTCGAGAATTCCACGCGCACCCGCACCACCTTCGAGATCGCGGCCAAGCGCCTGTCGGCCGACGTCTTCAACCTGAACATCAACGTCTCCTCGGCCGCCAAGGGCGAATCGCTGCTGGACACCATCGCCAACCTGTCGGCCATGCAGGCCGACCTGTTCGTGGTGCGCCACCAGGCCAGCGGCGCGCCGCACCTGATCGCCCGCCATGTCGCGCCGCACGTGCACGTGGTCAACGCCGGCGACGGCCGCCATGCGCACCCCACGCAGGCGCTGCTGGACATGTACACCATCCGGCACTTCAAGAAAGACTTCTCCAACCTGACGGTGGCCATCGTCGGCGACATCCTGCATTCGCGGGTGGCGCGCTCGGACATCCACGCGCTGACCACGCTGGGCGTGGCCGAGGTGCGCGCCGTGGGCCCGCTCACGCTGCTGCCCGGCGGGCTCGAGCAGATGGGCGTGCGCGTCTTCACCGACATGCACGAAGGCCTCAAGGACGTGGACGTGGTCATCATGCTGCGCCTGCAAAGCGAACGCATGCGCGGCGCGCTGCTGCCCTCGGCCCACGAGTACTTCAAGCACTACGGCCTGACCAACGAGAAGCTGGCCCGGGCCAAGCCCGATGCCATCGTCATGCACCCGGGGCCCATGAACCGCGGCGTCGAGATCGATTCGGCGGTGGCCGACGGCAAGCAGGCGGTGATCCTCAACCAGGTCACCTTCGGCATCGCGGTGCGCATGGCGGTGATGAGCATCGTGGCCGGCGCAAGCGCCTGACGGCCGGCGCCAATCTCCGTAGGACACATACATGAAATTGCACATCAAGGGCGGCCGGCTGATCGACCCGGCCAGGGGCCTGGACCAGGGCGCCGATCTGTACGTGGCCGGCGCGCGCGTGGTGGCGGTCGGCCAGGCGCCCCAGGGGTTCGCGCCGGACCGCGTCATCGATGCCGAGGGCCTGGCGGTGCTGCCGGGCCTGGTCGATCTGGCGGCGCGGCTGCGCGAGCCGGGCTTCGAATACCGCGCCACGCTCGAATCCGAAATGCGCGCGGCCCTGGCCGGGGGCGTGACCAGCCTGGTGCTGCCGCCGGACACCGATCCGCCGCTGGACGAGCCGGGCCTGGTCGAGATGCTCAAGCATCGCGCCCGCCAGCTCAACCAGGCCCACCTGTACCCGCTGGGCGCGATGACGGTGGGCCTGAAGGGCGAGGTGATCACCGAGATGGCCGAGCTGACCGAGGCCGGCTGCGTGGCCTTCTCGCAGGCCGACCAGCCGGTCCAGGACAGCAGCGTGCTGCTGCGCACCATGCAATACGCCAAGACCTTCGGCTACGTGCTGTGGCTGCGTCCGCAGGACCCGTGGCTGGCGCGCGGCGGCGTGGCCGCCAGCGGCGCCTATGCCTCGCGCCTGGGCCTGGCCGGCGTGCCGGTGCAGGCCGAGACCATCGCGCTGCATACCCTGTTCGAGCTGCAGCGCGCCAGCGGGGCCCGGCTGCACCTGTGCCGGCTGTCCAGCGCCGCCGGCATCGACCTGGTGCGCGCGGCCAAGCGCGAAGGGCTGCCGGTCACCTGCGACGTCTCGGCCAACCACGTGCACCTGACGGACGTGGACATCGGCTACTACGACAGCAACTACCGGCTCGAGCCGCCCTTGCGCGGCCAGCGCGACCGCGACGCGCTGCGCGCCGCCCTGCTGGACGGCACCATCGACGCCATCTGCTCGGACCACACCCCGGTGGACGACGACGGCAAGCTGCTGCCCTTTGCCGAGGCCGAAGCCGGCGCCACGGGCCTGGAGCTGCTGCTCTCGCTCACGCTCAAGTGGGCCGAAGAGGCCGGGCTGTCCTATGCGCAGGCCCTGGCGCGCGTGACCAGCGCGCCGGCCGCCATCCTGGCCGCCGGCGCGCCGGCCCTGCCGCCCTGCGGCCGCCTGGAGGCGGGCGCGCCGGCCGATTTCTGCCTGGTCGACCTGCATGCGCGCTGGACTGTCGGGCGCGAGTCCCTGCTCAGCCAAAGCTGCCACACCCCCTTCGCCGGCATGGACCTGCCCGGCCGCGTGCGCAAGACGGTCGTGGGCGGGCGCATCGTCTGGGAAGCGGCGTGAGCCTGCTGCGCTATATCGTCCGGCTGGCCATCGTCGCGGTGATGGTCGTGCTGGGCCTGCTCATCATCGCCACGGTGTTTCCTTTCCTGGGCGTGAAGACGCGCGCCTGGGCGAACCGCACCTGGTCGCGCACGCTGATGGCGGTCATCGGCGTCAAGGTGCTGGTGCGCGGCCAGCCCTGCCTGGACGCGCCGGTGCTGTGGATCGCCAACCATGTCTCCTGGCTGGACATCTACGTGCTCAACAGCGTGCGCGCCACCTCCTTCGTGGCCAAGGCCGAGATCCGCCGCTGGCCCGTCATCGGCTGGCTGGTGGCCGGGGCCGGCACGGTGTTCATCGACCGCAAGCAGCGCCAGGCCGTGCAGACGGCCAGCCAGGCCATGCGCGAACGCTTTGCCCGCGGCGAAGCGGTGGGCCTGTTTCCAGAGGGCACGACCTCGCCGGGCTTTGACCTGCGGCCCTTTCACAGCAGCCTGTTCGAGCCGGCGCGCCATGTCGAGGTGATGATCCAGCCAGTGGCCCTGCGCTTCCTGTATCGCGGCCAGCGCAGCGACTATGCCGCCTTCGTGGGCGAGCAAACCTTGATGGGCAACGCCTGGAAGGTGTTTCGCACCACCGGCCTGGCGGTCGAGGCCGTGTTCCTGCCGCCCCTGCAGCGCCATGATGACCAAGGCAAGGTGCTGGACCGCGGCGCCCTCTCGGCCCAGGCCCACCGGGCCATCCTGGCCGAGATCCGCGAGCCTGCCCACGCGCCGGCTGCGGGGCAGGACGTCCCGCCCGTATCCTGAGGCCGGCGGGCCCTCCATCCACCCTGTCCTGTCGTTCCCGCCATGATCCATTCCGACTCTTTCGATTCCCGCCAGCAGCGCCGCGCCCGGCCGCGCCGTTCGGTCCTCTACGTGGCCGGCGCCAATGCCCGCGCGCTCCAGAAGGCGCGCGGCCTGCCCGCCGACGCCGTCATCCTCGACCTGGAAGACGCCGTGGCCCCCCAGGCCAAGGCGCAGGCGCGCGAGCAGGTGATGCAGGCCTTGCAGGGCGATTGGGGCGGGCGCGAGCGCATCGTGCGCGTCAACGGCTGGCACACCCCCTGGGGGCCGGACGACCTGGCCGCCGTGGCCCGCGCCGGGGCCGATGCGGTGCTGCTGCCCAAGGTGCAGGACGCGGCGCAGCTGGCGCAGGCCGCCGGCGCCCTGGATGCGGCGGGAGGGCCTGCCGGCCTGCCGCTGTGGGCCATGATCGAGACGCCGCTGGCCATCCTGCGGCTGGATGCGATCGCGGGCGGTCATCCGCGCCTCGAATGCCTGGTCATGGGCACCTCCGACCTCGTCAAGGACATGCAGGCCCGCCATACGCCGGACCGGTTGGCGTGCCTGGCGGCGCTGTCCCTGACGGTCATGGCTGCGCGCGCGCATGGCCTGGCGGCCCTGGACGGCGTACACCTGGTCCTGCAGGACCAGGCCGGACTGGCGGCGGCGTGCCGCCAGGGACGCGATCTGGGCTTCGATGGCAAGACGGTGATCCATCCCGCGCAGATCGCCGCGGCCAATGCGGCGTTCGGCCCCACCGAGCCCGAGCTCGCGCAGGCGCGCAAGCAGCTCGCGGCCTGGCAGGCCGGGGCGGGCCAGGGCGTGGTGGTGGTCGATGGCGTGCTGGTCGAGCACCTGCACGTGCAGGAGGCGCGCCGCCTGCTGGCCCAGGCGCAGGCCATCGCGGCGCGGGGCTGAACGGCCGGATCAGCCTTCTTCGGGCGCCAGCGCGGCCTCGCACTGGACCTGCACCACCTGCCGGTCCCGCAGGCGCACGGCGGTCAGCGTGCCGCCCCAGACGCAGCCGGTATCCAGGCAGATGACGTCCGGGCGCAGCTGCAGGCCCAGCGTGGACCAATGGCCGAACACCACGGTCACCTCGCGCGTGGCGCGGCGCGGCACGTCGAACCAGGGCATCAGGCCGTCGGGCCATTCGCCCGGGGCATGCTTGGCCGAGAAGTCCATGTGGCCGCGCGCGTTGCACAGCCGCATGCGCGTCAGCGCGTTGATGATCACGCGCAGGCGCTTGCCGCCCTTGAATTCGTCGTTCCAGGCCACCGGCTCGTTGCCGTACATTTTCTGCAGGCGTTTTTGCCAGTTGGCGCCGCGCAAGGCCTCCTGGACTTCGCCGGCCAGCGACAGGGTCTTGGCCACGTCCCACTTGGCCAGCACGCCGGCATGCACCATCAGGTGGCCGTGCTCGAAATGCGCCAGCGGCCGAAAGCGGAGCCAGTCGATCAGCGCGTCGCGGTCGGGGGCCTGCAGGATCTCGTCCAGCGTATCGTTCTTGCTGGGCTTGCGCACGCCGGCGGCGGCGGCCAGCAGATGCAGGTCGTGGTTGCCCAGCACCGACACCGCGCGCTCGCCCAGGCCGATGATCCGGCGCAGGGCTTGCAGCGATTGCGGCCCGCGGTTGATCAGATCGCCGGCGAACCAGAATCTGGCGTCGGGATTGGCGGCGATCTCCGGATGATTCAACAAGGCATCGAGCGAGGCGCAGCATCCCTGCACGTCGCCGATCATCCAGATGTCGGTACTGCTCATACGCTTGCTTTTCTCCAGGGCCAGCGGTGCTGGGCGAAGCCCGAGACCGCGTGGCGGTTCTCCATGACAAGGAGCGAGCCCAGGGCCAGCAGCAAAGCGCCGGCGTTGGGGACGATGGCCGTGACCCAGGGCGGCCAGCGGCCCAGCAGGCCCACGTTCAGGGCCAGCTGGTTGATCATGAAGAAGCCCACGCCCAGCAGGATGCCGACGAACACCTTGGCGCCCACCCCCCCGCGCCGGGTCTGCATGAAGCTGATGGGCGCGGCGATGGTCATCATCACCAGCAGGGTGAAGGGATAGACCAGCTTGCGCCACATGGCCACCACCTGGCGGTCGGCCTGCAGCTGGTTGGCGTGCAGGTAGTCGATGTAGTCCCACAGGCTCAGCAGCGACATGCGCTCGGGCGTGAGCACGCGCGCCAGCAGGCGCTCGGGCGTGAGCGTGGTGCGCAGGTCGCGGCTGGGCAGCTCGCGCAGCACCATCAGCGGCTGCTGCGGCGCGGTGGCGTCGGCCAGGGCCTGCGAGGCCTCTTCGCTGATGCGGTGCTCGGTGACTTCTTCCAGCGTGAAGATGCCGGCGCCGAAGTGTCCGGTCTTGGCGGTGGACAGCGCGCGCAGCTGCTGGCCCGGGTCGAATTCGTAAAGCGTGACCTCGGCCACGTTGCCGCTGGCCAGCAGCCGCCTGACGTTGATGATGCGCGAGCCGCCGCCCTCGACCGGCTCCTTGAACCAGTAGCCGCTGGCCATCACGCCCCCGCCGGCCTTGCCGCGCAGCAGCAGGTTGGCCTCGCCCGAGCGCAGCTCGGCCGCCGGCGTGACCACCTCGGACAGCAGCAGCGCCAGCGCCATCAGCGGCAGGGTCACCAGCCACAGCATGCCCATGAGCCGCAGGCCGCTGACGCCCGAGACCCGCAGGATCACCAGCTCGTTGCGCTGGGCCAGGCCGGCCAGCGCCAGCACCGCGCCGATCAGCAGCCCGATGGGCAGCAGGTCGTACAGGCGCGTGGGCAGGGCCAGGGCCTCGAGGTAGAACAGCGAGAGCAGCGTGAAGTTCTCGCCGATGCCGTCGAGCTCCTCGACCAGCGCGAAGAACGTGAACAGGCCCAGCAGGGCCAGTATCACGACCGTGCTGGAGCGGTAGATCTCGCGTGCCAGATAACGTCGGGCAGTGCGCATGGGTAGGTGCGAAAGCGTGGAGGCAATCCGCTATTTTGCGGTTTTTTGCGGATCCGTGCCGGCCAGCGGCCGCACGGCGTCCTGGTTCAAGGAATATCCACCATGGACATGCGCCGCTGCAAGGTGCCGGTGCGCGCGTTCAGGTAAGACGTGTTGCGGTTTCTATCGTAGTAGCGCGGATTGGGCAGCATCGCGGCCAGCCTTGCGGCCTGTGCGTTGCCCAGCTGGCCCGCCCCGACCCCATAGTAGTGGCGGGCGGCGGCTTCGGCGCCAAAAACCCCTATGCCCCACTCGGCCACGTTCAGATACAACTCCAGGATGCGTTGCTTGTCCATGACGTGCTCGATCATGTAGGCCAGCACCAGCTCCTGGCCTTTGCGCAGGTAGCTGCGCTCGCTGGACAGGAACAGGTTCTTGGCCAGCTGCTGCGTGATGGTCGAGCCGCCGCGCCGGCGCGCGCTGTCGCGTTCGGCCTGGCGCTGGTTGTATTCCCAGGCCTTGCGGATGGCCTCCCATTCGACGCCGCCGTGGCCGGTGAAGTTGGCGTCCTCGGCGGCCACCACCGCGCGCTTGAGGCTGTTGCTGATGCGGTCGTAGGGCACCCACTCGTGGCGCAGCCGCGCGTCGGGGTCTTGCGCTTGCAGGCGGGTCAGCTCCTGCCGCATCACCGAGGTCATGGAGGGATTCTGGTGGGCATACCAGAACACCAGGCACAGGTACCAGAGCTGGTAGAGGATGGCCACCGACAGCGCCGCCATCACGATGGCGCTGGTTACCCTGAACCAGGACACGCGCCTGCGGTCCGGGCTGCGGCCGGCGCGCCTCATCGTGCCGCCCCCGCCGCGCCGGCCTCCTGCGCCAGGTCGTCGCGCACCGCCTGCAGCACGGCGGCGGTATCGGGCAGCACGCCGTGCCAGATGCGGAAGCTCTCGGCCGCCTGGGCCACCAGCATGCCCAGGCCGTCGGCCGTGCGGGCGGCGCCCTCGGCCTGGGCCTGGCGCATGAAGGCGGTGGGCTGCGCGCCATACATCATGTCGTAGGCCAGCGCGCCCGGGCGGTACAGCCCGGCGGGCAGCTCGGGCGCGCGGTCGGCCAGGCCGCTGGCCGTGGCATTGACGACCACGTCCCAGCCTTGCGGGCGGGCGGCGCTGGCCAGCGCGCCGGCGCTCAGCCGCGCACGGCCGGCATCGCCCCGCCACTCGGCCAGCAGGGCATGGGCGCGCGGCTCGGTGCGGTTGACCACGTGGATGGCCGCGCAGCCGGCCTGCGCCAGCGGACCGAGCGCGCCGCGCGCCGCGCCGCCTGCGCCCACCAGCAGCACGTGCGCGCCTTGCAGCGCCGCGCCCAGGCGGCGCAGGTCCTGCACCAGGCCTACGCCGTCGGTATTGCAGCCGTGCAGCCGGCCGTCCTGCATCCACAGCGTGTTGACGGCGCCGGCCTCGCGCGCGCGCGCGCTCAGGCCGGCCTGGGCCAGCGCATAGGCCTGCAGCTTGAAAGGCACGGTCACGTTGGCGCCTTGCCCGCCCTCGGCGAAAAAGCGCCGCACCGTTTCCTCGAAGCCGTCCAGCGGCGCGAGCAGCGCCTCGTAGCGTACGGCCACGCCGGTCTGCTGGCCGAACAGCGTGTGGATGCGCGGCGAGCGGCTATGGCCGATGGGATTGCCGATCACGGCGTGGCGGGCGGGCGAGGCTGTGGTCATGGCGCTTGGGTATCGAGCGTATCGTTGGTGAAATGCCAGGTACGGGTGATCGACAGCACGTCGGTGTGCCGCGACATCTCCGGCGGAAAAGGCGGGAAGGGCGCGGCCAGTTGGACAATGCGGCGCACCGCCTGGTTCAGCACCGCGTGCTCCGACGGGCGGTCGATGCGCACGTCCAGCACGCTGCCGTCGCTGCGCAGCTCGACCGTGGCGCGCAGCGAACCGTAGATCCGTCCGCGCGCCTGCGGCGGAAAGTGCTGCGTGCCGGCCGTCTCGACCCGTACGCGCCAGTCGTCCACGTATTGGGCATACGGGGCGGCCGAGGCCGAGGGCGCGAAGAAGTGCTTGCGCGGCTGCGCGTTGTACTGGCGGATCCGCTCGCGCAGCGCGGCGATCTGGGCGTTCTGCAGCACGGCGGGCTGCTCGCGCGCATCGTCGCCGGGCTCGCCCATGCGGTCCCACAGGCTGGCCTTGGGATGCTCGGCCGCATCCAGCGGCGCGCCTTCGGCCAGCACCAGCAGCCGCTGCTGTTCCTGTTCGAGCTGCAGCTGCCGTTCGCGCAGGGCCTGCAGGATCACTGTCTGGGCCGCCGCGCCGGTGTGCGGCAGGGGCGATTGCGCGTGGCCCTGGGCATCGGTGCCGCCGCCGTCCACCTGCTGCTGGGCGATCACCTGTGCGCGCGCCGGCGCATGCGGCGTGTGGCTGTTGACCAGCACCACTTCCAGCGGGCTGGCCTGGCGGGCCTGGGGCGCGTCGGCGCCGCCTTGCAGCGATAGCACGCCGGTATGGGCCGCCAGCGACAGCACCAGGGCGAGCTGCAGCCTGCGCTGGGCCGGCGAGGCCAGCCAGCGCGCCTTGCGGGCCGGGTACAGGAGCAGGTCGGTCAGGGAAAAGGGCACGCCCGCATTTTAATGGGCCGAGCGCGCCCCGCGCCTCAGGGCGCCCAGCGGCACTCCAGCGTCAGCGCCAGCTCGTCCATGCCCAGGATGTCCAGCGTGATCTCCTGGCCGCGCTCCATCTCGGGCAGGCCTGCCACCCGGGTGACCAGCGGCGCGCAGGCCAGGCGCACCAGGTCTTCGCGCAGCACGTGGGCGGCCGTGCGGGTGACGCCCTGCTGGCGCAGCCAGCGCAGGCACCAGTAGCGCTCCAGGCTGGACTGGAACTCGGCCCAGGCGGCATATTGCGCGTCGAAGGCGCCGATGATGGCGAACAGGTCCGCATCGCGCGGCTTGTAGGGCGCGGCCAGGCGGGCCGAGACGCCATGCTCGGCGGCGGCCAGCAGCTGGCGCTGGTTCACCAGGTCGACGTAGCGGCGCAGGGGCGAGGTGGTCCAGGCGTATTGCGGCACGCCGATGGCCTCGTGCGGCAG
This sequence comes from Orrella sp. JC864, assembly GCF_037026685.1. Taxonomy (NCBI): domain Bacteria; kingdom Pseudomonadati; phylum Pseudomonadota; class Betaproteobacteria; order Burkholderiales; family Alcaligenaceae; genus Orrella; species Orrella sp. JC864. The sequence continues at coordinate 4,748 of NZ_JBANET010000003.1, read as the reverse complement.
CGCCTGGGTGCTCATGCGCACCCGGCCGGCCTGCTGCGAGCGGTAGATGCCCGGCACGCCGCATTCGTCCAGCAGCGCGCCCCACTGGCGGTTGGCCAGGATCATGTACTCGGCCACCATGCGGTCCAGCGGCGCGTTGCGCTGGCGCGGCACCAGCCGCACCGGGGTTTCCGGGTCGTCGGGATCGCCGTCGAGGTAGAAGCTGTATTCCACCCGGCTGTTGTTCTCGGGCTTGCCGCGCACCAGGTCGCGCTGGGCCGACAGGGCCTGGGCCAGCTGCCACAGCGGGCGCAGCCAGCCGGCAAGGGGCAGGGGGGCCTGCGGATCGGCCAGGGCCGCCTCGGTCACCTGGTCGTCCAATTCGTTGTGGCGCAGGTTCTGCTGCACCACGATGCGCTCGACGCGGGTTTCCGAGGCGAAGATCTCGCCGCTCTGCGGATCGGCCGTCACGTATAGCGAGAGCGCCGGCACGGGACGTCCGGCATCCAGCGAAAAGGCCTGGATCACCTCGTCCGGCTGCATGGGGATCTTGTCGCCGGGCATGTACACCGTGGACATGCGCGCGCGCGCCAGCTTGTCCAGCTCGCTGTCGCGGGTGACGGCCAGCGCGGGCGCGGCCACGTGCACGCCCACGCGGATGCGGCCCTCGGGCAGCATCGCGACCGACAGCGCATCGTCGATCTCGGTGGTGGTGATGTCGTCCACCGAGTAGGCCTGCACGTCGGCCAGCGGCAGGTCCTGGCCCACGGCCGGCAGCTTGACCGGCGCAAAGCCCGTGCCGCGAGGAAAGTGCGTGGCCAGGAAACGCCGCTTGTGCACGGCCAGCGCATGCGGAAAGGCGCCCAGTTCAAGCAGCAGCCGCTCGGGGGATTTTTGCAGCTGCGCGCAGGCGGCCTCCAGCGCCTTCCAGGTCAGGGCGTTCTTGTCCGGGCGCACCAGCAGCGACTCGGCCGCCGCGGCGATCTCGTCGGGCAGCCGGCCGGCGGCCATCTCGTCGACCCAGCGCTGCTGCTGCTCGGCGGCCAGGCGTTTTTTCTCCAGCGCGGCCAGCGCGGCGGCCAGCACGTCCGGCGGCGCCGGACGGTAGCGCCCGCGGCCGCGGCGGTGGAAATACACCGGCGCGCCATGCAGGGCCAGGATCAGGCCGGCCTTCTCGACCGCCGAGGGCGCATGGCCGAAATAGTCCTGCGCCAGGGCGGGCGCGTCGAACTCCTCCTGCGGCGCGCATTCCCACAGGAAGGGCAGGTCCACGGTCTGGGCCAGGGCCTGGGCCTGGGCCAGCAGCGCCGCGGGCTCGGGCGACTCGAAGGTGAACAGCGCGTTGGCGCGCTTGATCTTGCTGCGCTTGCCCGAATCGGCCTCGACCTGCAGGCTGGCTTCGGCTTCGGCCATGATGCGGCCGGCCTTGAAGCCGCCGTCTTCTTCGTAGAACAGGTACATCGTCTGAAAGGTCGGTAGGCCGCGCGCGCCGCCGGGCACGCGGGCGTATCAAAGTGGGAGAGCGCCGGCGCCTGCCGCCGCCGCCGGGGGTTCGGGCACGCCCGCGAAGGCCAGCACCTCGGGCAGCCAGCGTTCGAAGCCGGTCAGGCCGTGGTCGCTGCCTTCGATGATGACCTGGCGGCAGCCCTGGTAGAAATCGCGCATCTCGCGCCAATCCAGCACCTCGTCGCCGGTGGCAGCCAGCAGCAAGAAGCGCCGCGCATCGCCCGGGGGCGGCACGGCGAGCGCCGCCAGCTCGTCCACGTAGTGCGGTTCGAAGACGAACGGGGCGTCCGAATGATACATGCGATGCGGCCCCACGCGCCGCGCCAGTTCGCGCGGCGCGTGCACGGCCGGGTTGAGCAGCACCGCCTTGCAGCCGGTCTGCTGCGCCAGCCAGGCCGCGTAGTAGCCTCCCAGCGAGGAGCCGACCACGGTCAGCGCCTCGGGGCCTTCGGGCAGGTGCGCCGGACGCGGCAGGGCCAGCAGCGCGTGCGCCAGCCGCAAGGCCAGGCCGGCCGCCTCGCGCGGGCTGACCGGCAGCTGCGGGCAGCGCCAGCATCCTTGCAGCCCGCGCGCCTGCATGGCCTGCGCCATCAGGCGGGCCTTGTAGGAATCGGGCGAGGAGCCGAAGCCGTGCAGGTACAGGATCATGGCGCGGACGCCCCGGCGGGCTGCGCGCCGGGCTCCGGGCCCTGGCCACGCTCCTGTTCCAGGGCTTGCAGCAGCTTGCCGTGCACCCCGCCAAAGCCGCCGTTGCTCATCACCAGCACGTGGTCGCCGGGCCGGGCCTGACGGGCCACGCTGCGCACCAGTTCGTCCAGGTCGTCGTGGCTGCTGGCCCGCGCGCCCAGCGGCGCCAGCACCTGGGCGGGGTCCCAGCCCAGCGCGTGCCTGCCTTCGCGGGCCCCGAAGCACAGCACGAGGTCGGCCTGCGCCAGCGCCTCGGGCAGCCGGGCGGCCATGGTGCCCAGCTTCATGGTGTTCGAGCGCGGCTCGAGCACCGCGATGATGCGATCCTGGCCCACCCGCTTGCGCAGCCCCGCCAGCGTCGTGCGGATGGCGGTGGGGTGGTGGGCGAAGTCGTCGTAGACCTTGACCCCGCGGGCCTGCCCGCGCAGCTCCAGGCGCCGCTTGACGCCCTCGAAGCGCGACAGGGCCTGGGCCGCCTGGGCCGGGGGCACGCCGACGTGGCTGGCCGCGGCGATGGCCGCCAGCGCGTTGTCCCGGTTGTGCTGGCCGGCCAGTTCCCAGGCGACCTCGCCCACGGGCCGGCCTTCATGCAGCACCGTATAGCGGTCCTCGCCGCCGCTGGCCGACCAGGCGGCCTGCTCGCCGAACTCGGTCCGCTGCGACCAGCAGCCGCGCGCCAGCACGCGGTCCAGCGCCGCGCTCTGGCGCGGACGCACCAGCAGCCCGCTGCCCGGCACCGTGCGCACCAGGTGATGGAACTGGGTTTCGATGGCGGCCAGGTCGGGAAAGATGTCGGCGTGGTCGTATTCGAGATTGTTCAAAATGGCCGTGCGGGGCCGGTAGTGCACGAACTTGGAGCGCTTGTCGAAGAAGGCCGTGTCGTATTCGTCGGCCTCGATCACGAAATGGCGCGCCTGGCGCGCGTGGCGGGCCGACACCTTCAGGCCCGGGGCCACGCCGCCGATCAGGAAGTCCGGCGCCAGGCCCGCCTGATCGAGGATCCAGGCCAGCATCGAGGCGGTGGTGGTCTTGCCGTGGGTGCCGGCCACCGCCAGCACGTGGCGTTGCCGCAGCACGTGCTCGCCCAGCCACTGCGGTCCCGAGGTATAGGGCGCGCCGGCCTCCAGGATGGCTTCCATCAGGGGGTTGCCGCGCGAGACCACGTTGCCGATCACGTACAGGTCGGGCGCCAGGGCCATCTGGTCGGCCCCGAAGCCTTCGATCAGGTCTATGCCTTGTTCGGCCAGCTGGGTGCTCATGGGCGGGTAGACGCCCGCGTCGCAGCCCGTGACGCGGTGGCCCGCCGCGCGGGCGATCAGGGCCAGCCCGCCCATGAACGTGCCGCAGATGCCCAGTATGTGCAGATGCATGGATAACCTCCGGCCTGCATTGTAAGTGGAGCAGGTATCATGGCCCCATGAAACGACGAGTCTTTCTTTCCGGCGCCGCCGGGGTGGCCGCCATGGCCGCCGGCGGCTGGATGGCCTGGCGCGTGTCCTCGCGCAAGGGCCCGGGCGGCAGCGCGCCCGCGCAAGGGCAGCAGGGCGCCGCGCAGGCCGACGCCGGCCAGTTCATGCAGCTGGCCCTGCCCGACGTGGCCGGGCGGCAGGTGCCCCTGTCCAGCTTCGCGGGACAGCCCATGCTGGTCAATTTCTGGGCCACCTGGTGCCCGCCCTGCGTCAAGGAAATGCCCGACCTGGAGGCCTTGCAAAAAAAATTCCCGCAAGTGCGTTTTGTCGGCATCGGCATCGATACTGCCGAGAACATCCGCGCTTTTACCGAAAAAGTACAGGTAAGCTATCCCCTGCTGGTGGCCGGGCACCAGGGTATTGATATTGTCCGCAGCCTGGGCAACAGCGCCGGCGGCCTGCCGTTTACCGTCGTTTTCGATGCAGATGGACGGGTAAACCGGCGCATTTTGGGCCAAGTCAAACCCGATGACCTCGCGCGCACCCTGTCGGCCTATGCCGGCCGGGGCTAATGGACAAATAGTGCCTTTTTGCCGTAAAAAAGCGGTCTGTCCACAAATTTTGCCGGCAAAATGGCGCAACGCATCCTGGTTCTGCACGGGCCCAACCTGAATCTCCTGGGCACCCGCGAACCGCAGGTCTACGGCAACGTGACGCTCGCGCAGGTCGACGAGCGGCTGGCCGAGCTGGCGCGGACGCTGGGCGTTGCGGTCGAAACCGGCCAGTCCAACCACGAAGGAGAACTGGTTGACCGCATCCAGCGGGCCGGCCACGACGGGGTGCAGTTCATCATCATCAATGCCGGCGCCTACACGCATACCAGCGTGGCCCTGCGCGATGCGCTGGCGGGCGTGGCCATCCCCTACGTCGAGGTGCACGTCTCGAACGTCTACAAGCGCGAGCCGTTCCGCCACCACTCCTACCTGTCCGACCAGGCGGTGGGCGTGATCGCGGGCCTTGGGCCCTTCGGCTACGAGGCAGCCCTGCGGTTCGCGGCTGCCTACTGATCTTCGCGGCGCGGGCGCAAGGGCGCCGGCGCCGCCGTTTCATCTTTCGTGTCGTCCTGGTGCTACGGCTGGGCCGCACGGTTTTTTTACGGAAATCGCT